>DATNGL010000136.1:0-17591 GCA_035605895.1 Rhodanobacter sp.
CGCGCCATGTACAACAGGATCAGCGCCACCGCCACGGTGATGCCGGCGACGAAACCGCCGCCCGGCAGGTCGTGCCCGCGCAGGAACAGGTGCAGCCCGAACAGCAGGATCACCGGCGACATCAGCTGGATGATCAGGCCCGGGATCATCAGGTAATCGGTCAACGAATGATCGGCGGCGCGACTGGGCTGGGCCGCATCCAGCGCGGTCTGCTGTTGCTGCTGCACCGGCGCATGGATGCTTTCGGCGGCGGGGCGGAACCGGCGCAGCAGGCCGAACACGGTCAGCGCGACGATCGCCAGCACGCTGATTTCGCCCAGCGTGTCGAAGCCGCGGAAATCGACCAGGATCACGTTGACCACGTTGTGGCCACCGCCCTCGCTATAGGCGCGTTCGAGGAAGAAGCGCGAGATCGACTCGCTCACCGGGTGCATCATCGCCGCATAGGCCAGGCTGGCCACGCCGGCGCCCACCACGATCGCGATCAGCACGTCGCGGCGGCGGCGAAAGCGCTGCCGGCGATTCTCCGGCGCCAGTCCGGCGATGCGCTTGGGCAGCCAGCGCATGCCAAGCAGGATCAGGATGGTGGTGACTACCTCCACCAGCAGTTGGGTCGCCGCCAGGTCCGGCGCCGACAGCCACACGAAGCTCACGCACGAGACCAGTCCCGCGCCACCGGTGAGGATCAGCGCGGCCAGTCGGTGGAACTTGGCCTGGTTCGCCGCGCCGATCGCGCAGGCCGCGCCGAGCAGCCACAGCAGCGCGAACGCCGGATCGACGCTGGCCCAGCGCGGCTCGACATCGAACGGTGCGCTGGTCGCGGCCAGGGCGCCGGCCAGCAGCGCCAGCAGCACGATGCACAGCAATTGCGGCTGCAGCCGCCGGGTTGGATAAAGGCGCTCGATCCGCTGCGGGATATCCGCCGCAAATACCGCCAGCACGCGCTCGAAGATCCGCTTGCCGTTGAGCCGGCCGGTCAGCGGCGCCACCTCGCGGCTGGCGAGATGGCGGCGCAGCACGGCGAACAGCAGACAGCCGGCCACGAACGCGAGCACGCTCATCAGCAGCGGCGTGGTCAGCCCGTGCCACACCGCCAGGCTGTACGTCGGCATGTGCCCGGCACCCAGCACCGCCGCGGCGGCGACGTGCAGCGACGGACCGATCACCCGTGCCGGCAGCACGCCCACCAGCAGGCAGGCCAGCGCCAGCAGGCCGATCGGGAGGCGCATCCACAGCGGCGGCTCGTGCGGTTCGCGGGGCAGGTCGGTGGCCATGCGGCCGAAGAACACCCCGCGCACGAAACGGATCGAGTAGGTCACGCCGAACGCGCTGGCCGCCACCGCGATCACCACCGAGATGGCATCCAGCAGCGGCCCCTGCCGCGCGGCCAGCGTCTCGGCGAAGAACATCTCCTTCGACAGGAAGCCGTTCAACAACGGCACGCCGGCCATCGCCGCACCGGCCACCAGCGCCAGCGTGGCGGTGACCGGCATCACCCGGCGCAGGCCGCCGAGCTTGCGCAGGTCGCGCGTGCCGGCCTCGTGGTCGACCGCGCCGGCGGCCATGAACAGCGAGGCCTTGAAGGTAGCGTGGTTGACGATGTGGAAGATCGCCGCGACCACGCCGAGCGCGCTGCCCAGGCCGACCAGCATGGTGATCAGGCCCAGGTGGCTGATCGTCGAATAGGCCAGCACGCCCTTCAGGTCCTGCTCGAACATCGCCGCATACGCGCCCAGGATCAGCGTGGCCAGGCCGACCCCGCCGACGATCCACGACCACTCGGCGGTGCCGCCCAGCACCGGCCAGAAACGCACCAGCAGGAACACCCCGGCCTTCACCATCGTGGCCGAATGCAGGTAGGCCGACACCGGCGTCGGCGCCGACATCGCCTGCGGCAGCCAGAAGTGGAACGGGAACTGCGCGCTCTTGGTGAACGCGCCGAGCAGGATCAGCAGCAGCGTGGGCGTGTACAGCGCGTGCGCGCGGATCAGGCTGCCCGAACCCAGGATCACGTCGAGGTCGTAGCTGCCCGCGATGTGTCCCAGCAGCAGCATGCCGGCGAACAGGCACAGCCCGCCGCCGGACGTGACGATCAGCGCCATCCGTGCACCGTCGCGCGCGGATGCGCCATGGTGCCAGTAGCCGATCAGCAGGAACGAGAACAGGCTGGTCATCTCCCAGAAGAACACCAGCTGGATCACGTTGCCGGACATCACGATGCCCAGCATCGAACCCATGAACGCCAGCAGCAGCGCGAAGAAGCGCGACAGCGGATCGTCCGCCGGCATGTAGTAGCGGGCGTAGACGCCGACCAGCATGCCGATGCCGCAGATCAGCAGCATGAACAGCCAGCTGAAACCGTCCACCCGCAGGACCAGATCCAGCCCCAGCGCCGGTGCCCACGGGATCGCCTGGCGCAACGCGCCGCCGTCGGCCAGCGCCGGATACAACCACAGCGTCAGCAACAGACCGAGCAGCGCCGTGCCGGTCATCAGCCAGACCGCCAGGTTGCGGCCAGCGGCACGGAACACGAACATGAACCCGCTGGCCAGGAACGGAAGGCAGAGGATGATGCTGGGCACGACGTTGTCTGGCATCAGTCACGGCACTCGTTGCATGGTGTCGATCCACGGAAATTGCTTGCCTGCCGCGTGCAGTCGCCACGGATACCCCGATTGTGCAATGGTCGGGGTCAAACTTCGACCGGCACGACGATGACCACGCCACGGGAGATCGAAATGAACGCCGCCGCCGCGCGCATGACCCTGCCGAACCGGATCCTGCTGGCCACCGACCTCAGCGCGCGCTGCGACCGCGCGCTGGACCGGGCCGCCCAGCTCGCCCGGCAGTGGCAGCTGCCCTTGCTGGTGGTGCATGCCGCGCCGCGGACATCGGAATCCTGGCCGGTTGCCGACGATGCGCCGTCGTGGCGGCAGGCTCCCGATCGGACGGCCGCCATCGAGCGGCAGATCCGCCGCGATCTGGGCGAGCGGATCGGCGAGCTGAGCATCCACGTGGCCGAAGGCGACCCGGCAGCCGTCATCCTCGCAGCGACCGCGCGCGAAGGTGGCGACCTGGTCGTGCTGGGCGCGCCCAGCGGCAGCCTCGGCGGCCTGCTCGGCAACACCGCCGAACAGCTCGTGCGCAAATCGCCGGCCTCGCTGCTGGTGGTCAAGAACCGCCCGCACGGTGCCTACCGGCACATCCTGGTCGGCACCGATTTCACCGCCGAATCGCGCCACGGCCTGGGCACGGCGGTGGCGCTGTTTCCCGGCGCGGAACTCGTACTGATGCACGCGCTGGACATTCCCTACCAGTCGCTGTGGCTGGACCCGGCCCACCGCCAGGACTTCGTCCGGATGGAATTGTCCACGATGGAAGCTTTCATCGCGGGCGCGGCCCTGCCCGACGACGTTCGCCAGCGGATCCAGCCGCTGGTCGAGCATGGCCACCCCGAAATCATGCTGCGCAACTACGTGCTGGAAAAAGACGCCGACCTCACCGTGATCGGCGCACTCAACCGCAACCTGGCCTTCCACATGCTGATCGGCGGCACGGCCCGGCGCATCGTGCACGCGGTGCCCGGCGACATCCTGGTGGTACGCGCGCCACCGCTGTCTGCCATCGGATAGGCGCCGCACCGTCGTCGGAAGGCGGCGCGCGATACGCGGTGCCGCATCCGTGCACGCAACCTGCGCTCCTGCGCTACGTCGCGTGGGCG
This sequence comes from Rhodanobacter sp., assembly GCA_035605895.1. Classification (GTDB taxonomy): domain Bacteria; phylum Pseudomonadota; class Gammaproteobacteria; order Xanthomonadales; family Rhodanobacteraceae; genus Rhodanobacter. The sequence goes on from DATNGL010000136.1 coordinate 3,722, forward strand.
TCGGAATCCGCGGGATGGCGCCGGATCGTGCTCAGCCTGCGACGCGCAACGCCAGGGTGGCGAAGGCACCGTCCGCGGCGAGGGCGGTGATCCGGTAGTCGCCGGCTTGCGGAAGGGTGAGCAGGATCGGCATCGCACCCACGCTGCTGCCTTGCAGGCGGCCATTGAGCAGCCATTGCACCGGGCCCTGCGTCCCCATGGCGTTCAAGCTGACGCGCAGCTGACGATCGCTGTTCGGCGCACGGCGCAGGGTGACGCCGGGGTTGAGGCCGGCAATGCGGATCGGGCTGGCGACGTCCAGCGAATCGGCGGCGCAACCCGGGGCCAGCGGTGGCAATGCCGCGGCGCGGCGGTCGTCGACGCTCAACCACGGCGTGGCCAGCACCGGCCAGCGTGCGAGCCGGATCGTGTGTTCGTGTGCGGCATGGCAGGCGCCGCTGAGCCGCTGGCCATGCCGGTTGATGCGCAGCGTGAGCAGACCGGATGACCAGGCGCCGAGGTCGCGTTCGGCGAAGGTGGGTGGAATCGCGTCGTCGAGCACCCAGGCGGTGCGACGCTGCCGGCACAGCGGCGCGGGCGTGGTCGCGGCGACATTGCCGAGCGGCCAGCAGATGTCGATCGCACGCACGCTGGCCGGTTGTGCCGCATGCGCGCGGCCGCCTCGTTGCGGCAACATGTCGGCGATCTGGAACAGCAGCGGCAGCGCGGTCACCGCACCGTACTGGCCCGGCGACGGCGTACCGTCCGGGCGACCGATCCACACGCCGATGGTCCAGCGATCGGTGACCCCGATCGCCCAGGCATCGCGGTAGCCGTAGCTGGTGCCGGTCTTCCACGCCACGTTGGCATGCCGGTTGATCACGCCCGCGAGCGGTGCGCCTTCGACGTCGGCGGGATTGCTGCCGAGGATGTCGCGGATGATCCACGCCGCGCCCGGCGACAGCAGCCGACGCGGCCGGGCCGGCTGCTGCGGGGCATAGCGCGGCGTGCCGGCAATGCCGCCGTTGGCGAACGCGGTGTAGGCACCGACCAGGTTCTCGAGTCGCGTGGCCGCGCCGCCCAGGATGATCGACAGGTTGGGTTTGGCGCCATCGGGCAGGCCCAGGTCGATGCCGCCGTTGGCCAGCCGCGCCACGAAACGGGTCGGGCCGACCCGGTCGAGCACATCCACCGCCGGCACGTTGAGCGAGCGCTGCAAGGCCTCGGCGGCGCTGACCGGGCCGCTGAACGCCTCGTCGAAATTGCCCGGCTGGTAGCCGCCGAAATCCTGCGGCGCATCCACCAGCAGGCTTTGCGAATCGATCAGGCCGTCGTCCAGCGCCAGTCCGTACAGGAACGGCTTCAGGGTGGAGCCCGGCGAACGTGGCGCGCTGACCATGTCGATATAGCCATGCCGCTGCGGGTCGGCGAAGTCGCTGGTGCCCAGATAGACGCGTGTTTCCAGGGTGGCATTGTCGACCACCATCAGCGCGGCGGTACTGTGTGCCGGCAGGCGCGACAGGTAGCTGCTGACCCGATCCTCGGACGCACGCTGCAGGTTCGCGTCAATCGTGCTGACGATGCGCCGCTCGCGCGGATACTGCCGATGCAACCGTTCGGCCAGCAGCGCCGCCGACAACGGCGCGCGCAGCGAGCGCGCCACCACCGGTTCGATTTCCGCATCGCGCACCTGGGCGACGCTCCACACGCCGAGATCGCGCATGCGCCGCAGCACCTTGTCGCGCGCGGCACGTGCTGCTTCGGGATGGCGATCCGGGCGCAGCCGGCTGGGCGATTGCGGCAACACCGCCAGCAGCGCCGCCTCGGCGCGAGAAAGCTGGCTGGCAGGCTTGCCGAGATAAGCCCATGACGCCGCTTCCACGCCTTCGATCGGGCCGCCGAATGGCGCGTGGTTGAGATACAGATTGAGGATCTGCGCCTTGCTCAGGTGCGCCTCCAGCTGCAGCGCACGGAAGATCTGCACCAGCTTGCCGCGGAAGGTGTGCGGACGGAACCAACCCGAGCCGGGCTCGATGATCCGCGCCACCTGCATGGTCAGGGTGGAGCCACCGGACACGACATGCCCGTGCACGATGCCGCCGGCGAGTCCGCGCAGCAGCGCATACGGATTGATGCCGGGATGGCGGTAGAACCAGCGGTCCTCGTAATGCAGCAACGCGGTCAGGTACAACGGCGACACTTTCTTCGCGGTGATCGGGTAGCGCCACACGCCATCGCTGTCGGCGAACGCGCGCAGCGGCGTGCCGTCGCGCGCCAGCACCACCGTGCTGCCGCTGTCGGGGGCGGGCAGGTGGAGGGGGAACAGGCGGTCGAGGATGAATGCGACGAGCAGGACGCCGATGAAGGCAATCGCGAAGGCACGCAGACCGCGCTTGAGGCGGGATGTTCGGTGGAATGGGTTGGCGTCGGTCATCGTGGGCCCTTCGAGTTCGCTCGCTGATGCGAGCTACGCTCAGGGTGAACGGTCCTCACACCGTTCACCCCGAGCGTAGGCCGCCAGGCCGAAGTCGAAGGGCGTGCCGCGACTCCAGCCGACCTTGTTCCATTTCAAGAACCGTCCGGGAGCATCCGCCCCCCGAGCGAATTCTTACGGCTCGACCACGGTGATCTTCGCCGGGGCGACCTTGCCGATGCCGCGCACCGCCGGGCGATACATGTCCTCGACCAGCGGCGGCGGCACCGTGTACGTGCCCGGGGTCACCGCGCGCACCAGATAGAACACGTGGGCCTTGTCGCCGCGACTCAGGTTGAGCGCGGCGGCGTAGCGGTCGTCGCGGTATTCCTCGTGCAGCACCTGGGCCGCGGAGTCGTGCTGGTCGAGGTTGATGCCGTCGATCACCACGCCGGCCCACTGCTGCGCGCCGCCGAGATTGAGGTTCTCCACTTCCAGCCCGCCGGGCAGCAGGTCGGTGACCAGTGCGTCGGGGATGTCCATGCGCGCCTCGATGCGCAGCTCGACGATCAGGGTGTCGCCCTCTTTCAGCTGGGTGCCGTTCCACGGCTTGCCGTCGGTGGTGAAATAGCTGCGGCGCACGTCGATCTGGCTGTCGTCCGGCGCCGGTGCGGTCTTTGGGATGCCGGCCACGTCGAGCGTGGCGAAGATCGCCGCCGGACTGGTCGGCTGCACGCTGACGCCGGCGTCGAGATCGGCGGCGCTGAGCTCGCGGCTCCACACCCGGCTGTCCGGCGCGGCCTCGCGCTTGCCGGCCACCGTCATCGAGGCGTCCAGCGGCGTATGGCTCTTCGCATCGAATGCCGCCGCCACGCGGGCGATCGCCGCCTGCTCCTGCGTGCTGAGGTACGACCACGACCAGCGGTAGTTCTTGTCCTGCTGCTGGCGCTGGCGCACGTTGCTGCTGGCGTTGCGCGCCCAGTCGACCAGTTTCGCGTCGTACTCGGGCCTGTCCATGCCGTAGGTGTGGGCGAGCGCGACCATCAGCGCCAGGTCACGCAGCTCGGAACCGTAATCGCCGACGTACCACGGCCGCTCCTTGTTCCAGGCGAACGCCTCGGCGACGGCCTTCTGCGCGCGCTCGTTGTCGCCCATCAGCTTGAACGCGATGCCGAAGTGCACCAGCGGCAACGGCGCCACCAGCTTCTGCCGTTCGTTGTCGAAGATCGCACGCAGCGTGCCCAGCGGCGCCCGGTTGACCCGCGCCAGCACGAAGCCCGAATAGGCCTCGTCGGCGAGGCGCAGGTGGTCGTGGTGCTCGTAGCCGTAGTACGGATGGCCACCGGCGAGCAGGTCGTCGTTGAGCCGTTGCAAGGCCTTCTGCAGCACATCCTGCGGCACCGCGAAGCCGGCGTCGCGCGCGTCGAGCATGAAGTCGACGACGTACGGCGTGGTGAAGGTCTCGATCGGGCTGGAGCCGCCCCAGAAACTGAAGTGGCCGTTGCTGGCCTGGAACGAGGCGATCCGCGACAACGCGCTTTCGACGGCCGCCTTGCGAGCCTCGTCGCTCAGCACCGGACCGCCCAGCGCCCTGGCCGTGGCGCCATCCAGGATCAGCGCGGCGTAGCCCTTGCTGGTGGTCTGCTCGATGCAGCCGTAGGGATAGTCGAGGATGCCGCGCAACGCGGCGCCATACGGCAGCGGCGGCAAGGTGCTGAGGGTGAGCCGCGCGCGTACCGTGGCCGGCAGCAGCCCGGCGATCGCGGCGCCGCCGAAGTGTTCGGGCTTGCCCGCCTCCAGCGCCAGCGGCGTGGTGCGCACCACTTCGGGCCATGCTGGCCGTACCGCGAATTCGAAGTGGCGATTGACCTGGTAATCGTTGAGCTGGGCGTGGATGTCGAGCGTGGCCACGGCAGCCCCCGCGGCGGCCGTCACCGGCATGTGCAAGGTGGTGCCGGCGCCGTCCTTCAGCGCCACGCTCTGCGTGGCCTGGTCGACCTTGATCAGGCCACCGCCGGTGACCGTCACCCTGGCCGCGCCGTCCTTGCCGGAGAGGTTTTTCAGGTCGAGGCTGATCACCGCCTGGTCGCCGGCGGCCATCACCCGCGGCGTGCTCGGCTCGACCACCAGCGGCGCGCGCACGGTGACGTTGCCGTCGGCGTTGCCGTAGCGGCTGTCGGTGTACGCCAGCGCGGCCAGGCGCAGGCTGCCGTTGAAGTCGGGCACCTCGACACGCAACTGCGCCCTGCCCTGCGCATCGAACGCGGCCGGGCCGGCGAACAGGTCGACGATCCGCACCTTCGGATTCAGCCGCGCCGCCTGCGGCAGCGCCTTGCCGCCCATGTCGCCGCCGTAGCGCAGCTTCGCCTGGGCGCCATCCATCGCCTCGATGATGCGGCTGTACAGGTCGTAGGCGTCGATGCCGAGCGCGCGCTTGGCGAACATCCAGGCCCAGGCATCGGGCACCGGATAATCGGTGATGTTGAGCACGCCCTGGTCGACCGCCGACAGCGTGACCCAGGCCTTCTGGCCGGCCAGCCCGGTGGCCTGCACGCCGACATCGAGCGGGTTGCCCGGGCGCATCAGCGCCGGCGCGTCGAGCTTGAGCGGGATGCGCCGGTCGTTGCGATCCATCGCCACATACTCGATGCCCACCGCACGGGCCGGCGTGGTGTGCTCGTCCGCCTCGCCGCCGCGGAACACCAGGGCGGTGACATAGACGTCGTGGCGCTCCCAGTCCTTCGTCACCGGGATCTCGAAGGTGCTGCCGGCCTTGGCGTCGATGTTCTTCGTGTAGAGCAGATGATCCGATTCCACCAGCAGGACGCCCGGCCCGTCGTGCGGCGGCGTCACGGTGACCTTCATGGTGTCGCCGGCGCGGTATCGTGCCTTGTCCAGCTGCAGCTTGACCTTGTCCGGGCGTGCCTCCTTGCCGAGGTTCTCGTCGTCCCAGCTGTAGCCGGCGAAGAACGGAAACACCGTGGTGAGTTTGGTGGCCGGGTCGTACACCTCGACGCGGTAGCTGCCCCATTGCACCGGGAACTCGACATGGGCCGACTGGCCGGCGGCCACGTCGACATCTTTCTCATCGACCAATTGCAGGCGCTGGTTGGCGTCGGATTTCCAGCCACCGTTCTGTTCGTACAGCCAGTAGAAGTCACGCAGCTCGCGCTGCAGGCGCACCTTCAGGTGGCTGCCGGCGACCAGCTGGCCGTCGACGTTCGCGCGCACGATCTCGAAACCGGCCGGCGCCTCGCTCGCGGCGCCCTGCTTCGGATCGAACAGCGGGCGCACGCCGACCAGCGCATCCGCCGGCCACCAGGTGCGCTTGAGCAGGCGCGTGACGGCGCGACCGCCGCTTTCATACACGCTGCCGGACAGGGTCACGGCCAGCGGCGCGACCGGCTTGACGCCGTCGGGCAGCGCCACGTCCTGCTCCAGCACGCCCTGCGCATCGAGCTTGGCGTCGACGGCGTCGGCGGCGCTCTTGGGCAGGTCGACCAGCGGATCGCCGAACCAGGTGTCCTTCATCGACGCGATCGGGTGCACTTCCGGTGCCACCAGCAGCTTGGCCGTGAAGCGGTTGCCGGCGGCGGGGGCGCCATACAGATAGCTGGAGGCCACCTTCAGTTTCAGCGGCTGATCCGGCAGCAAGCGCGCCTGCGGACTGGACAGTTCAACCTTGAGCCGCTCGGGCAGGAATTCCTCGACGTGGAACGGGAACGCCTGCACGGTGTCCTTGCCGGCGGGATCGAGCCGGAATTCCAGTTGCCACAGGCCGGTCGGCGCATCGGCCGGGATCACCTGGCTCAGCTCGAAATAGTCGAGCTGCTGCGGCTTGAGTTCCTTCTCGAGCAGGGTGCGGCCATCCGGCTGCTTCACCCGCACGAACAGAGACTGCGGCTTCATCGGCTTGCCGTCGTAGTCGCGCAGCAGGGCCGACACACGCAGGGTCTCGCCGGGGCGATACAGGTCGCGGCCGGACCAGGCATACACCTCGAACGGCGCCTGCCTGCGCCCGCTGATGTCGAAGTTCGACACATCCAGCGCCGGCTTGTTGAACGGCAGCACCGACACATCCTTGCCGTGGCGCGCCACCAGCACGTCGGAGGCCTTGACCTTGTACGCGAGCAGCGCATTGCCATCCGCGCCGGTAGTGGCCTTGAGCTTGCTGCGGCCGGATCCATCGCGGATATCGATATCGACCCCATTGACCGGCGAACCGTCGCGCAGCGAGGCCACATGCAGCAGCGCGTTGTCGCGGTACACGCGCAGGTGCAGGCCAAGATCGCTGACGAAGAAAGTCGCGGTGTCGTAGCCGCCCTGGAAGGTGCCGCCGGCCTTGGCCACGGCCATGTACACGCCCGGCTGCGACAGCTCCCTGATGTCCTGCACGGGCAGGTAGGTCACCGTGCGCTCGTTCGGCTCGCCGCCCAGGGTGTAGTGGTTGGCGTACACCGAATCGGCGATCTCGGTGATCGGCATGCGGCTGCGGTGGTCGTCGCCTTCGCCACACTTGTTGTAGTAGCTGACCTCGTGATCGAGTTCGTAGCTGTCGCGATGGCCGTTGCGCGGGTAGGCGCAGAACAGGTCGGACAGCGCGTCGGCGTGCACGCGGAAGAACTCCACGTCGGCGTCGTGCACGTTCATCGACACCAGCGGCAGGCCGCGCGTGCCGCGCGCCGGCAGCACGCTGCCGTGCGAGGCGAAACCGACCGCCGCCGGCAGGTTGCCGGAATACACCTCGTGCTTCAGCGCATGGCCGAGCGTGCGCCCATCCGCCGCCAACAAGGCGGGTTTCAGCTCCACGGCATAATGCGTGTCTGCCTGGACGAACGGAAAGCTCAAGGTCCTGCCGTCGTCGAGCAGGTTCCAGCTGCCGCTGACGACCTCGCCTTTGGGACCGGTCACCGCGATCAACTCGTCGAAGCTCTGCGCCGAGGCCAGCGGCGCGTTGAAACGCAGGGTCAGTGCGGTGCGCGAATCGCTGGTCTTCGAACTGGCCGAGACCAGGGCGAACGCGGACTTCGCGGCCGGATGTGCGGCCGTGCCGGCGGCAGCTGGTGCGCCCTGCAACGCCGGCGGATGACCGTCGTGGCTGCGCCCGCAGGCAGCAAGCAGCAGGCCCAGCAGCAAGGCGGGCAGCAGGTGCGGCAGGCGCGCAATCGATCGTCCGGACATGAAAGCCTCTCCCTGGGTCTGACCCGAAGTATTGCCGGCATTCATGACCGGCATGGGGCGCGATTCGGGCGCACGTCTATCAGTGACGCAATTGCCGCCCCAGCCAGTCGCCCAGCTGCATCAGCACCTGGCTGCGTCCCGGCTCGGCCTCGTTGAACAACTCGTGATACAGCGAGGCGAAGAAGCGCGTGGTCAATCGCCCGGTGCCCGCGGCGGCCCTGGCGAAGGCGCGGCTGCCGGCGGGATCGACGAGCTCGTCGCTGTCGGCCACCAGCAGCAGTGTCGGTACGTCGAGGCGGCCGGCGTCGGCGATGCAGGCCGCCCCATCGCTGAAGATGAAGTGGGCCAGCCGCGGCGTGATCCAGGCATGCCTCAAGGGGTCGCTGCGATAGTCGGCCACCACCTGCGCATCGTGCGACAGCTTGCTTGCGTCGAGCCCGTTGCGCAGCGGCAGGTTGGGCAGGAGGTGACTGAGCACCTCGGCCAGCCGGATCATCCGCGGCGATTCCCGGCTGCGCAAGGCCGGCGACGACAGCACCAGCGCGCCAGGAACCACGCCACCATCCAGTACCGCGCGCGCGGCCACCAGACCGCCCATGCTGTGGCCCAGCAGCAGCGGGGGATGCGGCAGTGCTGCCGCATAGTCGTTGTACACGGCAGCCAGGTCCGCCAGCAGATCATCGCCGTGCCGCAGCGCACCGCGCCGGCCGGGTGAGTGGCCGTGACCGCGCTGGTCGTAGCTGCGCACCGCGTATCCGCGCTGGTTGAACCATGACGCCAGCTGCGCGTAGCGGCCGCCGTGCTCGCCCAGTCCATGCACGATCAGCACCGCGCCGCGCGCGTGGGGCTGCGGCCAGTCGCGCAGGAACAGGCGTTGACCATCGGCCATGTCCAGCCAGGTGGCAACGCCCGCCGTCTCCTCGTGCGAAGACAAGACTGCCCCCTTCTGCACCACGCTCTCCTGTTCAACCACGGTCATGCTGCGCCCCCGCGCATGGTTTGCCTGCCGAATGTGAATACTGACATGCCCGTCACGCGCTTGCATCGGACCGGCAGCCGATTGAGCACCGCGCCGAACACCCCATCTATGCTCCAATGAATATTCCATCGCCCCCGCGCGGGTCCCCACCGATGCGCATGGATTCCAGTCCGCTCGATGCGTTCCACCCGGCCCTGGCCGGCTGGTTCCGCCAGCGCTTCCGCGCGCCCACCGCGGCGCAGGCGGCGGCGTGGCCGTCGATCCGGGCCGGCCAGCACACCCTGGTGGCTGCGCCCACCGGCTCGGGCAAGACGCTGACCGCCTTCCTCGCTGCCATCGACGCACTGGTGCGCGAAGGCGTGGCCCACGGCGGCGTGCTCGCCGATGCCACCAGCGTGGTCTACGTGTCGCCACTGAAGGCGCTGTCCAACGACATCCACGTCAATCTGGAAGCGCCGCTGGAAGGCATTCGCGCCGAACTGCAGCAGCTCGGCCTGCCCGACGTGGTGATTCGTACCGCCGTGCGCACCGGCGATACCCCGCAGGTCGAGCGCAACCTGCTGCGCAAGCAGCCGCCGCACATCCTGGTGACCACGCCCGAATCGCTGTACGTGCTGCTCGGCTCGGCTTCGGGCCGCGCCATGCTGGCGGACACGCGCACGGTGATCGTGGACGAGATCCACGCGATCGCCGGCAGCAAGCGCGGCTCGCACCTGGCGTTGTCGCTGGAGCGGCTGGAATCGCTGTGTCGGCGACGCTTGCTGCGGATCGGGCTGTCGGCGACGCAGAAGCCCATAGAAACGATCGCCGACTTTCTGGTCGGCGTTCATTCACCCTCTCCCCCTCGGGGAGAGGGTCGGGGTGAGGGGCCGGGGTCGCGGAAGAGCCACAACAAAGCGGTTGTCGAAAGTGAGATTACGACGCACACCAGCCCCTCACCTCAATCCTCTCCCCAGAGGGGAGAGGAGGCGAACGCGAGAAGCGACGTTACCATCATAAATACGGGCCACGCCCGCCCGCGCGACCTCGCCATCGAAGTACCGCCGGTGCCGCTCGAAGCGGTGATGTCGAACGACAGCTGGGAGCTGGTCTACAACCGCCTCGCGCAACTGGTGCAGGCGCATCGCACCACCCTGGTCTTCGTCAACACGCGGCGGATGGCCGAACGCGCCGCGCGGCACTTGTCCGAGCGGCTGGGCAAGGAAATCGTGGCGGCGCATCACGGCAGCCTGGCGAAGGAGCTGCGGCTGGATGCGGAGCAGCGGCTCAAGCGCGGCGAACTCAGGGTGCTGGTCGCCACCGCGTCGCTGGAACTGGGCATCGACATCGGCGAGGTAGACCTGGTCTGCCAGCTCGGCTCGCCGCGCTCGATCGCCGCCTTCCTGCAGCGCGCCGGGCGTTCCGGCCACAGCATCGACGGCACGCCGAAGGCGCGGCTGTTCCCGGCCACCCGCGACGATCTGGTCGAATGCACCGCCCTGCTCGATTGCGTGCACCGCGGCGAGCTGGATGCGTTGATCATGCCGCCGCAGCCGCTGGATGTGCTGGCCCAGCAGATCGTCGCCGAGGTCGCCTGCACCGAGTGGGGCGAGGACGCACTTTACGCGCTGGTGCGCGGCGCCTGGCCGTATCGCGACCTGACACGCTCCGGGTTCGACGCCGTGGTGCGCATGCTGGCCGAAGGTTTCACCACGCGCCGCGGCCCGCGTGCGGCGTACATCCATCGCGACGCCGTGCACGGACAACTGCGCGCACGGCGCGGCGCGCGGCTCACGGCCCTGACCTCGGGCGGCACCATTCCCGATACGGCCGACTACAAGGTGGTGCTGGAGCCACAGGCGATCATCGTGGGTACGGTGAACGAGGATTTCGCGGTCGAGAGCATGGCCGGCGACATCTTCCAACTCGGCAACTCCAGCTACCGCATCCAGCGCGTCGAGCGCGACCGCCTGCGGGTGGAGGATGCGCATGGCGCGCCGCCGAGCATCCCGTTCTGGCTGGGCGAGGCGCCGGGACGCAGCAGGGAGTTGTCGTTCGGCGTGTCGCGCCTGCGCGAAGAGATTTCTGCGCGGCTTGAGCCCCTCTCCCCCCGGCGACCGCCAGGGAGTCCCCTCGCGGGTGAGAGGGGTGGGGGTGAGGGTTCGGTCTTTGCCCAGCACTCCGGCATGCCCGAACCCGCTCCCCCAGCCCCTCTCCCATCGGGAGAGGGGAGCAACGTCCGCGCCTTCGACTGGCTGCGCGAAGAACTCGGCCTCAACGAGGCCGCCGCCCAGCAACTCGTTGACTACCTGGCCCGCACGAAAGCCGCACTGGGCGTGCTGCCGAGCCAGCGCACCCTCGTGCTGGAACGCTTCTTCGACGAATCCGGCGGCACCCAGCTGGTGATCCATGCGCCGTGGGGAAGCCGGATCAACCGCGCGTGGGGCCTGGCGCTGCGCAAGCGCTTCTGCCGCCAGTTCAATTTTGAACTGCAGGCGGCGGCCACCGAGGACGCGATCGTGCTGTCGCTGTCGACCAGCCACAGTTTCCCGCTGGAGGAAGTGGCCCACTACCTGCACTCGAACACGGCCGAACATGTGCTGGTGCAGGCCTTGCTCGATGCGCCGCTGTTCCCGGCGCGCTGGCGCTGGAACGCGGTCACCGCGCTGGCCTTGCCGCGTTTCACCGGCGGCAAGAAGACCCCGCCGCCGCTGCAACGGATGAAGAGCGAGGATCTGCTGGCCGCGGTGTTCCCCGACCAGGTCGCCTGCCTGGAGAACATCGTGGGCGAACGCGAAGTGCCGGATCATCCGCTGGTCAACCAGACCATGCACGACTGCCTGCGCGAGGCGATGGACGTCGATGGCCTGCTGCAGGTGCTGCGCGATCTCGAAGCAGGCGACATCGCGATCGTGGCGCGCGACCTCGCCGCGCCCAGCCCGCTTGCCGCCGAAGTGCTGAACGCCGCGCCGTATGCCTTTCTCGACGATGCGCCGCTGGAGGAACGTCGCACCCGCGCCGTGCAGACGCGCGGGCTGAGCGGCACGGAGCGCGCCGACGATCTCGGCCGGCTGGATACCGCGGCGATCGATGCCGTGCGCGAGGAGGCATGGCCGCAGGTACGCGATGCCGACGAGATGCACGAGGCGCTGACCCTGCTGGGCTTTGTCGGCGCGGACGAGGCCGCTGCCAACGATGGCTGGGGCGAACGGCTGCAGGCGCTGGCAAGGGCCCAGCGTGCCACGCGGTTTCAGCTCGCCGCGGGAGCGGTTTCGGTGGCGTGCTGGGTGGCGGCCGAACAGTTGCCGCTGTGGCAGGCACTCCATCCCGGCGCATCGATGCAGCCACCGATCGACGTGCCCGCCGAATACGCGGCGCGCTCGTGGACGCGCGAGGACGCCTTGCTGGAACTGGTCCGGCGCCGACTGGGCGGGCTCGGCCCGACGACCGTCGCCGCGCTGGCATTCCCCCTCGGCGTTGCGGCGGGCGATGTGGAACAGGCGCTGCTTCGGCTGCAGTCCGAAGGCTACGTGATGCAGGGCCGCTTCAGTGCCGATGCCGCGGACGGCGAATGGTGCGAGCGCCACCTGCTGGCGCGCATCCATCGCTACACGCTCGGCCGGCTGCGGCGCGAGATCGAGCCGGTCAGCCGACGCCAGCTGATGCGTTTCCTGTTCGACTGGCAGCACGTGTCCGCCGCGACCCGGCCGAGCGGCCCGGACGCGCTGGTGGCCACGCTGGCGCAGCTGGAAGGCTACGAAGCCGCCGCCGGCGCGTGGGAATCCGAGCTTCTTCCGGCACGCATCGACGACTATTCGATAAGTTGGCTGGACGAACTGTGTCGCGCCGGCAGGATCGGCTGGGCGCGCCTGCGCACCGGCAGCGGCGGTGGCGGCGGACCGGTGCGCAGCACGCCGATCGTGCTGCTTCCCCGCCGCGAGATGGCCGTCTGGACGGCTGTTGCTGCAGGCGACGATCCGCAGGATATCCTGCTTTCCTCGCGCGCGCAGGCCGTCGCCGATGCGCTGCGTGAACAGGGCGCGCTGTTCTTCGACGAGTTGCTGGATGCCGCCCGATTGCTGCGCACCGAACTGGAAGACGCGCTGGGCGAGCTGGTCGCCGCGGGCCGGGTCAGCGCCGACAGCTTTGCCGGCTTGCGCGCGCTGTTGCTGCCGGCGGCGAAGCGCGAGGGTGGACGGCATCGGCGGGTGCGACGGCATCAGTTTGGTGGCATCGAGGATGCGGGGCGCTGGGCGTTGGCGCGTACCAAGTCTCTTCTCCCCCTTGGGGAGAAGATGGCCGGCAGGCCGGATGAGGGGCGGGTGCTCGCCGGGATGCAAGGTGAAAGCTCGCGGCAAGAGCGGCCCCTCACCTCAATCCTCTCCCCTGAGGGGAGAGGAAGCGAACGTGACGCTTCGCGCCGCCTTGATTCAGACGAAGCAGAACACGTTGCGCGTGTTCTGCTTCGTCGCTACGGCGTGGTGTTCTGGAAGCTGCTTGAACGCGAGGCTCCATGGCTGCCGTCGTGGCGCGAACTGCTGCGCGTGTACCACCGGCTGGAGGCGCGCGGCGAGATCCGTGGCGGGCGCTTCGTCGAGGGCCTGGTCGGCGAGCAGTTCGCCCTGCCCGAGGCGATCGCGCCACTGCGCGCGGTGCGATCCCGCGTCGACGACGGCGAACTGGTCTGCCTCAGTGGCTGCGATCCGCTGAACCTGGTCGGCACGGTACTGGCCGGCGACAAGGTGCCGGCGCTGGCCGGTTCGCGCGTGCTGTATCGGGACGGCGTACCGATCGCCGCGCTGATCGGCGGCAAGGTGACGTCATTGATCGAGTTGTCGGATGTCGACGCGCGATTGGCGAAACAGATGCTGCTGCGCCGTCCGCCCTCGCCGACGGAAACCGCGGCCGCGGCGCGCTGATGGACCGCCTGCCGATAGTGTCCGCCCCACGAAGGCCCAAAGCTTGAGGCACAGGCGTCGCCGCCGCCATGCAGCCGCGCATTGCATCCCGCGAGCACAGCCACCGTGCCGGCGCGGTCATCGCTCTGCGCCCACCGGTACCAGGCTCACTTGCGACAGCGCATACAGCGACCCGTCGATGGGCGCGGTGTAGATCAGGCACAGGCCGCGTTCGCCGGTCTGCGCGGGCAGCTTGGCGTCCAGCGTGAACCGGCGCGGGCTGCGCGCGGGGTCGGGCAGCGGCATGGACGCCAGCACCGGGCCATCGCAACGATCGGCATGCACCACCAGTTCGCCGAACGGCGTGGCGTGCGGGCGCGACACCACCAGCTTCTGCTCGTGCGCCAGCGCGAAGTTGCGCGGCAGGCGCACCGCATCGAC
>DATNGL010000137.1:0-12884 GCA_035605895.1 Rhodanobacter sp.
GGTGATGCGGGCCGAGTTGGCGTTCTTGATGATGGTCAGGCCGTTGGGGCCGAGCACGTTGAACTGGAAATGATTCCAGGTCTCGCGAAACACCGCGCCGTTGAATGACAGCCGGTTGTCGAGCCAGGTGGTTTTCCAGCCCAGTTCGAGGTTGGTCAGGAAATCGGGCTGGTAAGGCGGCAGGTTGCCGGCACGGTTGACGCCACCGGGGCGGAAGCCCTTGGACCGGGTGAGGTAAAGCATCTTGCTGGGCGTGATGTTCCAGGTCAGGTTGAACTTGCTGAGCGAGCCGGTCTGCCGCACCGACTTGTTGAAATCCAGGCACGGGGCGCCTTCGAATGGCTGCGGTGAAATGCAGCCGGCCTGGCCGTAAGTCGAGCTGGGCGAAAAGCCGCTGCTGAAGCCGTAGAAGCCGTACAGATTGTTCCGGGTGCGGAAGTAGCGTTCGCCGACCGTGCCGGTGAGCACGTCGGGAATGAAGTCGTACGAGAGTTCGCCGAACACGGACTCGTCATGGTCGTAGCGCATCTGCTTGGTCAGCCAGATCGTGTTCGGCCAGCCGGGGACCGACAGCGAGTCGGCCAGGCCGTTGATCTGGTAGTTCTGCATGATGTCGTGCTTCTGCTTCTGCCAGAACGCACCGGCGACCAGGCGCAGGCGATCGTCGCTGGGCGACAGGATGCGCAGCTCATGGCTGCTGTTGGTGTAGCGGTCGCGATCGGTGATGAACTCGGACGGATTGATCAGCGCGCCGCTGTTGTCGTAGATGTAGTTGCCATAGGTGTAGGGCAACTGGTCGTACCAGAAGGAATAGTCGTTGTAGTCGGTCTGCTCTTCCTGGTTGCGCTTGAGATGGGCGTAGGTGTAGGTCAGGTCGAAGTTGCCGATCTTGCCCTGCACGGTCAGCGCGCCCTGCCACCAGCGGTCGTCGACGCGCTCCGGGTAGAAGTGGGTCACCGCCAGGTCGCCAACCACCGGATCGCTGGCAAAGGTGCCATGCGAAATCGTCTGCTGCCCCATCAGGGTCGGGCTGATCGACCAGTTGTCGTTGAGGTCGACTTTCAGCGCCGCGCGGGCACCGTTGGTATTGACGTCGTTGTAGTCGTTCCTGGCGTGTCCGAAGCATTGGTTGCTCGCGCTGGGCGACGTACCGCTGGGTACGCAACCTGGCGCATTGCTGACGGTGATGCCGGATACCGGGAACGTCCGTGAGCCGGCCACGTTGTCGATGTAGCCGGCGTCGTGTTCGTGCCAGCCGACCAGACGGATCGCCGCGCTCTTGCCGAGCGGGATGTTCAGCATGCCGTCGAAAGTCTCGCCGATGCCGCCATGGGCGACCTTGTCGGTGCTGATCTGGTAATTCGCGGCGAACGCGCCCGGATCGGGCTTGTTGGTGATGATGCGCAGCGCACCGGCCTCGGCGCTGGCGCCATACAACGTGCCCTGCGGCCCGGCCAGTACCTCGATGCGGGCAATGTCGTACATGTGGATGTCGAGCGGCCCCTGGATCGTGGTCACCGGCTGGTCGTCGAGGTACACGCCCACGCTCGGCTGCGAGCCGGAGTGGTTGGTATTGCCGCCGCTGGCCACGCCACGCATGTAGATCGAGGCGAAACCGGGCCCGGTGGCGATGCCGCCGCCGCCCTGCTGGAAGGTGACGCTGGGCAGGTAGTTCACGTAATCCTTGAAGCTCTGCACCTGCAGTGCCTGGAGCTGATCCGATGCCAGCACGTTGATGCTGATCGGCACCTTCTGCAGATCCTCGGTGCGCTTCTGCGCGGTCACGGTGACCACGCCGAGCGTCGTGGTTTTCTGCTTTGCGGTCGGCGTGGTGGTCGGGTTCGCCGATTGTCCGGTGTCCTGGGCGAGCGCCGGCGCAGCCATGGCGAAACAGATGGCCGCCGCAAGCGGCAAGCGGATCAATCGCAGCGGTTGCGTCCTGACACCAAGTTCGGATCTTTTTTCGTGCATGGCTACTCCCCTTTCAAGTTCACGACAATCCAGCGGAAACGGCGGCGCTTACCCCGGGTCGGGCACGCCTTGATGACTCTCCAACGCCGGCCCCAGGGCCGACTGCAGCGGCCCCAGCCAGGGCGCGTAGTGTTGCCAGTGATCCACCCCTTCCCGGTAGATCGGCCGTCGCACCTGTTCGGAACTGGCGGTGCGCACCGGCCGCGCATTCTCGAAGAAGCGCAGGCAGGATGCCTCGAACGGCAGCCCGCAATGATCGAGCAGCCGGCGCACTTCGGCCTCGGTGTCCTCGACCATGTGCTCGTAGACCACCCGGTGTATGCGACCGGGCAGCACGTCGTCGAAGTGCGCCATGAGCGCCACGTAATCCCGGTAGTACCGCCCGATGTCCTCCAGGCTGTAGCTGAAACCCTGGCCGCGGGCGAAATGCTGCTTGAAGACGGAGAAGCCGCAGGCCAGCGGATGCCGGCGGGCGTCGATGATGGTCGCGTTCGGCAGCATCAGGTGGATCAGGCCGATGTGCATGAAGTTGTTCGGCATCTTGTCGATGAACCGCGGTGCCGTGGTCTTGCGCTGGATACGCGTATGCGCGAGGTAGCGTTCGCCCAGTTCGTGCAGTGCATCGGCATCCAGCGCCGCGAGCACCTGGTGGTACGGCATGGCGCTGTCCGCGTCGCCTTGCGCGCGCAGCATGCGCGTGATCGAGGTGACCTCGGGCAGCTCCATCGTGCCCTCCACCTGGCTGTGGCTGGACAGGATCTGCTCGATCAGGGTGGAGCCGGAACGCGGCAGGCCGACGATGAAGACGGGATCGCGCGCCGGGTTGCCCATGCCCGCGCGTGCGGCAAAGAATCCGGCGCTGTACTGCTGGCGGATGTGCTGCACGCGCGCATGCGTGTCGTCGGCGCTGTAATGCAGTTGCGCGCGACGGACGGCATTGCCCTGCGCGTAGTGCTCGAAAGACGACGCGTATTCGGCCGCGTCTTCGTGCGCCTTGCCGATGGCGAACTCCAGGTGCAGGCGATCCTCGTCCGACAGCCCGGTGCGCGCCAGTTGCGCGGACATCAGCGCGAGATCGGCCGCGCTGAAGCGGAATGTCTTGAGGTTGGCCAGGCTCCACCACACTTCGCCGAACGATGGCTGCAGTTCGAGGCTGCGCCGGTAGGCGGCGATCGCACGGTCGGTGTGGCCGGCAGTCTTCAATGCGTGGCCGTAGCTCATCCAGACCTTGGGGTTGCCCGGATAGCGCTGCAGCAGGTCGGCATAGATGGCGATCGCCGGTTCGTAGTCGCCGGTGCGGCACAGCACCACCGCCTTGATGTTGCGGTAACCGGGGTGGTTCGGGTCGATCGCCAGCAGTCGTTCGATTTCCGCCAGCGCCAGGCCGGGCTGGTTGCTGCGATGCAGGACCAGTGCGTAGTTCTGGCGCGCGGCATGGAAGCTGGGCGCGAGTTCCAGGCACCGGGCGAGCAGGTTCAGGGCGTCCTCGTTGCGGCCTACCCGGGAGGCGACCTCGGCAAACATGCGGATCGCGGCGACATCGGTGGGCGCCTGCTTCAGATGCTCGCGCAGCAGGGCCTCGGCCTGCGAGATGCGATCCTCGGCGAGCGCCACGGCGGCGTCCATCAAACGCGGGTCGTGGGTGGAATAACGCACGTGGTTGGCGTACGCGGCATCCGCCGCACCCTGCTCGCCGGCCGCCATCAGATGGTCGCCGAGCGCACGCCAGGCCTGCGGCAGGTCGGGCTTCAGCGTTACCGCGCGGCGCAGCGCGTCGATCGCTTCCTGGCCGCGCCCGCGCCCGGCCAGGGCCAGCCCCAGGTCGAAATGAAGCATCGCCCAGTTCGGCTGCGTCTGTGCCAGCGGGATCAGGATGTCGAGCGCGCCCTGTGCATCGCCCTGCGACGAGCGCGCGGCGGCCAGCATTTGCAGTGCGAGCGGATGCGCCTCGGCCACCCGCAGGATCTCTTCGAGCTGTTCCACCGCCAGCGCGGGGTCACGCTGCAGCAGGCGCGCCGCGTGGGCCAGGGCCTGGTCCAGCGTGCCGCTGGCTGACGCCTCGATCATGCCTCGCCCGGCCATGGCAATGGGCCTTGCCCATGCGGGTCGACGGGGAGGTGGTGCGACAGCGGTACGACGCCTTGCATGGACGGCAGCAGCTCCTCGCGGGTATCACGGCAATCTACAACTGAACACGAACGGTAGATAGTGGTGCCGGCAAAAACGTCGGCCACCGATGCCCCGTCGCCTGGCGAAACGGAACCGGTTGCCGCCGGTTCGGCGGAAGCGCTAGGCTGGGTCGGGCACCTGCCACCGATCATACGAGACCGCATGCGGGATCGGCGCGCTCCGGAGACGGGGTCCGTCGCGCCCGCCCATCCGGGGACCACACCAGCTCATGCAAACCGACACGATGGTCGAGGAACTCAATCGCGCGCGTGCCTTGCCGGCGCGCTATTACGCGGGCGAGGCGATGCTGGCGATGGAGCAGCGTGCGGTGTTCGCGCGCAGCTGGCAGCTGGTGGCGCACCGGGAGGAACTGGCCGGGCCGGGCGATCACGTGGTCGAGCAGATCGGCGGGGTGCCGCTGCTGCTGGTGCGCGGACAGGACGGCGTGCTGCGCGCCTTTCCCAACGTCTGCCGCCACCGCGCCGGGCCGCTGGCATTGTGCAACGGCAAGGGCGCGCGGGCGCTGCACTGCAAGTACCACGGCTGGACCTATACGCTGGAAGGCCAGCTGCGCAGCGCGCCGGAGATGCAGGACGCCTGCGATTTCCGGGTCGAGGACATCCGGCTGCCGCCGCTGCGCGTGCACGAGTGGCAGGGCCTGGTGTTCGTGGCGCTGGACGAGGCCGTGCCGCCGTTCGACGAGGTCTATGCCGGCATCGCCGAACGCATCGCGCCGATCGACCTGGCGGCGATGCGCTACCTGCGCCGCGACACCTACGACATCGACTGCAACTGGAAGGTCTACGTCGACAATTTCCTCGAGGGCTACCACCTCCCGCACGTGCACCCTGGCCTGTCGAAGGTGCTCGACTATCGCGCCTACGACACCGAACTGTTCCGGTGGCATTCGCTGCAGTCCTCGCCGCTGCGCAACAGCGGCGACATCTACGGCGACGGCGAGGCGTTCTACTGGTTCATCTATCCCAACGTGATGCTCAACATCATGCCGGGCCGGCTGCAGACCAACCGCATCCTGCCGCTGGGGCCGGGCCGCTGCCGCATCGTGTTCGACTACTACTACGCACAGGACGCCAAGGCGCAGGCGCGCATGGACGCCGACCGCAGCTTCAGCGACGAAGTACAGAACGAGGACATCGGCATCTGCGAGGCGGTGCAGCGCGGGCTGGCTTCCGGCGCCTACACTCCCGGCCGGCTGTGCCCGAAACGCGAGGGCGGGGTGTGGCACTACCAGAACCTGCTGCGCGCGGCGTACGCCGGTCCCGCCGGGGAATCCGCATGAGCGTGCGCCTGTCGCCGCTGCATCCGCTGAACTGAACAGGTAGACGCCGCCATGCACGACCGCAACCGGATCGGCTTCTGGACCTGCACCGCGCTGGTAGTCGGCAACGTGATCGGCATGGGCATCTTCCTGCTGCCGTCGTCGCTGGCGCCGTACGGTTTCAACGCGCTGGTGGGCTGGGGCATCACCCTGTTCGGCTGCCTCACCCTGGCGCGGGTGTTCGCCCATCTTTCCGCCGCGCTGCCCGGTGCCGATGGTCCGTATGGCTATGTCCGCGAGACGCTCGGCGAACTGCCGGCCTACATGTCGATGTGGGCGTACTGGGTGTCGCTGTGGCTGACCAATGCCGCGCTGGCCACCGGCGTGGTCGGCTATCTCATCGTGGTGATGCCGCAATTCGCGGTGATCCCGCCGGTGTGGTTCGCGCTCGGCCTGCTGTGGCTGTTCACCGTGGTGAACCTGTTCGGCGTGCGCGCCGGCGGCGCGGTGCAGATCGTGACGACCGCGCTGAAACTGCTGCCGATGCTGGCGATCGGCCTGCTCGGCGGCTGGGTGCTGCTGACCTCGCCGGCCAGCTACGTGGTGCATCCGCCGACCACGCCGGTGACGTTCGCCGGCGTGATGGCCGCCTCCACCATCGCGCTGTTCGCCATGCTCGGCATCGAGTCGGCCAGCATCCCGGCCGCGCGGGTGAACGACCCTGGCCGCACCATCCCGCGCGCGACGATGGCCGGTACCGTGCTGGTCGCGGTGATCTACGTGATCGTCTCGACCGTGCCGCTGCTGTTGCTGCGGCAGGATGTGCTGGCCGAGGCCAGTGCGCCGTTCGCGCTGCTGATGGACCGCTACGGCCAGGCCGGCTTCGGTCGCTGGCTGGCGTTGTTCGTGGTGATCAGCGGGCTGGGCGCGCTGAACGGCTGGACCCTGCTGGCCGGCCAGCTGACCCGCACCATGGCCGACAACGGCGTGCTGCCGCCGCTGTTCGCGCGCCACAACCGGCATGGCACGCCGGCGACCGCACTGCTGATCACCGCCGCGCTGGCCACGGTGATGGTATGGATGAGCTACAGCCACTCGCTGGTCGCGGCGTTCACCTTCCTCACCCGGGTGGTTACCGCGGCGAACCTGCCGTTGTACCTGTGCTGCGCGCTGGCGCTGGGCGTGTTGTGGCGACGCGGCGTGCCGGGCTGCAGCGGGCGCCGCGTGCTGCTGGTGGCCGGCGTCGGCGTGGTCTACGTGGTGTTCGCCTTCGTCGGCATCGGCGGCGAGCCGTTCGTGTATGCGCTGGGCCTGATCGCCGCGGGCCTGCCGCTGTATGCCTTCATGCGACTGCGCCGCAAACCGGTCGCCCCCGTCGAGGCCTGAGCACGATGCGCGACCCCCGCTACGACATCCTGTTCACCCCGCTGAAGATCGGCCCGGTCATCGCGAAGAACCGCTTCTTCCAGGTGCCGCACTGCAACGGCATGGGCCACGCGATGCCGCTGGCGCATGCGGCGATGCGCGAGGTGAAAGCCGAGGGCGGCTGGGCGGTGGTGTCGACCGAGGAATGCGAGATCCACCCCAGCGGCGACCTCACCCCGTATGTGGAGGCGCGGCTGTGGGACGACCGCGACATTCCCGCGCTGGCGCTGATGTGCGACAAGGTGCACGCGCACGGCGCGCTGGCCGCGCTGGAGCTCAGCCACAACGGCCCCACCGCCTCCAACCTGTACTCGCGCGAAGTGCTGCTGGCGCCGTCGCACCAGCCGTCCAAGTACGGCTACCCGTCGCAGGCGCGGGCGATGACCAGGCACGACATCCGCGAATACCGGCGCTGGCATCGCGAGGCGGCGATCCGCGGCCGGCGCGCCGGCATGGACATCATCTACGTCTACGCCGCGCACGACCTGTCGCTGGCGATGCACTTCCTGCAGCGCCGGCGCAACCAGCGCAGCGACGAGTACGGCGGCTCGCTGGAGAACCGCGTGCGGCTGCTGCGCGAAGTGCTCGAGGATACGAAGGATGCCGTCGGCGACACCTGCGCCGTGGCGCTGCGCTTCGCCACCGAGGAGTTGCTCGGCCCCGGCGGCGTCGAGCTGGCCGAGGCAAAGGAGATCGTCGCCATGCTGGCCGAACTGCCCGACCTGTGGGACGTGAACCTGGCGGCCTGGTACAACGACTCGGTACCCTCGCGTTTCGCCGCCGAAGGCGCGCAGGAACCGTTCATCGACTTCGTGAAGAAGACCACCAGCAAGCCGGTGGTCGGCGTGGGCCGCTTCACCTCGCCGGACACCATGGTGTCGCAGATCAAGCGCGGCGTGCTGGACATGATCGGCTGCGCGCGACCGTCGATCGCCGACCCGTTCCTGCCGAGGA
Source organism: Rhodanobacter sp. (assembly GCA_035605895.1). GTDB lineage: Bacteria > Pseudomonadota > Gammaproteobacteria > Xanthomonadales > Rhodanobacteraceae > Rhodanobacter. The sequence continues at coordinate 7,799 of DATNGL010000137.1, forward strand.
AGATCGAGGAAGGCCGCAGCGACGACATCCGCGAATGCATCGGATGCAACATCTGCGTCTCCGGCGACATGACCATCTCGCCGATCCGCTGCACGCAGAACCCGACCATGGGCGAGGAGTGGCGCAAGGACTGGCACCCGGAACGCATCGCGCCGAAGCGCTCGGCCGCGCGCGTGCTGGTGGTCGGTGCCGGGCCGGCCGGTCTGGAAGCGGCGCGCGCGCTGGGCCAGCGCGGGTACGAGGTGAGCTTGGCCGAAGCACGCAAGGAACTCGGTGGCCGCGTCACCCGCGAGGCGCGCATGCCCGGCCTGGCCGAATGGGCGCGCGTGCGCGACTGGCGCGTGGGCCAGATCGACAAGCTGCCGAACGTGGCGATCTACCGCGACTCCAGCATGACCGCGCAGGACGTGCTCGACTTCGGCGCCGACCACGTGGTGCTCGCCACCGGCTGCCACTGGCGCCGCGACGGCTACGGCCGCAGCAACGGCGCCGCCATCGACGGCTTCCTGGACAATGCGCGCGTGTTCACCCCCGACGACCTGATGGACGGCCATCTGCCGGAAGGCCGCGTGGTGGTGTTCGACGACGACGGCTTCTACTACGCCAGCGTGGCCGCCGAACTGCTGCGCCAGCGCGGCTGCGAGGTGGTTTACGTGACCCCGGAAGACAGCATCGCGCCGTGGAGCCAGCACACGCTGGACTACCGCCATATCCGCAAGCGCATGGCCGAGCTCGGCATCGAACCGCTGGTCTCGCACGACATCAGCGCATTCCACGGCAGCACGCTGGGCCTGGAAAACGTCTGGGATCACCGGCAACGCGAGCTGCCCTGCGACGCGGTGGTCACCGTCACCGCGCGGCTGCCGCACGATGCGCTGTATCAGGACCTGCTGCTGCGCGAAGCCGAGTGGGCCGATGCCGGCATCCGTTCACTGCGCTGCATCGGCGACGCCGAAGCGCCCGGCCTGATCGTGCACGCGGTGTATGCGGGGCATCGGCATGCGCGGGAGCTGGAGGAGCCCGTTGCGGGCGAGGTGGCGTTCAAGCGGCATTTCCATACGGCCGGGGCGGGGGACTTGTTGCGCGAGCGGTAGGAGCAGCTGCTTGAATCACGCCCGGACCAAGCACGGCCAGACGAAAGTCCCGCAGAGGCATGGGCGCAATCCGGCTGCACATCAATGCAGCGTTTGGCCTGTCGTCGCGCAGCACTTCTTGAACTTCTTCCCGCTGCCACAGGGGCATGGATCATTGCGCCCCACTTTCGGCGTGCCGCGCGTGTGGGGCATCGGCACGTCGGTGCCGAACAGGTAGTCGTCCTCCGCCTCGCCGGCCGGTACGGCGGCCCGCTGCTCCAGCCAGTACGCGCGAATGTTCAGCAGTGACGGCAGGATCCGGGCGAGCCAGGCCTCGGCGTCGCCGTGCTGTTCCGTCAACGTCAGGCCATCGTCCGTGCCCAGTCGGGTGAACGGTGCGATCCACGCCGGCTGACTGACCAGCAGCGGTGTCCAGTCTTCCCGGCCCAGCTCCACGGCAAGCATGAATCCCTGGCACCACGCCGAGACACCCCACTGCGGGTTCTGGTCGTAGACCGGATGGAACGACTCGGGTGCTTCCATGAAGTCACGCACCACGCCGTTGTATTGACGGAAGATCAGTTGCATCAGGACATTGGCCTCGTCGGCATCGACAAACGCCGGTTGCGCCTCGCCTTCGTCCATGTCCCAGATCCACGGCATCCATTGCGAAGGCACGACCGTGCGCGGGCCGATCGCCAGCGCGGCGAAGTAGCCTTCCATCGTGGCCACATCCATCGAGGTGCCGCCCAACCCGGGCGAGTCGAGAAAGGCCTGCAGGTCCAGTAGTTCGTCGTCGGTCAGTTTGTCGTGCATGGAGAAACTCTGTGCCGGATGGCTCGGGTGCCACTCGCGGGTTGAAAATCAGCCCACGCTGACTGGCACCGGGGCATGCTGTCGTTGCTGAAGAGTCCGCCGATTCTCATTGCGAAAATACAGCCGCCCGGGAATTGGCGGGGTGCCGTCCGGCGGTGATCAGTTCCCGCTCAAACGCGCCCGTAGACATCGTCGTAGCGCACGATGTCGTCTTCGCCCAGGTAGCTGCCGGACTGCACCTCGATCAGCTCCAGCGCGACCTTGCCCGGATTGCGCAGGCGGTGCTTGCTGCCCAGCGGGATGTAGGTACTCTGGTTTTCGCCGAGCAGGAACACCTTGTCGTCGCAGGTGACTTCGGCGGTGCCGGAGACCACGATCCAGTGTTCGGCGCGGTGATGGTGCTTCTGCAGGCTCAGGGAAGCGCCCGGCTTGACCACGATGCGCTTGACCTGGAAGCGCTCGCCTTCCTCCAGCGAATCGTAGTTGCCCCAGGGGCGATGCACCACGCGGTGCAGCGAATGTTCGCTGCGGCCGGCTGCTTTCAATTGCTCGACGATCTTCTTCACGTCCTGCGCGGCGTCGCGGTGCGCCACCAGGGTGGCGTCCGGCGTGGTCACCACGATCAGGTCGTCGACGCCGACGGTGGCGAGCAGGTGGCGATCGTGCGAGCGCAGCAGCGAGTTGCGGGTGTCCACCGCCATGGTGTCGCCTTCGCGCAGGTTGCCGTCGGCGTCCTTGTCGCCGGTGAGCCACAAGGCGGCCCACGAACCGATGTCGCTCCACGCGCAGCTGACCGGGATCACCGCGGCGCGCTGGGTCTTCTCCATCACCGCGTAGTCGATCGAGTCGTCCGGCACCTTGGCGAACGCGTCGCGATCGATGCGCACGAAGTCCAGGTCGACCGTGGCCGCGGCCCATGCGTCGCGCACGGCTTGCAGCATGGTCGGCGCGTGGGCCGCCAGTTCCTCCAGGTAACGCGAGGCCTTGAACAGGAACATGCCGGAGTTCCAGTCGTAGCCGCCGTCGGCGAGGTAGGATTCGGCGGTGGACAAGTTCGGCTTCTCGACGAATTGTTCGACCCGGAAGCCGTGACCGTCGATGGCTTCGGCGCGGCGGATGTAACCGAAGCCGGTTTCCGCACGATCGGGGCGGATGCCGAAGGTCACCAGCCAGTCCTGCGCGGCCAGCGGCAAGGCCAGCTGGACGGCGTCGACGAATGCCGCCGTATCGCCGATCAGATGGTCGGCCGGCAGCACCAGCAGGATCGCTTCGGGATCGCGCTGCAGCGCCTGCAACGCGCCCAGCGCGATCGCCGGCGCGGTGTTGCGGGCCAGCGGCTCCAGCACGATGTTCGCGTCCTCGATGCACGACTCCAGCAACTGGTCGGCGGCGAGAAAGCGATGGTCTTCGCTGGCCACCACGATCGGCGCGGCAACATCGGGCAGTGCACGGGTGCGTGCGATGGTCTGCTGGAACAGCGTGCCTTTGCCGGCCAGCGCCAGGAACTGCTTCGGCAGGTTCTTGCGCGAGACGGGCCACAGCCGGGTGCCGCTGCCGCCACTGAGGATGAGGGGGATCAACATGTCTCGGAATCCTTCAGGTGGCGAGCTGGCGCATGACCTGGTGCAGGCCCTGCTGCCAGTTCGGCAGGGTGAAATCAAAGTGCTGCATGAAGCCGTCATTATCCAGCAGCGACCACGCCGGGCGCGCCGCCGGCGTGGGGAATTCGGCGCTGGTGATCGGGATCACCCGTGGTGCCCGCGCGAGCAGCCCGATGGCCGTGGCCTGCTCGAAGATGGCGCTGGCAAAGCCATGCCATGTGGTGGCGCCGCTGGCGACCAGGTGATGGGTGTCGGCGAGCTGTTGCCGTTGAACAGCGTCGGACTGCAGCCAGCGATCGAGCGCGGCAACGCTGGCGTCGACGATCAGGCCGGTGTCGGTCGGTGCGCCGTGCTGGTCGGCGACCACGCGCAATTCGTCGCGCTCGGCGCCGAGCCGCAGCATGGTGCGCAGGAAGTTGTGGCCGTGCGCGGCATAGACCCACGCCGTGCGGAACGTCAGCTGGTCGGCACCGCTGTCGCGCAACGCCTGCTCGCCGGCCAGCTTGCTGCGGCCGTAGGCGCCGAGCGGGCCGGTCGGTGCGCCGACGGCATACGGCTGCGACTGCCTGCCGTCGAACACGTAGTCGGTGGAATAGTGCATCACCAGCGCGCCGTGCGCCGCTGCCCAGCGGCCGAGCACGCCGACCGCCACGCCGTTGACGCGGGTGGCCAGCGCCTCTTCCTGCTCGGCGCGATCGACCGCGGTATACGCGGCGGCGTTGACGATCACGTCCGGCCGCACGCGATCGAGCAGGGTGGGCAGCGATTCGGGAACCGACAGATCGGCGGCTTCGCCGTGGTCGCCGGCGACCAACACGCCATCGCGGCTGGCGGCGATCAGCTCGCCACGCGCGGCGAGGCCGCCATGGTCGAGGAAGCTGCGGCCGAGCTGGCCGTTGGCGCCGAGCAGCAGGATTTTCACCCTGCGTAGGCCGGCAGGCGCTCGGGCGGCACGTCCTCGAGCAGCGGCGTCCTGCCGTCCTTGTCCGACAGCAGCGGCGCACTGACCGGCCAGTCGATGCCCAGCGCGGCGTCGTTCCAGCGGATGCCGGCGTCGGCCTTCGGGTCGTACAGCGCGGTGCACTGGTAGCTGAAGGTGGCGAAATCGGAGACCACGCAGAAGCCGTGCGCAAAGCCTTCCGGCACCCAGAAATGGCGATGGTTGTCGGCGGTGAGCATCACGCCGATGGACCGCCCGAACGTGGGCGAGCCGCGGCGGATGTCCACCGCCACGTCGTAGACCTCGCCCTCGAGCACGCTGACCAGCTTGCCTTGCGGATTCGGCCACTGGTAGTGCAGGCCGCGCAGCACGCCGCGCGCCGAGCGCGACACGTTCGACTGCACGAAGCGGTGGTCGACGCCGGCCTCGCGGTACTTCGCCTCGTTGTAGCTTTCGTAGAAAAAGCCGCGGCTGTCACCGAACACCTGCGGCTCCAGGATCAGCGCGCCGGGCAAGGCGGTCTCGATCACCTTCATCGGGCGTGTCCCTCGCGCACCAGGCTCTGCAGGTACTGGCCGTAGCCGGTCTTGGCCAGCGGTTCGGCCAGGCGCAGCAACTGCTCGTCGTCGATCCAGCCGTTGAAGTGGGCGATCTCT
>DATNGL010000138.1:0-5770 GCA_035605895.1 Rhodanobacter sp.
GTCGCACGGGCATCGCCGGCAAGGTGCTTCACGTCGACGCTGAAATGCTTCGGTTCTCCCCCGGGCTCGCCCGGCGTGTAGCTGGCGGTCTTGCCCACCGCGGTGGCGTAATTCCACAAGGCCAGCACGATCGTGCCGTCATTCCGCCGGGTGACCAGCGCCGAATCGGAGGTTGACTTCAGCTGCCGATCGCCCAGCTTGTGCAGCATCGCGAACGCGTTGAACGCGGGTTTCGGGATGCGGTCGGCGGCGATCAGGCCGAAGCCGCCGTAGAACGGGTTGCGCACCACACCCTGTTCCTCGAACACGTCGGAGAACGACCAGTAGCTCATGATCTGGATCTTGCCCGCGCACTCGCGGATGGTGTTGGCCATCCACGGGCCCATGAACACAGTGTCGGTGACGTTGGGCAGGTTGGCATAGCTGGCGTTGTACTCGCTGAAGATCAGCGGCAGCTTCGGGTAGGGCGAGGCAAGGATCTCCTTGTGCACCTTGTCCACCGTGCGGCAGACCATGTCGCGGCGCGGGATGTCCTCGCTGGTGTGGAACACGTTGTCGGCGGTGTCGTCGCCGTAGACGTGGGTGCTGACGAAATCGACGGGGACGTCGTCTTTCTTCGCGTGCGCCAGGAAAGCGGTAGCCCATGCGCCCTGCGCGGTGCTGGGGCCGCCGACGCGGAGGCGCGGGTTTACAGCCTTCAAGGCCCGCGCGGTGTGGTCGTACAGGGTGAAGTAGGTCGGCTGCGCCGGCTTGCCGGCCCAGAAGCCGATGTTCGGCTCGTTCCACACCTCGAAGTACCAGTTGGCCACCTCGTCGATGCCGTAGCGCGCAACCAGGTGCTTCGCGAACGCGGTGATCATGGCGTCCCACTCGGCATAGCTCTTTGGCGGCGCGATGTTGGGGCGATACCAGAAATCCTGCAGCGCCTTCGGATCGGAGCTCAACTCCGGCGGCATGAAGCCCAGTTCGACGAAGGGCCTGACGCCGTGCTCGAGCAGGCCGTCGTAGATCTGGTCGACGTAGGAAAAGTTGTAGCGGATGGAGCCATCCGATTCCCGGTTCACCAGACCCACGTCGTGGTCGAGGATGCCGTGGAAGCGGATATAGCCGAAGCCGGTGGCCTGGTGCACCGCGTCGAGATCCTTGCGGTAGTCGTCGCGCAGCGCCAGCGAGGCGCGGCCGGAGCCGAACATGGTTTCCCAGAAGTGCGGGAACGGCGTGCCGGTGGCTTGCGCGTCGACATGGATTCGCACGTCTTGCGGGGTGGTGGCGCTGGCGATGGTGCTTGCGGTCAGCAGCAGGGCGGCGCCGACGGCGAGCAGATGACGGCGCAGGGCGGGGGGGAGGGTCATCGGGGTTTCCTTGTCGTCGGGGTGCCGTGCGGCACGGGACAGGCGGGGGCACCGCCTCATGTAAACGTTTACATGACGTGCCGGAGAGTGTCTTACAGTCTGTCGTCGGCGTCCAGTGACCCCGCGGCCGCAGTCGATGGTTCAGTGCGACAAGGGCCGCGATCGCGGCGTTTCAGCCGGCTTGCTCAACCGCCTTGGCGCGGCTCGCCCTTGAGCACCACCACGGTCAGCAACAGCGCGCTGGCCGCGATGATTCCACCGAAATAATCGATGCGATGCGTCGCCGGCGGGAATACGCGTCCCAGCAGGAACACGATGGCCAGGAAGCCGGCGGTGACCAGCCAGCCCTGCCAGCTCGCGGGCGTCCAACCCCAACCGAAGGTCTTGCGAGCGAACCAGTAGGTTTTCGGGTTCATGGCGAAGCATCCCTGCACGGCAGCGTCGAGATCGAAACCAATGATACACCGCGGTGCTTCCGCCGGAGCGTCACGGTTGCCCGCCTCGCGACGACACGTGCAAGCGCACGGTCTGCTTCCGACCCGCGGCGATGCGCACCCAGGTGACGGCACCGAAGCGATCGTGCCCGCGCGCCCAGCCTTCCGCGCCGGCCTGCTGGAGTATCCCGACACTGGCGCTTGACGCCATGGGCCTACCGTCGATGCTCACGCTGCTTGCGGGATCTCCGTGGATCTTCAGCAAGTAGAAGCGCAACGCCGGCTTGAACGCGCCGCTGCCGGCGTCCGTCTCGAAGATCACCGCCTCGCCTTGCCGCTGCACCGCGAGGGTCTGACGGAAATAGTCGCCGTGTTCATAGGCGTAGGTGGCGCCGTCGTCGTCGTAGACATCGAAGTTGCTGCGCTGGCTGGACGGGAAGACTTCGACGGCAAGTTCGGTGACCGGCTTCTCGCCGACGTAATCCATCACCGGCTGCATCGGGATGATCGCGCCATCGCGGATGAACAACGGGATGTCGCCCCAGCCCTTGTCGTCGATCGCGAGGCGGACGCTCTGGCCGCCTTGGTAGACCTTGCCACTGAACCAGTCAGTCCACTGGCCGGCGGGCAAATAGATGTTCTTGCGGGTCTGGCCCTGTTGCACCACCGGCGATACCAGCAGGTAATCGCCGAACATCCAGCTGTCGATGTCGTTGCGCACGTTCTCGTCGTGCGGCCAGCCGAAGATCAAGGGACGAACCAGGCCGACACCGCCGACGTGGCGCCGGTATGCGTAGCTGTAGATATAGGGGATCAGGCTGTAGCGCAGGCGGATCGCATCGGTGGCGGCCTTCTCCGCAACGGGGCCGTAGACCCACGGCTGGCGCTTTTCGTTGAACGTGCCGTGCACGCGGAAGATCGGGGTGAAGGCACCGAACTCGATCCAGCGGGCGTAGTTCTCGTCCGACGGGTGGCCGTTGAAACCGCCGCCGTCCATGCCCCACTGCATCTCGCCCACGTTGATGGCGCTGAGCATGCGCGGGCGTTGCGCGGCCATGCTGGCGAAGCCGGTGTCGATGTCGCCCGACCACAGGCCGTACGCGTAGCGCTGCGAGCCCAGGTAGAAGTTGCGGTTGATCGACCACACGCGCAGGTCGGTCTGTGCGCGCTGCGCGTCGTACAGCGCGCGCTGCATGTTCATGAATTCGGTGTCGCTGCCGGTGGTGTCGGCTTCGTCGTTCCACCAGCCGACGATGCCCTGGTCGAAGCCGTACTTCATCGCCAGGCCGCCGAACCAGCTGCGCGCCGCCGGGATGTCGAAGTCGATGTTCTTCACCGGCTTGTGCGAGAAGTAGTCGTCGCTGACTTTTTCGCCGGTCACCCAGAAGTCGTGCGTGGTGGCATAGCGGCCCTCCACTGTGTCGACGTGGAGGCGCGGCTTCATGATGCCGGTGAGCTGGATGCCGCGCGCGTGCAGCCGTTTGGCCAGCGCGCCGTTGGGGCCATCGGGGAACTTCGCCGGGTTCCAGCGGAATTCGCCGTAGTCGTCCTCGCCCCAGGCCTTCCAGTCGAAGTCGAGGGTGAAGTTGTCGAGAGGGATGTGCCTGGCGCGATAGGTGTCGACGATCTGCAGCAGCTCCTTCTGGTCGATGCCCCACTGGCTGTTGGTGAATCCCGTCGCCCATTTCGGGAACATCGGCGCGTGCCCGCTCAGGTCGGCCAGTTCATCGAACAGTTGTGGCGGGTTACCGGCCATCAGATAGACGTCCAGCGACGGCTTGGACAGGTCGCTGATCTCGATGCGACCGGGCCGCAGCGCGTAGTTCGCGCCATTGCTGTCCACCAGCACGCCATAGCCGGCGGTGCTCCACACGAACGGCGCGCCGGCGTAACCCTGCTCGCCGGCCTTGGCCACCCGGGTGCCGCTGCGCAGCAGGCCGGCAGAGGCATTCTCGTCCTTGTCGTAGCCATGGATGCCGTACAGGGCGTCGGTGGCGGCATGCGTCAGCTGCACCTGGCCCTCTGCCAGCGTGGCCAGGTCCAGGGTGAGCAGCGGATGGTGTTGTGCATCCTGCAGTTCCAGCGTGTTCGCTTGCTTGTGCCAGATCGCGACAAGCCGGTCGCTGGCGAGCGTGAGTGTGGCGCCGTCGTCATGCATGTGTGCGCCGGCCATCGTGACCGGTTTCGCGCGGGGATCGAGCACCAGCGTATGCGTGTCGCCGGCGCCAGCGGGCAGTGACTGCACGTGCACCACGCCGGCGCCATCAAGGCGGATCGACAGCTGTTCAGTGCCGAGGCGGAAGGCAACCCCTTGCGTGTCTGCATGAATGGCCGAAGCGGCGGGTGCGGAAGCCGTATCCGCCGCGCAGATCGGTGCAGACAGCAGCAGGCCGGCAGCAAGCGCGGTGGCGATGGCGTGGCAGACGAGGATACGGGGGATGCGGGCGGACATGGGCAACCTTTGCGGATAGCGGGTGGGGACCGTGCAGCGGGCCGGGCTCGCGGCGATTCGGCTGTTGCTCATCCGTCGCGACATCATTGCAGCACCACGCTGGTATAGGGCGGCACACTCAGCATGCCGGCGTGGATCGCGGCACCGGGGCCAGTCTGCTTCAGCACGCGGGTGAAGTGCGCTTCGCCGGGAACATCCAGCGCCATCGATTGCGTCTGGCCGGACAGGTTATGCACCACCAGCACGGTGCCGTGCGACGCGGTGCGCTCCCATGCCACCAGATGATCGCTGGCTTCCGGGTAGGCATGGAAATCGCCGTCGCGCAAGGCGGGGATTTCGCTGCGCCAACGGATCAGTCGCGTGTAGAGGTGCAGCAGCGAATGCGGATCGGCCTGTTCGGCCTCGACCGAGACGGCCGCGCCGTTGGCCGGGTTGCCGGTTTCCCAGGTGGTCTCGCCCCTCGCCTTCGATGAACGTTGCCAGCGCATCGGCTGGCGCAGCTCGGGGTCGGGTTTCCTGCCCTGCGTGCCCAGTTCCTCGCCGTAGTAGATGTACGGCTCGCCGGGCAGGGTCAGCAGCATCGCGGCGGCCGTGCGCATGTGTTGCAGGTTGTCGTCGAGCTGGCTCATCACGCGTTCCTGGTCGTGGTTGGACAGGAACGGTGCATCCTTGATCGCCGGGCCGCCGACGGCCTCGTAGGCGGCATAGGTGCGGTCGAGCGTGGGGCCGAGGCCGAGGTTGCGTTCGCTTGCCGCGGCGGCGATCAGCTGCTTCGCCAGCGGGAAGTTGAACACCGCGTCCAGTGGCTTCAGCCACGGCGCCAGTTCGGTGGCGTAATCGCGCGTCACCTCGCCGACCAGGTAGGTGTGCGGGTTCACCGTGTCGAGGCCGCGATGGTAGGCGTTCCACCAGGCGAAGTTCTTGGCCTGCGCGGCGGGGTCGTCCACCTCCCACGGGAAGTTCTCGTAGATGTGCCTCGCGGCGTCGAGGCGGAAGCCGTCTACGCCCTGCTTCAGCCAGAACTGGCCGACCTCGATCATCTCGGCGCGCACGGCCGGGTTGTCGTAGTTCAGGTCGGGCATGGTCGGCGCAAAGATGCCGAGGTAATACTGTGCAGGAGCGGGCTGTCCCGACGCAGACGGCTTGCCCGTCGCATGCCAGGCCGGACTGCCGGTGACGCTGTCGCTCGCCAGGTCGGTGTACTGGTTCGCCCACGTGTACCAGTCGTGGTACGGGCTGTTCGGGTCGAGCGCCGCCTTGAACCAGCGGTTCTCGTTGCCGCTGTGGTTGATCACCATGTCGATGATGACCTTGATGCCGCGCTGGTGCGCCTCGGTCACCAGGTGGCGGAAGTCGGCCAGCGTGCCGTATTGCGGATTGATGCCGTAGTAATCGGTGACATCGTAGCCGTGGTAGCTGGGCGAGGGGTTGATCGGCATCAGCCAGATGCCGCTGACGCCGAGCGATTTCAGGTAGTCGAGCTTGGCGGTAACGCCATTGAGGTCGCCGATGCCGTCGCCGTTGGTGTCGTA
>DATNGL010000139.1:0-3270 GCA_035605895.1 Rhodanobacter sp.
GCTGCAAATGTGGTGGACATCACGCCAATTACTTGAGAAAGTTTCCGTAGGCCGTTGCCTTTACGTTAATTTTTCGATTTAATGCCACTGCGCATCCCGCCAGAAATCTGGTCAGGGCGTCAGCGGCAAGGGGGAAACACCGTGGGGCTCTTTACACCGAAGAAGCCGGCGCTGATTGGCGTCGACATCAGTTCGACCGCCGTCAAGCTGCTGCAGCTGAGTCAGGCGGGCGGGCGCTATCGCGTGGAGCACTACGCGGTCGAGCCCCTGCCGCCCAATGCGGTGGTCGAGAAGAACATCGTCGAGGTCGAGGCGGTGGGCGATGCGATCCGCCGGGCGCTGGCGCGATCGGGCTCCAAGCTCAAGCATGCCGCGGCAGCGGTCGCCGGATCGGCGGTGATCACCCGCATCATCCCGATGACCAGCGAGCTGTCCGACGATGACCTTGAAGGCCAGATCCAGGTCGAGGCGAACCAGTACATCCCGTATCCGATCGACGAGGTCAGCCTCGACTACGAGGTGATCGGCCCGGTACGCGACAACCCGGACATGAACAACGTGCTGCTGGCGGCCTCGCGTACCGAGAACGTGGACATGCGCGTGGCGGCGCTCGACCTGGGCGGACTCACCGCCGCGGTGATCGACGTCGAGGCCTTCGCGATGGAGAACGCGTTTGCGATGGTGGCCGACCAGCTCAATGTCGGCCGTGACGCCCTGGTGGCCGTGGTCGACATCGGCGCCACCATGACCACGCTTTCCGTGCTGCGCAACCAGCGCACCATCTATTCGCGCGAGCAGGTGTTCGGCGGCAAGCAGTTGACCGACGAGATCATGCGTCGCTTCGGGCTCTCCTACGAGGAGGCCGGTCGCGCCAAGCGCAAGGGTGGCCTGCCCGAGTCCTACGAGACCGAGGCGCTGGAGCCGTTCAAGGAATCACTGATCCAGCAGATCAGCCGACTGCTGCAGTTTTTCTTTGCCGGCAGCGAGTACAGCAAGGTCGATCAGGTGGTGCTGGCCGGGGGGTGCGCCTCGATTGAAGGACTGGGCCCGATGCTGGAAGACCAGCTCGGGGTGCCTTGCGTGGTCGCCAACCCGCTGGCCCGCATGTCGCTGTCGCCCCGAGTGCAGGCCCAGGCGCTGGCGCAGGACGCGCCGGCGCTGATGATTGCGGTCGGCCTCGCCTTGAGGAGCTTCGACTGATGGCACATGTCAATCTACTTCCGTGGCGCGCGGAACGGCGCAAGCAGCGCGAACGCGAGTTCTACATGCAGCTGGGCGCGGCCTTCGTGGTCGCGGTGCTCGTGTTGTTGCTGTGGATCTTCTGGATGAACCAGCGCATCGACAACCAGAACGAGCGCAACACCTACCTGCAGACCGAAATCAAGCAACTGGACGTGCGCATCGCCAAGATCAAGGATCTGGAAACGGTGCGCGCGCACCTGCTGGCGCGCAAGCAGATCATCGAACAGCTGCAGGCCGACCGCTCGCAGATGGTGCATCTGTTCGACGAACTGGTGAAGACCATACCCTCCAGTGCGCGCCTGACCGCCCTCAAGCAAAGCGGCCAGTCGATGTCGCTCGACGGCGTGGCGCAGTCCAATGCCAGCGTCGCGGAGTACATGCGCAACATCGAGACTTCGCCGTGGATGGGCCATGCGGACCTGCGCAAGACCGAAAACACCCATGACGCCACCCGCATGCCCTATACGTTCGGCCTGAACGTGTCGCTGAGCCGTCCCAAGACCGACGAGACCGATGCCGGCAAGAGCGCGGTGGAGCCGGCCGATTCCGCTTCAAGTGCCAAGCCGGCGCTGCCCGCGACGCCCGGCACGGCCGCCAAGGCCATGACGACGCCACCGGCGGCAGTCCCCACGACCGTCGCCAAGCCGTCGCCGGAAGCCACGCCGACGAGTGCCGCCGCTGCCAAGGGAGGTGCCGGATCATGAGTTTCCTGAGTGACATCCAGAACCTCGACCGGAACAACGTCGGTGGCTGGCCGCAGTCGGTCAAGATCTTCTTCACCGCGCTGCTGTGTGCCGTCGTGCTGCTGGTTGGCTGGTATTTCTTCGTCAGCGACCAGCAGGACAACCTGAATACGCTTGCCGGCAAGGAGAACCAGCTCAAGCAGGAGTTCGCCACCAAGCAGGCCAAGTCGGTCAACCTCGAAGCGCTGCAGCAGCAGCTCGACGAGATGCAGGACATGCTGCGCCAGTTGCTGCGCCAGTTGCCCAGCAAGACCGAGATGCCGGAATTGCTGACCGACATCTCGCAGACCGCCCAGGCGGCCGGCCTCGACACCGAACTGTTTCAGCCCGGTCCGGAGACGCCGAAGGATTTCTACGCGGAAAAGCCGATTTCGCTGCGCTTCGTCGGCACTTACCACCAGTTCGGCACTTTCATCAGTGGCGTGGCCTCGCTGCCACGGGTGGTGATCCTCACCCTCCACGATGTCTCGCTGACGCCGAAAGCGCCAGCCAAGGCGGGTGCGGCAGGCGGTGGCCAGCTGGTGCTGCAGGGCACGGTCAAGACCTACCGCTATCTGGATGACGAGGAAAGCGCCGCCGCGAGCAAGAACAAGGCGGGGGCGAAGAAATGATGAACACGTCGATTTCCCGCAAATCCGCCCAGCTGGCGCGCCTGACGTTGATGCTGGCAGCGGCGCTGGTGCTCGCAGGATGCACCCGCGGCATGTCGGACCTGCGCGCCTGGGTAGCCCAGGAGAAGGCCAAGAAAGGCGCGCCGATTCCTCCGCTGCCCGTGATCAAGACCTTCGAGACGTTCAAGTACGACGATCAGGACAGGCGTGACCCGTTCAGCCCGAGTACGACCGAACTGCAGAACAGCAGCGCCAACAGCGGTCCGCGACCGGACGCCAACCGGGCCAGGGAGCCGCTGGAGATGTTCGCGCTGGACAGCCTCAAGATGGTCGGTTCGGTCGGCGTGGGCCCGAAGATGGAGGTCCTGATCAAGGATCCGGCTGGCGTCATCCATCGCGTCCATGTGGGGGAATACATGGGCCAGAACTACGGACATATCACCGCCATCAGCGAAGACCACGTCGATCTGGTCGAACTCGTATCCAACGGCAATGGTGGCTGGATGGAACGTCCCGCCAGTATCGCGCTCGGCGAGCAATAGGAATACAGGGGCAGATGCAATGAGCAACCAAATCCAATCCGTGCGGGGCCGAGTCATGCGCCATGCGAGCCGTTACATCCTGATGGGTCTGCTGATCATCGGTGCCACCTGGGCCAGCGCCGCGATGGCGGC
>DATNGL010000140.1:0-4094 GCA_035605895.1 Rhodanobacter sp.
GGGCATGCAGCAGCAGTTCCAGATGCTGGGCACGTCCTGGGTGTTCGGCGCCACCGGCACCTACCAGCGCATGAACCGCATCATCGACGACTACGACGCCATCCAGAACGAGTGCGCGGCGGGTGTGAGGCAAGGCTACGCCTGGATGACCCCGGCGGACTGTGACCAATACGCCCAGAGCCTGATCCTGGTCAATCCTGGCATCACCAACGACATCCTGATGAAGGCGCCGGACGGGTCACTCGTTCCCGTGAAATTCACCAGGGAGGATCAGGGTTTCGTCAAGGGTCCGGAGCGCAAGTACTATTCCATCGACCTGTCGCTGGAACACGCCTGGGATGGCAAGTGGTTCGGCAAGTTCGACTACGTGTTTGCCAGAACCTGGGGCAACGACGAGGGACCGGTAAGCACATATTCCCAGCAGGGCGGCTCGTACGAGTCGATCACGACGGCGTGGGACTTTCCGGAACGAATGGAGTTCTCAAGCGGCATCCTGCCGAACAGCCGCAGGCACCAGTTCAAGATCTTCGGTGCCTACGCACTCACGCCGGATCTGACGGTCGGCGCCAACCTGTACATCACGTCGGGCACGCCGAAACTATGTCGCGGCGGGTATGGCCCGGATGAGGAGCGGCTGCATGGTTCGCACACCTACTTCTGGTGCGGCGGCAAACCGGTGCCACCCGGTTCGCTGGGCTTTACGCCATGGGTTCATGATGTTGGCGTGAGCCTGGACTACAAGCCGGGCTGGGCGCAGCACAAGCTCGACTTCAACTTCGCCATCTTCAATCTGTTCAACGAGCAGACGGCGATCTTCTACAACGACTCGTTCGGTACCACCAGCAACCCCAATCCCGACTACGGCAGGCTTGAAAATACCCGACCCCCTCGCAGTGCCCGATTCTCCGTGGCCTACGATTTTTGATCAACGAGGCAAACTCCCCTTCGCCGGGCTTCGCGCCCGGCGTTTTTTTGCGGCCTATGCACGACTTGTGTAGCCTGCTGCATTGATGCCCCACACAGAGCTTCCATCGATGCAGGGTTCGATTCGACAGCCGCTTTCGCCGCAAGCTGCCGACATGCTGGCGCGTGCGCGCCAGGCCTG
This sequence comes from Rhodanobacter sp., assembly GCA_035605895.1. GTDB lineage: Bacteria > Pseudomonadota > Gammaproteobacteria > Xanthomonadales > Rhodanobacteraceae > Rhodanobacter. Next base: position 1,106 of record DATNGL010000140.1, read on the forward strand.
GGCCCAGCGACAGTTCGACGTCGCCGAGCGGCTGATCGTGCAGGTGCTGGCGCTGGCGCCGGATGAAGCGGATGCCATCCGCATGCTGGGCACGGCGGCCCAGCGTCGCGGCGATCACGCCAGGGCCGCCGACTGTTTCCGGCGCGTCCTGCCGGCGTGGCCGGACGATTCCGATCTGCGCATCGGCCTCGGCATCGCGCTGTACGAACGCGGTGAAATCGACGAAGCCATGACGCAGTTGCGGCGTGCCTGCGAACTGGCGCCGAACTCGGGCTCGGCCTGGTTCAATCTCGGCGAGGCACTGTGGCGGCAGACGCATACGGAAGAATCCATCAGGGCGTTGCAACGCGCGCTCGAACTCGTGCCCGCATACATTCCCGCCATGCTTTCACTGGCCCGCGCGCAGGCGAGTCTCGGCCAGATCGATGCCGCGGTGGCCGGATTCCGCGGCATGCTGAAAGTCGATCCGGGCAACGCCGAAGGATGGTTCGGGCTGTCCAACCTCAACACGGTTCGTTTCGGCGCCACGGATGAAGCTGCACTGCGGCAGGCGCTGACGCGCACCAATCTGCCGGACCGCGATCGCGAGCTGCTCAGCTTCACTCTGGCGAAAGCGCTGGAGGACCAGCGCGACTATGCGCAGGCCTTCGACATGTTCCGGCTCGCCAACGCGTCGCGGCGCAAGCGGGTGAAGTGGGACGCCGCGGGCGAACACCGGCGCGTGGAAGCGATAGAACGCATCTTCGCGAACGACATGCCGCCGCCGCTGGATCCCGGGCTCGGCCGTGAAGCCATCCTGATCGTCAGCATCCCGCGTTCCGGGTCGACCCTGGTCGAGCAGATCCTGGCCTCGCATCCACAGGTCGAGGGTGCCAACGAGATCAAGGACATGTCGCAGGTGATCGACGCGGAAACGCACCGTCGCCACTCGGCCTTTCCGTTGTGGGCGCCGGATGCCACCGCGGCGGACTGGCAGCGCATGGGCAACGAATACCTCGCGCGGACCGCAAGCTGGCGCAGGACCAAGCCGCGCTTCACCGACAAAAGCCTGGTGACCTGGTACCTCGTGGGCGCGGCACTGGCGATGCTGCCGGCGGCACGCGTGGTCATCGTCCGGCGCGATCCGCTGGAAACCTGCCTGGCGTGCTACCGACAGTGCTTCACCGAAAAGGTCGGCTTTACCTGCGACCTCGACGAGATGGCCGATTACTGCATCGATTTCCTGCGCCTCACACGCTTCTGGCTCGACAAATACCCGACCCGCGTGCTTGATCTCGCGTACGAATCACTGGTGGCCGCGCCGGAAGCCGTGACCCGTCGCTTGCTGGATTTCTGCGGCCTGCCGTTCGACTCCGCATGTCTCGACTTTCACCAGACATCGCGCGCAGTACTCAGTTCGCCCAGTGCCGCACAGGTCCGGCAACCGATGCGTCGTGACACCGCGCGCAGCGCGCGCTATGGCGACAAGCTGGATGCTCTGCGTCGGCGCTTGCGGGATGCGGGCGTGCCGGTCGGGTGAGCGGGCAGCACCCGCATTCCGGAGGACGGTCCCTTGGCCACGTTGCAGGCGACGGTCTACAACCCTGAGTTATGCAAAGTGCCGGTCTTTTCATTGGCGGCTTTCGTGCGCTTGTAACTATGCTCGACCCTCCGTCGCGCGGCGTGAATCAACGTATGGGCGCAACACGCCTGGAGATTCATCCGTTGAGCAGCAAGGCCATGCAGCCGCTCCTGCATGAGCGGTGTCTTTGCGACCATGACGTAGGGGCAACCCCCATGAGCGATGGCGGCGGCCCCTTGGGGGGAGGCCTGCTCTCCGCGGGGCGACAGATGGTTCGTGACGGCAAACGATATCTGCAATGGCATGGCCACTGCCCGTTGCGACTTCGTGACATCGTGGTCTCGCCGAAACCTCACGCACGGATCTGCTCTTGAGCCAGCCATCTGAACCAGTCGCCCCGGTCGCGCGCGCCACTGCAGAACCCTCAACCGCGGGTCAGCCCGGCATGCTGCGCGCGGTCGGGCGTTGGCAGTTGGTCGGGTTGTCGGTCAATGATGTCATTGGCAGCGGCATCTACCTGTTGCCGGCGGCTGCCGCCGCCTTGCTGGGGCCGGCCAGCGTCTGGGCGGTGTTGCTGGCGGGGCTGGCAGTGAGCTTGCTGGTGTTGTGTTATGCACAGGCCGCCAGTTATTTCGACCAGGCGGGTGGCAGCTATCTGTATGCGCGCGAGGCATTCGGTCGGTTTGCGGGCTTCGAGGTGGGCTGGATGCTGTTGCTGACCCGTGTTTCCAGCGCTGCCGCGCTGAGCAACGGCCTGGCCGACGCGGTCACGCACTTCTGGCCGGTCGCGGGCGGCGGCATCGGGCGCTTGCTGATCGTCGTCGGCTCCCTGGTGGCACTGACCTGGATCAATGTGATCGGCGTGCGCGCCGCGGCGCGCACCGGGGTGACGCTGGCGATCGCCAAGTTCCTGCCGCTGGCGATGTTCGTGGTCATCGGCGCATTTTTCGTCGATCTGAGCCAGGCCTCGCCGCTTGCGGTGGGTTCCATTCCCCTCGGAAACCTCGCCAGGGGCGCGCTGCTGCTGCTGTTTGCCTATGCCGGTTTCGAGAACATGCCGGCGGCCGCCGCCGAGTATCGCAACCCGCGTCGCGACGTGCCGTTCGCCATGCTGACCATGATTGTCATCGTCAGTGCGACCTACGTGTCGGTGCAGTGGGTGGCACTGGGTACGCTGCCTGGGCTGGCCCACTCGAGCACGCCTCTGGCCGATGCCTCCGCGCGGTTCGCCGGCACATGGCTGGCGCTGGTGCTGACTGTCGGTGCGGCGGTATCGATGCTCGGCACCAACAGCAATACCATCATGTTCGGTCCGCGCTATCTGCTGGCGCTGGCTGACGATGGTTTCGGCCCCGCCGCGCTGACCCGCATCCATCCGCGTTTCCGCACCCCGGCGGTCGCCATCGTTGTCGTCGGTGCGCTTTCACT
>DATNGL010000141.1:0-5813 GCA_035605895.1 Rhodanobacter sp.
GCGCATCGGCAGCCCGTCGCTGGTGGTGTGCCTGGATTCCGGTTGCGGCAATTATGACCAGCTGTGGCTGACCACGTCGCTGCGCGGCATGACCGGCGGCAACCTCACCGTGCAGGTGCTGGAAGAAGGCGTGCATTCGGGCGACGCGTCCGGCGTGGTGCCGTCGAGCTTCCGCATCCTGCGCGAGCTGCTGTCGCGGCTGGAGGATCCGGCCACCGGCAAGATCAGGCCGAAGGAGCTGTATGTCGACATTCCCGCCGAGCGGATCGAGCAGGCGAAGGCCTCGGCGGATGTGCTGGGTACTGACATCTACAGCAAATTCCCCTGGGTCGACGGCATGCAGCCGGTCACTGGTGACCTGGCCGAACTGGTGCTCAACCGCACCTGGCGCCCACAGCTGGCGGTCACCGGCATTGGCGGCATCCCGCCGCTGGATAGCGCCGGCAACGTGCTGCGCCCGTTCACTGCGGTGAAACTGAGCCTGCGTGTACCGCCCACGCTGAGCGGCGCCAAGGCCGGCGCCTTTGTCAAGCAGTTGCTGGAAGCCGATCCGCCCTATGGTGCCAAGGTCAACTTCGCGCTGGAGAAGGACGGCAGCGGCTGGAACGCCCCGGCGCTGTCGCCGTGGCTGGCCGAGGCGGTCAGCGATGCCTCCGAACATTACTTTGGTGCGCCGGCAACCTATATGGGCGAGGGCGGCAGCATCCCGTTCATGGGCATGCTGGGCGAAAAATTCCCGCAGGCGCAGTTCCTGATCACCGGCGTGCTGGGCCCGCACTCGAATGCGCACGGCCCCAACGAGTTCCTGCACATCCCCACCGGCAAGAAGGTCAGCATGGTGGTGGCCGAAGTGGTGGCGCGCCATCACCGGCAGGGCAGCAAGGCCTGAGGCCGGGCTTCGGCACATGGGCACGGATACCGGCTGGCTGGCCGACAACTGGGCGCAGATCCGCCGGCGCGTCGACGAGGCATGTCGCGATGCGGGTCGCGATCCGGCCGAGGTGAGCATCCTGCCGGTCAGCAAGACCTTCGGCCCTGAAATGATCCGCGCCGGGGTCGCGCTGGGCATGCGTCGTTTCGGCGAAAACAAGGTGCAGGAGATTCGCGACAAGGCGCCGCCATTGGCCGATTGCGGCATCGACTGGGTCATGATCGGGCACCTGCAGACCAACAAGGCGAAGGACATCGCGCGGCTGGTCGGTGAGGTGCAGTCGCTGGATCGCATGGAACTGGCCGAGGCGCTGGATCGGCGGCTGCAGCACGAGGGCGGCGCGATCGACGTGCTGGTACAGGTGAAGACCTCGCCGGAGCCCGGCAAATATGGACTGCCGCCTGAACAACTGCCGGGGTTCCTGCAGGCGCTGCGCGGACACGACACCTTGCGGGTATGCGGCCTGATGACCCTGGCGATCCATTCCGGCGAACCTTCCGAAGTACGCGCCTGTTTTCGTCTGCTGCGAGAATTGCGCGACGAGGCCATGGCACAAGGCCATGATTTGCCAAGGCTTTCGATGGGCATGAGCGGCGATTTCCCGCTTGCCATTGCCGAGGGCGCCAGCGAGGTAAGGATCGGCACGGCGATCTTCGGCAAGCGGCCCCATCCGGCTCCATGAATACTGGCCGGAGCCGTCCATTCCACGTAAATCGCGTTGAATCAATGACTTGGATGGAATGTGTCCGGCGTCCCGGTTTTCTGAAACGACGGGGTTCAGTTAACCTCGATCCAACATCTGGGCGATCCCCTTTTGCTAACTTCACGGCTTCGTCATGTCGTCAGCGTCTGCAGGCGGCCAACCCTGTGAATATCTGGGGATTTTCCCTGCATGCCCATCAAGCGATTGACCGTGTTCGCCGTGCTCGCCTCGGTGTTTCTCCTTTCCGGTTCCCTCCACGCCACTGACGCGCCGACGGCCATCCAGCCAGTCATCAGCACCTCCGTCGCCGCCAGTGTGGCCTCGCCGCTGTTGCACCCGCTGCCGGCGTTCAATCCCGCTTCGGGCCTAGGCCAGTCGGTGCTTCCCGACAACGTCCAGGCGCTTCTGGCCAGCATGACGGCACCCGACTCGACGGTTGCTGCCGGGACCGAAGTTCAGGCCAATGGCGACCAGCCCACGGCGACCAGCATCGCCAAACAGAACATCACCGATCTGCGCAAGGCCTTGCTGGCTGCAGCCATGAGCCTGCGCGACATCCGCTATGTGCGCGGTGGCCGCAACCCCGCCACCGGTTTCGATTGCAGCGGTTTTGTCCGCTATGTGTTCGCCCATGCCATCGGCCTGCAACTGCCGAGCAACTCGGCCGCGCAATTCATGGCCGGGATCAAGGTCAAGCGGGCGGACATGAAGCCGGGCGACCTGGTGTTCTTCCATACCCGCGGCCGCCACCATATCTCGCATGTGGGCATCTACATCTCGAATGGGCGCTTCATCCACTCGCCGAACACCGGCAAGTCGGTGGAGATTTCCAGCCTGGACGATGGCTACTGGGCCAAGCGCTTCGTGGGCGCCAAGCGACCGGAAGCGATGGAGCTGGCGGCCAGCAAGGGTTGATGTCGATTCCTGCGATCTCGCCAGAGGCCGCCTTCGGGCGGCTTTTTCATGTCGCCCGGGCGCTCGGTGGCGGAGTCATGCCGCCGGGCGATGAACGATTCCCCGCAGGTCGGGTCAACGCAGGGCGCCGGCCGCCGCTGCCTCGTCTGTTGCATGGTTTCGGGCGGCGATCGTCGCTACGCTCATCCGACCACAGGGAAACCACCCATGTCTTTTGATCTGCCGCCCGTCACGCGCAACCTGCTGATCGCCAATGTCGTGGTGTTCCTGCTGCAGCAGTTCTTCGGCGACATTCTGCTGCAGTACTTCGCGTTGTGGCCGTGGGGGCCGGACCAGATTTTCCAGACCGCGAACGGCCTGGCATCGATCGGCTTCCGGCCGTGGCAGGTGGTGACCTACGCGTTCATGCACGGCGGCTACATGCATATCGCGCTCAACATGTTCGCCCTGTTCATGTTTGGCGGCGCCATCGAACGCACGTTCGGCGCGCGCAATTTCCTCATCTACTACTTCGTCTGCGCGATCGTCGCGGCGCTGGCCCAACTGATCGTGGTGCACTGGTTCACCCATGGTTTCTATCCCACGCTGGGCGCCTCGGGTGCCATCTTCGGCCTGCTGCTGGCGTTCGGCATGCTGTACCCGCACGAAAAAATCCTGTTCTATTTCGTGCTGCCGATGCCGGCATGGTTGTTCGTCACCGGCTACGCGGTGCTTGAGCTGTACATGGGCGTCACCGGCACCCAGGCCGGCGTGGCGCATTTCGCCCATCTGGGCGGGATGGTCGGCGGCATCGTGCTGATCCAGTACTGGCGCGGCAAGCTGCCGATCAAGCCGAAGCGGCGCCTGATGCGCTGAGCCTCAGCGCAGGGCCAGGAAATCCGCGCTGACCACGAAGCGCACCGCATCCAGGCGTAGTCGGGATGACGGCAGTGCGGCGAGCAAGGCATCGCGTTCGTCGCTCAGGGTGGCGATTTCGGCGTCGCTGATCGACGGGTTCACCGCACGCAGCGCCAGCAGGCGCGAGAGTTCGGCATCCAGCGTTTCGGTGGCCAGGGCCAGCGCGTCGGCGATGCTGGCCTGGCTGCGCGTGCTGGCCAGCGCTTCCGCGCGGGCCAGCATCGGCGGCACCAGCTTGCCGAGGAACTTGCGGTAGCGCGTCACCTCGATGTTGCGGTCGCCGGCCTTGCGCAGCGCCGTGTCGCTGGGAATGAAGTCGGCGCGTTCGACCAACCTCGTGTCGACGTTGACCACGATGGGCAGCGGCGGCAGGAAACGTTCGGCGTCGAGGCGGCGATCGGCCACACATTCGAGCAGATACACCGCCTGCAGCAGGGCGCTGCGCGGTGGCAGCATGTCGTCGACCATGAACGCCGCGTTGCCCTGTTCGCCGGACAGGGCCAGATCCAGCCCGCCGGCGACCAGCGGATGATCGAGTCGCAGCAGTGGCAGGTCCTCGCGCGCCAGCGCCACCTCGCGCGAGAACGTCACCGATTGCGGACCCTCGGCGAAGCCGGGCAGGGCATCGGTGGAAAGGTATTGCGGATCCAGCAGCAGTACCTGGCCGCCGAGTTCCTCGGCGTGGATGCCGAAGGTTTCGAGCAGGCGCTGGATGAAGGCATCGCGGGCGGGATCATGGTCTTCGCGGGCGAACGCCTGCTGCAGTTCGTCGGCATGCAGGTCGCGACTGGCCGCCAGCTCCAGCAGATGGTCGCGGCCGCCACGGATCAGTTCAGCCATCTGTTCGTGGCTGGCACGGGTTTCGGCCAGCAGCGCGTCGAGTTCCTGGTCGCGGTTGTCGTCGCCGCGGGCATGTTCATCGGCGAGCCGGGTCAGCGGTTCGCCGAAGCGACGCAGCAGTTCGCGACCGTCGGCCGGACTCGAGCGGAACGCATCGACACCCACGTCGTACCAGCGCGCCAGCACGTGCTGGGCGCTGTCGGCCACGGCGAGGATGTGGATGCTGATGTCGTGCTTCTGGCCGATGCGGTCGAGCCGGCCGATGCGCTGTTCCAGCAGATCCGGATCCAGCGGCAGGTCCCACAGGACCAGTCGGTGGGCGAACTGGAAGTTGCGACCTTCCGAGCCGATTTCCGAACACAGCAGCAGGCGCGCGCCGTCGGGCTGGGCAAAATACGCGGCATTGCGGTCGCGCTGCACGATGCCCAGGCCTTCGTGAAAGCGCGCCAGGCCGATGCCGCTCCGCGTGCGCAGCACCTCTTCGAGGGCCTGCACCTTGGCCTGGCTGCGGCAGATCAGCAGGAACTTGTCCTGCGGATGCGCGTCGAGCAGGCCGACCAGGCTATCCACGCGCGGGTCGGTGGCGTAGTCCACCTCGATCAGGGCCGGCGGTTGCTGGATGTCGGCGTGGAATTCGGCCAGCAGGGACTGGCGGGTGCTTTCCTCCAGGCTGTCGGCATTGATCAGGTGCCAGACGGGCTGGCGCTTCGGAAAGCCGCCCACGCCGGCGCGGTTGTTGCGGAACATCGCACGACCGGTGCCGTGCCGGTCGATCAACGCGGCGAGCAGTTCGCGGGCGTTCACCGGTTTGGCCGAGTCGGCCAGCTGTGCGGTCAGCGCCTGATCGCCGTGGAAGGCGTCGGCGAGGGTGGCGCGTTGCAGGTCGTCCAGCGCCTTGCCGTCGAGCAGGCGGTCGGCGATTTTCGACAGCGTCTGGTACGTCTCGGCTTCGGCCAGATAGCCGTCCAGATCGCGGTAGCGCTGCGGGTCGAGCAGCCGCAGGCGGGCGAAGTGGCCGCTGCGGCCGAGTTGCTCCGGCGTGGCGGTGAGCAGGATCACGCCGGGGATCGCCAGCGCCAGCTGTTCGACCATGCGATAGCGCGGGCTGGCTTCCTCCGGCGACCAGGCCAGGTGATGGGCCTCGTCGACGACCAGCAGATCCCAGGGAGCGTCGAGCAATTGCTGGGCGTTCCTTGGCGAGGTTTCCAGGAAGCCGAAGTCGGCGATCACCAGTTGCTCGTCCTCGAACGGGTTGCTGGCGAATCCGTTGCTGGCCTGTTCCAGCGCCTCGCAGCGCTCCGCGTCGTAGATCGAGAAGCTGAGGTTGAAGCGACGCAGCAACTCGACGAACCACTGGTAGACCAGGGTATCGGGCAGCAGCAACAACACCCGCGAGGCGCGGCCGGTGGCGAGCTGGCGCGCGATGATCATGCCGGCCTCGATGGTCTTGCCCAGGCCGACCTCGTCGGCAAGCAGCACCCGCGGCGGTCGCCGCGCGGAGGCAATGCCGGCCACGCGCAACTGGTG
>DATNGL010000142.1:0-8319 GCA_035605895.1 Rhodanobacter sp.
CACCCCGGTCAATGCCGCCGGCAACGGCGCCATGCCCTGCTCGATGTGGCGCACGATGTTCTCGATCACCACGATCGCATCGTCGACCACGAAGCCCACGCACAGCACCAGCGCCACCAGCGAGAAGATGTTCAGGGTGAACCCGAGCATCCACATCACGATCAGCGCGCCGGCAAGCGACAGCGGCACGCTGAGCATGGCGATCAGGGTCGGCCGCAACCGGCGCAGGAACAGCAGCATCACCAGCGCCACCATCACGATGCTCATCAGCAGCGCCACCTCGACCTCGTGCAGCGCCGATTCGGTGGTCGGGGTAAGGTCGAAGATCGGCGTGATCTTCACGTCGGCGGGCAACACCTTGCTCAGCGCGGGCAGCGCCGCGCGGATCGCCTTCACCGTGGCGACCGCGTTGGCGTCGGGGCGCTTGCTGATCTGCAGGGTCACCGCACGCTTGCCGTTGAACCAGGCCGCCGCGTACTTGTCCTGCTGCCCGCTGCTGATCGTGGCCACGTCGGCCAGCCGCACCGGTACGCCCTGACGGCTGGCGATCACCAGCGAAGCGAAGTCCGCCGGCGTGTGCAGCGAATCGTTGGCGGTCACCGTCATCTGGGTGTGACCGTTGCTGAGGATGCCCTGCGGCGAGGTGACGTTGGCGGCACGCAAGGCGTTGGCCACGTCGTTGGTGGTGATGCCCTTGATCGCCAGCGCGTTGGCGTTCAGCGCGATGCGCACCGCGTGCGGCGTGCCGCCGCCGACCTGGACCTGGGCCACGCCGTCGACCTGCGCCACGGCGGGCTTCAACAAGGTGTCGGTGAGGTCGTAGAGCTGATCCGGCGGCAGGCTGCCGGAGGTCAGCGTCACCAGCAGCACCGGCACCTTCGAGGTGTCGAACTTGAAGTATTGCGGTGGCGACGGCATCCCCGGCGGCAGGTCGGCGGCGGCGGCGTTGATCGCCGCCTGCACGTCGCGCGCGGCGTCATCGGTCGAGCGCCCGTAGTCGAACAGCACCTGGATCTGCGCGACGCCTTCGCTGGCATTGGAGAAGATGAACTGGACGCCCGGAATGCGCCCGATGTGGCGCTCCAGCGGCGCCATCACCGTGGTCGCCATGGTCTGCGCGCTGGCCCCGGGCATCTGCGCCATCACCGCCACGCCGGGGAATTCGAGCGATGGAAACGCCGCCACGCCGATCAGCAGATACGCCCATACGCCCGCCATCATCAGCCCGATGGCAAGCAGCGAGGTGCCGACCGGGCGGCGGATCATCGGTGCGAATATATTCACGGGCTCTCCCTGACCCGGGAGCATAACGGCAGATCACCGCTGGCCGGAAGCCTGCCGGTACCTCGCACATGGTGGACGTCCCTGTCCATGCGGCATCCACGCGTCCACTGGCCAACTGCACTTGCCCGCATCCATGCGGGCGGCTGGAGCGCGGTGGATCAGTGCGGCGCCGGGCTGTAACGCAAGGTCAGCGACCAGGTGCGCCCGGGCTGGTTGTAGTAGTACACCGTCTCGTAATCGTGATCGAACGCGTTCGCCACGCGCCCTTCCATCTGCCAGCCCGGCGCGAAATGCCAGCTCGCGCGCAGGGCCAGCGTGCTGTAGCCGCCGAGGCGGTGCAGGTTGGCCGCATCGTCGTAGCTCTTGCCGGCGGCATACCAGGTGGTGCCGAGGCCGAACGCACCGAAGCGATGATCGATGTCGATGCGCGCGGTGCGTTCCGGCCGGCGCGGCAACAGCTTGCCGTTGTTGGCGCCGCCGTCGTCGTTCTTCGGCTGCTGCAGGGTCAGGTAACCCTGCACCTGCCAGCCACCGAGGTTCGCGCCGAGCTGGCCTTCCAGGCCGCGGATGCGCGCCTGGCTGACGTTGAACGGCACGTAGTTCTGGCTGGGGTCGAGCAGGATCAGCTGGTCGATGTCGGTCTGGTAGGCATTCACGGCCCAGTTCCAGTTGCCGGGTTTCCGGCTCAGGCCCAGTTCGCCACTGCGCGACTTCTCCGGCTTCAGATCCGGATTGGCCGACGGGGTACCGTAGTACGGCGGGTAATACAGATCGTTGAACGTCGGCGCGTGGAACGCGGTGCCGTAGCTGGCCATCAGCCGCAGGTCGTGATCGAAGTTGTAACCCCAGGCCAGCGCACCGGTGTCATGGCCACCGTATTGCGAGTTGTCGTCACGCCGCGCGGACAGCTGCAGCTCGTTGCGGCCGAACGTACCCAGATACTGCGCATAGGTGCCGGTGTCATTGCGCCTGCTGGCGAGATAGCCGGTGCTGCTGTCGACGTGCTCCTGCTGGTAATCCACGCCGACCGTGAGCAGCTGGTCGGTGGTCAGCGCGATGTCGTTCTGCCACGACGCCTGATTGCGCCGCGAATTGGAATAGCCGGTTTGCGCGAAGGGGTAATACTGGCCGTAATACGTGCCCTGGTAATACGTGGTGGCGAGATCCCTGCTCTGTCCGGCATTCAGCGTGACCTTCCAGCTGTCCAGCGGCGAGAAGCTCAGCCGCGCGCCGGCGACGCGCTGCTCGTTGACGGCGTCGTTGCCGCCGTAGGGGCTGCCGGCATATTCCACGTCGTTCTTGCTGCGCAGCCAGGTGAAGGCCAGCTCGGTGCCGTTGTCCCAGCGATAACCGCCGTTCGCCGCGCCATTCCAGTTGCGGTACGCGTCGTCGCGCGGATCGTCGACGAAACAACCGGCGAATGCTTCGGCCGCGCCCATCTTGCAGCCGGGAAAGCCGCTGCTGTACTCGCCACCCAGGCTGAGGTTGTACCAGGCGTGCGCATCGCCGCCGGACAGGCCGGCCTGACTCGCGAACAAGCCGTTGCTGCCCGCGGTCATGCTCAGTGATGGCGCGATACCGCCATCGGTCTGGCCGTGACGGGTGAAGATCTGGATCACGCCGCCGATCGCGTCGGCACCGTACAGGCTCGAACGCGGGCCGCGCACGATCTCGATGCGCTCGATCTGCTCGACCGGAATCTGCTCCAGCCGGGCGAAGCCGGCGGTGGCCGAGCCGATACGGATGCCGTCGATCAACACCAGCGTGTGGGTGGAATTGGTGCCGCGCAGGAACAGCGTGCTCAGCTGACCGAGGCCGCCGCTCTGGGCGAAGCTGAAACCGGGCAAGCCGGTGAGCAGGTCCTGCACCGACAACGGCTGCAAGCGTTCGATGTCGGCGCGGGTGATCACGGTGACCGACGACAGCGCGTCGTCGACGGTGATCGCGGTGCGTGTGGCGGTGACGACGACGGGATCCAGCGGCGTCGCATCATTCTGGCCGGCGGCTTGTGCGGCCATCGTGCAGCCGAGCAGGGCCACGGCCAGCAAGGTCTTCTTCATCTTTTCTTCCTCGGCCGCGCACCCGCGCACGGCACCATCGTTCAATGGGCTGGCGACAGGCAGGAGGAAGACGGAACGACGGGCAGGCAGGCGCGCCACACACGTGGTTCGGCCTCGCCCACCGCGAGCCACCAGAATCATCCAGGCCGGTCTCCGGGCTCACGAGTGGCGGGCGGTGCTCCGCTCGCCTCGAACCGCGCCTTCCCGTGCATCGCACAGTGGCATTCGCGGTCCGGTCTCTCGCTTACCGTTGCGGGGGCAGCGCCGGCCTTGCAGTGATGTGCACTGCGCACCGGCTTCCCGTTTCATCCCTTGGGCAAGAAGCCGTCAGGACACCTGAACCGCGCCACTTTAGCCGCGGCCGGCTGTTTGGGCAATGTAGACGAGGGGATTCGGGAGACATGCCGCCTGGCCTGCAGCCGCGCCATCCCGGCCGCTTTAGGTAGCGCTGCTATTGGCAGCTTGGCGAGGAACCGGCGCAACCGGCAGCTTGCACGGTGCGCGTTACGACCACCTCGTTGTATTTCTTCGCCATTTCCACCGGGAACGGCGCAAACGGCGCAGCCCGACGGATTGCATCGCGCAGCCTAGCTTCGAGCGCGGGACCGCCATCATTGGAAAGTATGCCCACATACTTGACCGTGCCGTCAGAACGTATGGCGAGACTGAAAAGCAGAGCGCGGCCCGGGCGAAGGGCAGGCGATGCCGCCGGATACGGGCCGCTCTGCAGAACGATCCTGCGCAGGCAAGCCATCGCATATCCGGCAAACGCGCCGCCACGGCCGGTCGAGTACAGCACTCGCGTTTTGCCTGCGTTGGCCGCTTCGCTCCTGGCTTCAAGCTCCGCGGCAAGCGTGGCGATTTGAGCCGAACGATGTGAGGAAGCCGCGCTGATCGGCTGACCCACTTGAGCCGTCGCGGCAAGAGCGGTGGCAAACAGGGCGCTCCACATGTTTCCTCCTTGCACCGCCTCGGCAACATCTGCGCGACGAGTTTGCCAGAAGACCTGCTTCGCGGGTCAAGCCCGCAGGGTGGCCGGCTCAGGTCCTTCCGTCTTCCACTCCACCTATCCAGCTGCCGCACACCGTAAAGTCCCCGTCCATCACGACCAGATCGGCCACGTATCCCACTGCGATCCGACCATGGCTGGCGCCCAATCCGAGGAACTCCGCCGGATACGTGCTGGCCATGCGCACCGCCTCGTCCAGCGGCAGGCCGAGCATTTGCACGGTGTTGCGCACCGCCGCGGCCATGTCCAGCGCCGAGCCGGCGAGCACGCCCTGCGCGGTCTGGCAGATGCCGTCCTTGACGATGATGGTTTCGCCGTTGAGCACGTACTCGGGCGAGTCGGCGCCGACCGGCGGCATCGCGTCGGTGACCAGCAGCATCTTGCCGCGCGCCTTCGCGGCGATCGCCACGCGCAGGCTGGCCGGGTGCACGTGGTGGCCGTCGACGATCAGGCCGCACCAGCTGTCCGGATCTTCCAGCGCGGCGCCGACCACGCCGGGCTCGCGGCTGCCGAACGGGGTCATCGCGTTGAACAAATGGGTGAAGCCACGCACGCCGACATCGAGCGCGACGCGCGTGGTCGCGTAGTCGGCCGCCGTATGGCCGGCGCAGACGATCACGCCGGCGTCGGCCAGCGCACGAATGCTCTCGGGCGGCACCCGATCCGGCGCCAGCGTGATCAGACGGATGCCGCGATGGGGAGCGCACAGCAGGGCCAGCTCCTCGCTGCCCGGCACATGGAAATATTTCGCGTCGTGCACGCCCTTGCGCGCGGGTGCGAGGTACGGACCTTCCAGATGGATGCCGAGCAGGCCCGGCACGCCTTCGGCCAGCGCCTGCTCCACCGCGACCAGGGCGGCACGCATCACGGCGGGCTCGTCGCTGATCAGGGTCGGCAGGAAACCGGTGGTGCCGTAGCGCCGATGCGCGGCGCCGATCCGGCGGATCGTCGCCACCGTCGGCGCCTCGTTGAACAGCACGCCGCCGCCGCCGTTGACCTGCACGTCGATGAAGCCGGGCAGCAGCAGTGCGCCGCCGAGGTCTTGCCGCGGCATGTCCTGCAGGCGTGGGTCGGCCGGTGGCAGCAAGGCTGCGATGCGCCCGCCATCCAGCACGACGGCGAGATCATCGCGCCAACCTTCGTTGGTTAGTACGCGAGCGTGGGTGAGGGCGGTCGTCATGATGGATTCCAGGATTTTCCCAACCCGTTCGCACTGAGCGTAGCTCGCGCCAGCGAGCGAAGTCGAAGTGTCTCCGCGCACCCTTCGACTTCGGCCTTGCGACCTGCGCTCAGGGCGAACGGCTGTTCCGGTCAGCTCTCGATCAGACCGTTTCGGTGACCTTGTTCAGATGCGGCGGCACATCGGGATTGAAGCCGCGGCGCAGCGCCAGTTCGCTGGCCGCGCGATAGAAACTCTGGATGATCAACAGCGGCGTGCACAGCGCAGGCAGGCCGGCGGGCACCGGCAGGGCGCCTGCACCAACCTGACCCGGCGCCGCCACGAACACCTGCGCACCGCGCCCGCGGAACTCGCTGGCGACCGCCAGCGTGCTGGCCAGCGTGTCGTCGTCCTGGGCGAAGCAGAGCACCGGGAAGTCCGGCCCGACCAGGGCCATCGGCCCATGCTTGACCTCGGCCGCGCTGAACGCCTCGGCGTGCAATCCGCAGGTTTCCTTGAATTTCAGCGCCGCCTCCAGCGCGATGCCGAGGCCGAAGCCGCGGCCGACCACAAACAGGTTGTGCGCGTCGACCAGGCCTTCGCTCAGCGCGGACCAGTCCGCATCCCAACCGGCACGCAAGGCATCGGGCAGGGCGTGCAGCGCCGCGGCCAGTTCGTCGTCATCGCGCCAGCGCGCGCACAGGTGCAGCACCGCGGCCAGCGCGGCGATATAGCTCTTGGTCGCCGCCACGCTGCGCTCCGGCCCCGCATGCAGCGGGATCACCGTGTCGGCCAGTGCGGCCAGCGGCGAATCTTCCACGTTGACCAGCGCCACCACCCGCGCACCGGCGATCCTGGCGGCCTGCGCATTGCGCAACAGATCGGGGCTCTTGCCCGACTGCGAGATCGCGATGAACAACGCGCCCTGCCAGCATTGTTCGGCGGCGTAGACCGACGTGACCGACGGCGACGCGGAGGCGGTGACGATGCCGAGCTGGGTTTCGAACACGTACTTGGCGTAGGCCGCGGCATGGTCGGAGCTGCCGCGCGCGCAGGTGACGATGAAGCGTGGCGGCGCCGCACGCAGCGATTCGGCCAGTGCGCTGACCACCGCTTCGTTGGCGGCGAACTGGCGCGCCACGACCTCGGCGGACTCGTGGGCTTCGCGGTACATCAGGGTATGGCTGGCGGTCATGCGCGTCCTTCAGTCGGTGTGCAGTTCGGCAACGAAGTCGTAGATGTCGCCGCGATACCAGGAGGTGGTGAACTCGACCACGCGGCCGTCGTCCAGGAAACTGCGCCGTTCGATGTTCAGTCCGGCGCTGCCCACCGCGACATGCAGCAGGCGCGCCTGCTGCACGCTGAGCGACACCGCGCGCAGCCGCTGCAGGGCGCGGCGCGGGCGGCAGCCGAGTTTTTCCAGCGCCTCGTACAGCGAGTCGTGCACCAGCATCGGATCGGGCAGCACGCTGGCCGGCACCACGCTGCGTTCGATCGCCAGCGGTTCGTCCTGGCCGTAGCGCACGCGATGCAGGCGCGCCACCAGCGTGCCGGGCGACAGGCTCATCGCCATCGCCTCCTCCGGCGTGACCTCGCCGATCACGCGCTCGAAGAACTCCGAACGCGGGCGCAGGCCACGCTCGCGCAGGTCCTCGGTGAAGCTGGTCAACCGCGACATCGGCTTGACGATGCGTTCGGCGATGAAGGTGCCGGCGCCGTGGCGCTGGGTCAGCAGGCCTTCCTCGACCAGGCCGGCGATCGCCTTGCGCACGGTCACCCGCGACAGCTTCAGCGCATGCGACAGGTCGCGCTCGCTGGGCAGCGCATGGCCGGGCTCGATGTCGCGCTGCTGCACCACGTTGCGGATCGCCTGGCGCAGGCGCAGATAGGCCAGTGGCTGGTGGTTGGCCGGGTCCTGGCAGATCCGGCGGTATTCCGTGGTCAGGACGGTTTGCATGGCGCGAACAATACCAATACATATCCACATGCCGCAAGTCGGCTGACCGCAAGGGCTTTCAAAACTAGCCTGCAGCAGGCCATTTCTTTGGCCATGGCGGATGGAATGAATTCGTATGCATGGCGGTAGTTTTGGTGGTATTTCACTGGTATGATCACCACCCACCCGGCGCAGGCGCCGCGATGCAGGCCCCTGCCCACCACCGGCAACGTGTCGAGGTACTCGCGTGACAGCTTTCCAGCAATCGGTCGAACCGTTCGACCTGGTCATCTTCGGCGGCACCGGCGACCTCGCCGTGCGCAAGTTGCTGCCGGCCCTGTTCCACCGTTTTCTCGACGGCCAGATTCCGTCCAGCAGCCGCATCGTCGGGATCGCCCGCGAGGCGCTCGACGACGCCGGCTATCGCGCGCAACTGCGCGAGGCGCTGGTGAAGATCTGCGATGCGGCCAAGCTCGACGAATTCCTGAAGCAGGTGTTCTACCGTCCGCTCGATGCACGCAAGGACGACGGCTGGGACGAGTTCGCCGCGCTGATCAAGGCCGAGCCGGAACACGTGCGGGTGTTCTACCTGTCCACCTCGCCCGAGCTTTTCGTCGACCTGTGCCGGCGCCTTGGCGAGCACGGGCTGAACCTGGGCCAGTCGCGCGTGGTGCTGGAAAAGCCGATCGGCCGCGACCTGGACAGCGCCAACCGCATCAACGACGCGGTGGGCAAGGTCTTCAGCGAATCGCAGACCTTCCGCATCGACCACTACCTCGGCAAGGAAACCGTGCAGAACCTGCTGGTGCTGCGCTTCGGCAACGCCTTGTTCGAGCCGCTGTGGAACTCGGCGCACATCGACCACGTGCAG
>DATNGL010000143.1:0-9189 GCA_035605895.1 Rhodanobacter sp.
GCCACCGGTTCGGGCAAATCCACCTCGCTGGCGGCGATGGTCGGCTACCGCAACCAGAACTCGACCGGCCACATCATCACGATCGAGGATCCGATCGAGTACGTGCACAAGCACGAGGGCTGCATCATCACCCAGCGCGAAGTCGGCATCGATACCGACAGCTGGGACAACGCACTGAAGAACACCCTGCGCCAGGCGCCGGACGTGATCATGATCGGCGAGGTGCGTACCCGCGAAGGCATGGATCATGCGATTGCGTTCGCCGAAACCGGCCATCTGGTGCTGTGCACGCTGCATGCGAACAACGCGAACCAGGCGATGGATCGCATCCTGCACTTCTTCCCGGAGGACCGCCGCCAGCAGCTGTTGATGGATCTGTCGCTGAACCTGAAGGGCATCGTGGCGCAGATGCTGATTCCCACGCCCGATGGCAAGGCGCGCCGGGTCGCGGTGGAAGTGCTGCTGGGCACGCCGCTGGCGCAGGACTACATCCGCCAGGGCGAGATCCACAAGCTGAAGGAGCTGATGAAGGAATCCACCCTGCTCGGCATGAAGACGTTCGACCAGGCACTGGTCGAGCTGTATCACGCCGGCGAAATCAGCTACGAGGATGCCTTGCGTTACGCCGACAGTTCCAACGAGGTGCGCCTGCGCATCAAGCTGGCCCAGGGCGGCGATGCGCACACCTTGTCGCAGGGACTGGACGGAGTGGAGCTCGAGGAAACCCGCGACTCGCAGAACTTCGGCGGCAGCAATCTGCTGAATCGCTGAGGTCGGTGTCCTGCACAAAAAAAGGAGCCGAGAGGCTCCTTTTTCCTTGTCGGCTTCGGCATCCGCCGCGCTTGCGGCTCAGTGGCTGCTCATGCTGGACGAGGGCATGCTGTCCGACTTCATGTCGTGCGATTTCATCGTGTCCACGGTCAGGCCCGAGGCATCGACGCTCTTCACGCCCTTGACCTTCTTCGCCACCCGGACGGCATGCATCTTCTCCCTTGCGCTGCCTACCGTGCCGCTCAGGGTCACCACGCCATCGCTGGTACTGACCGAGATTTCGGTGGCGTGCACGCCCTTGGTGGTGCCGAATTCGCTTTTCACCTTGGTGGTGATCCAGGCATCGGCGGCCTTGTCCGGCACGGTCTGGTTGTCCGAAGACTGCTGCATCGCTTCATTGCCGTGCGAAGCCATGGCCTGGCTGAAGGGCACGGCGGCGAAGGCGAGCATCATGCCGGCGGCGATCATGCTGCGGCGAATCGGGGAATGCTTGTGCATGGCGATCTCCTTGTGGAAAAGGGGGGCTGTCATGAAGACAGCCGGGACGGGTTGACTCCGGTGTCCGTGACGCCATGGCAACAGGTGCCGCGTGAACCTGGTGTCGGCGGCAGCCATGCCGATTCAGCCGGCAACGGGGTTTGCGAAGAGGGCGTCAGGACAATGTTGTCGGAGCGTTCCGTGCGCGCATGAAAAAGCCGGGGCGCCGCAGCGCCCCGGCCTTTTCATGAACCATCGGATTACTTCAGCACCGTCTGGCTGGTGATCACCATGCCGCTGTCGTCGACGTGCATCTCCGCGTCGATGCTGTCGATGCGCTCTGCCTGCAGCTTCATCGCGGCGAACTGTGCCTTCGAACGCGCTGCCATGGCGGCAGCCTGTTTGGTGCTTTCGTCGCTGTCCGTTTTGTCAGTGGAAGAATCGTCGCTCTTGCTCATGGCGTTCGCCGCGGCGGTCAGGCTGTCGACCTTCTGCGCCATCAGTTGCACCCACTCCAGGTACATGGCGCCGCTCAAGTGCATCCGGCTCATCTGTCCGGCACTGCCGCCGGGTTCCTTCAGCGTATCGGCGAGCTTGGCATCTTCGCCGGCGCCCACGCCGAGCGCGAGTGCCTTGTCGCCCATGGCCGCCCAGGCAGGTTGCCCCAGCATGCCGGCCATCTGTTGCGGCAGCGCCACCGGCTTGCCATCGTTCGACGGTTTCAGCTGGGCCAGCGCCGGCACCATCATCTGGCCCATGGCGAGCAGGCCGGAAGGATTGCTGGTGGCCAGCACCAGCCGGCCGCTGAAGCTCGGCAGGCTGGAGTTTGCGTTCGGCGACAGCGAATCCATCGCGATGCGCACGCCGAGCAGGTCGCCGAACGGCGGGATCGCCGCCTTCTGCATGGCCGGGCCGAGCTTGGCGAAGCCATCGTTGAGGTCGGTCAGCGCGGGGCAGGTGAATGGCTTGGCCGCCACCGCGTCAGCCTGCGCCAGCCAGAACGTGCGCAGGTTGGAAACCGGCAGGGCCAGGCTCAGGTCGAACGGCGCCGTGCCGGCGTTGCCCAGTCCGGGGAGATCGACCTTGAGGCCGGCGAAGGCCTTGCTGATGTCGTCCGCCAGCGCGATGTCCATCCGGCCATCCTGGTGCCTGGCATCGAGCCGGGTATAACCGAAGCTGATCGTCGGCACCCGCGCCGCGATGCGCGCGGCATCGGTGCTGCAGGCTGGCGAGGTCTGCAACTGGTTGGCCACCGGTTCGCCGGTCTTGGCCGATTCCGCCACGGCATGCGCCTTCATGATCGCGCCGACCAGCGCATCCTTGCCGCCAAACGCCAGCGGCAGGGCGCGGGTCAGGTCCAGTTCGCCGACCATCCATTTGTTGTAACCCTTGGCCTTGGCCAGGGCGGCGAGGCGGCCGTCGTCCTGCAGGCTCTTCTGCGGCCGGTCCAGGCCGAGCGCTTCACGCAACATGGCCTGTGGCGGGTTGACCGGCAGCAGCGCCGCGACGGCCTGCTTGTCAACCGTGGCGAGGATCAGCTCGGTGCCCGATTCGGCGGATACATACTTGCGATAGCTCTGCTTGCCCTCGCTGGCAACGTCGAGCTTCTTGCCATACGCGGTCTCGAGCCGGTCAACGAACGCCTCGAAGGCAGCCGGGTCGCTCAGCTGGAAACGCAACACCGGTGCCAGGCCCAGGCCATAGAACGCGGAGTAGCCTTTCAGGTCCAGTCCGGCGGACTGCGCGAAGCTTTCGACCGTCTTGCCGTTGAATTCGGCGCGCAGCGCGCGCAGCAGGCGCGCAGCATCGGGGTCCCTGGTCGCCAGGCGGTCCGCGGCGGCGTCCATCTGGGTCAGCTGGGATGGCAACTGGGCGTCGGCCTGGGCGAGCAGCGCCTTGCGGGTGCTGTCATCCATGACATCCAGGTTGGCCACCACATAAGGCGTGTCGGCGGGCACGAACGCCAGCGGTGCATCCTTGTCCTTGTGCGAGCAGGCGGCCAGCATGACGCTGGCCAGGCCCATCGCGAGATAGCGCGTAGTCGATCGCATGATGATCCCCGGTGTAGTGAGTGCTGCAGGCGCCATTATGCCCGCTTGGCAGAGGCGATGCCGAGGTGGGAGGCCGGCAAAATCCGGTTCCTGCGGGGGATGTCGCGGAGAATCGGTTCAGCGCGCGAGCAGCTCGTTCAGGACGGCCATGCGCACGAAGACGCCGTTGCCGACCTGTTCGAGGATGCGCGACTGGGGGCCATCGGCCACGTCGGAGGCGATCTCGATACCGCGGTTGATCGGCCCGGGATGCATCACCAGGCAACCCCTGGCGGCGCGCGCCAGGCGTCGTCGGTCCAGCCCGTAATGGGCGAAATAGGCCGCTTCGTCGGGCAGGTCGATCGCGGCCATGCGCTCTTTCTGCAAGCGCAGCATCAGTACCGCATCGGCGCCCTCGATGGCCTGGTCGAAATCGTGATGACGCTGCCCGCCGGGAACCTCGTCCGTATCCGGCATCAGTTCGGCCGGCGCGCACAGGCGGATTTCCTTCACGCCCAGGGCGGTGAATGCATGGATATCCGAACGGGCCACCCGCGAGTGCTTGATGTCGCCGCAGATCACCACCTTCAGATTCTCGAAATCCGGCCGGTGCTGGCGGATCGTCAGCGCGTCCAGCAGGCCCTGGGTGGGATGCGCGTGGTTGCCGTCGCCGGCGTTGATTACCGACACGCCGCTCATCGCATGGCGCACCAGTTCATCCGGCGTGCCGGACTGCTTGTGGCGCACGACGATCGCGTCCAGGTGCATCGCCTCCAGCGTGTGCAAGGTGTCGAACAGCTCCTCGCCCTTGCTGGTGGACGACGCACCGAGGTCGAAATTGACCACGTCGGCGCCGAGTCGGCGTGCGGCCAGCTCGAACGAGGTGCGGGTGCGCGTCGAGGGCTCGAAAAAAAGGTTCAGCACGGTGCGTCCGGCCAGGATCCCGAGCTTGCGCGTGCCGTGCGCGCAGGCGTCGCGCAGCGCCTCGGCACGATCGAGCAAGCGCACGATCGTCTCCCGCGGCAGGTTTTCAAGCGTGGTCAGGTGGCGCAGGCGAGGGCTCATGGAAGGGGTTCGCTGGGGTCGATGGGATGGAGTGGATGGGGCGTGCGTTCAGTCCGTGCTTTTGTTGTCCGCGGGAACCGCCGCCTCGGCCAGCCAGTGTTCGAGGATGACGGCGGCGGCTTCGGCGTCGATGCCGGCCGCGTCGCGGCGACGCCTGAGTCCGGCGGCACGGCCGGCAGCAAACCGCCGTGCCGCTTCCTGCGAGCTGTGGCGCTCGTCGACGAACACCACGGGCAGGTCGTAGCGCTGCTGCAGGCGTGCGCCGAAATCGCGCGCGCGCCGACTGGCGGGTTGTTCGGTGCCATCGAGCGTCAGCGGCAGGCCTACCACCAAGGTGTCGGGCTGCCACTCCCGGCGCAGTGCATCGAGGCGAACCCAGTCGGGCCCGTCGTCATGCACCGGCACCGTGGTCAGCGCGCGGGCCGTGGCGGTGAAGCGGTTGCCGATCGCCACGCCGGTCAGGCGGCTGCCGACATCGAAGCCGAGCACACAGCTCATGCGTGGCCCGCATAACCGGACAACTGGCGCGGGTCGACCCCGACCAGGCCGGCGGCGGCGCTCCAGCGTTCCTCCAGCGGCGTGTCGAACACCACCCGGCTGCAGGCTTCGGCGGTCAGCCACGCATTGGCCATCAGCTCCTGCTCGAGCTGGCCGGCATCCCAGCCGGCATAGCCGAGCACCATGATCGCCTGGCGCGGGCCTTCGCCGGCGGCCATCGCCACCAGGATGTCGCGCGAGGTGGTCACCGACCAGTCCCCGTTGATGCGATAGCTCGATTCCCACTCGCCGGCTTCGCGGTGCAGCACGAAGCCGCGTTCCTGCTGGACCGGGCCGCCGATCAGCACCGGCGCATCGACCAGTTCATTGTCCGCGCACTCCAGCTTCATCTGGGCCAGCACGTCGCCGAGGCGGTATTCGGACAGCTGGTTCACCAGCAGGCCCACGGCACCATCCTCGTCGTGCTGGCACAGCAAGGCGACGCCGCGCGAGAACGGCGGGTCGGCCAGCCCCGGCATGGCGATCAGGAAGTGCCCGGTGAGGGTCGAGGGTTGCATGGCAGCCATGCGTTCATTGTAGTCGCAGCCGCCCGCAAGCGCAGGGCCTCAGCGCGTCTGCAGCACGTTGTTCGGCTGGAACTGCCAGGTACGGGTGATGTTGAGCTCATCGATGTGATCGCCGCTGTGGGGAGCCGGCGGAAATGGCGCGGCCAGGCGCACGATGAGTTTCGCGGCGTCGTCCAGGGTTTTGTACCCCGAGCCCTGGATCACATCGATGCTCTTGATGCTGCCGTCGAGGTTGAGCACCACGGTGAGCAGCACGTTGCCGTGCAGGCCGCGCCGGCGCGCCTCCTCCGGGTAGTTCAGGTTGCCGACCCGCTCGACCCGGTCGGACCAGCCGCGCATGTAGGCGGCATAGGCGTATTCCCGGGTATTCGCGGTGAGGTACTTGACCTTCGGGCGCTTGGCGTACTCCACCTTCTTGCGGCGCACCTCGGCGGCCAGTTGGGCGATCGCCTCCTGGCGCTGCAGGTCGGCGGCGGTCGGCGTGGCCTGCTGCGGATCGACTTCGGTTTGCGCGGTATCGCTGCTGACGCGGAAATCGCTGCGGCCGGTAGTGGTGACCATCCGGGTCGGCGTGGCGGTGCGCGGCGGCGGTGTGGCATTCGCCAGCGGTTGTGCGGCCACGCCCGGATCGGGTCGCGGCAACGCGCCGGAAAACACTTGCGAGGGGCGCGCTGCATGGTCGCCCTGGCCGCCGCCCCGGTTGTTGGCCTGGGCCAGGAAATCCGCCTTGTCCGGCGCCTCCTGGTTGGCGACATTGACCAGGGCCACGTCCAGCGTGGGCAGGCTCGGTGTGGGTTTGGCGAAATGAAAGGTGATGCCCAGCAGCAGCACGCCATGCAGGAGCAGCGAGAACAGCAGGGTGGCGCCGATCGGATCGGGGCGGGTGTCGACGGTTGCAGTTGCACTCACGCAGTACGGCTTCCACGGGCGTGCCGTTCGATGACGTCGAACAGCTGGCCTGCGATATTAAGCCCGAACTGGCTGTCCAGCTCGCGTACGCAGGTCGGGGATGTGACGTTGATCTCGGTCAGGTAGTCGCCGATCACGTCGAGGCCGACGAACAGCAGCCCGCGTCGACGCAGTTCCGGCGCCACTTGAGTCACGATCCAGCGATCCCGCTCGGACAACGGCACGCCCTCGCCACGGCCGCCGGCGGCCAGGTTGCCGCGGAACTCGTCGCCTTGCGGGATGCGTGCAAGCGCGTACGGCACCGGCTCGCCCTCGACCACCAGGATGCGCTTGTCCCCGGCGCTGATCTCGGGGATGTATTTCTGGGCGATCGCCATTTGCCGCCCTGTTCCATGGCTGTCGCCACCGAGCAGGGTTTCCAGCATCGAGTTGAGGTTGCTGTCGCCATGGCGGACCCGAAAGATGCCGCGGCCGCCCATGCCATCCAGCGGTTTCAGCACGACTTCGCCGTGCTCGGCGGCGAACCGGCGCAATTCGGCGCGGTCGCGCGCGACCAGGGTTGGTGCGATGCATTGCGGGAACGCCAGCGCGAACAGCTTCTCGTTGCAGTCGCGCAAGGCCTGCGGGTCGTTGACCACCATCACGCCGGCACGCTGGGCCACTTCCAGCACCATGGTGTCGTAGATGAACTGCGCATCGACCGGCGGGTCCTTGCGCATCAGCACCACGTCGAGTTCCCGCAGGTCGCGCCATTGCGGCCGGCCGAGCGTGTACCAGTCGTGCGGATCGTCGCGGACGCTCAGCGCGGCGAGGCGCGCCCACGGCACGCCGTCGCGCAGCGCCAGGTCGCCTTGCTCGAAATAGTGCAGCGCGTGGCCGCGGCGTCCGCCTTCCAGCAGCAAGGCCAGGGTGGTGTCCTTTGCCACTTTTATCGCACCGATGGGATCCATCAGCACGGCGACCGAGAGGGTCATCGCGGTTTCTCCGTGGGTTGCCGGGTTTGTGCGCTGGCGCCTGCAGGCACAACGTGACAGGTGGCTATACTAACGGCGTATCGACGGTTCGGCGGCGTACCGGCGCGTTGGCGTTGCGACGGACACGGGGAGTGCCACTATGGGTCATCTTGTGCGGTCGGCGGGCAGGGCGGGTGATTATTGCTTGACAGTTTCGCCGGGCAGGCAGTAAACAGCAAAGCTTCGGAGGCACCGCCACAAAGCGGGTTTCGAACGGTTTGGCCAACGGAATTTCCATATGTGTACCATGCGGCATGACAGTTGCATGCCATGGCACTTGTCCTGAGCTCGTGGCGGGCCGCAGGGGGGAGTAAGTGAATTTGAACGTGAGTGCTAACGACTTGGCGGGCCTCAAGGTCTTGGTTATCGATGACTCCAAGACCATTCGCCGTACCGCGGAGACCCTGCTGAAGAAAGAGGGCTGCGAGGTACTGACTGCGGTCGACGGCTTCGAGGCCCTGGCCAAGATCTCCGACCAGAAGCCGGCGATCATTTTCGTCGACATCATGATGCCGCGGCTTGACGGCTATCAGACCTGCGCGTTGATCAAGAACAACCCGGAGTTCCGCGCCACCCCGGTGATCATGCTCAGTTCGAAGGACGGTCTGTTCGACAAGGCACGCGGCCGCATCGTGGGCGCCGAGCAATACCTTACCAAGCCATTCACGCGCGACGAGTTGCTCGGCGCGATCCATCGCCATGTCAGCATCGCCGCGAGCCACTGACTGCAGATTCTGAGGGGGACCTGTGGCCAACATACTCATCATCGACGATTCACCGACCGACGTGCGCGTGTTCACCACGCTGCTGGAGCGGGCCGGGCATCAGGTCGCTGCCGTGAGCACCGCCGAGGAAGGCATCGAACGGGTGCGCGCGGAGTTGCCTGACCTGGTCATCATGGACGTCATCATGCCGGGAATGAATGGCTTCCAGGCGACGCGCACGCTTACGCGCGACCCGAAAACCCAGCATGTTCCGGTGGTGATGATCACCACCAAGTCGATGGAAACCGATCGGGTCTGGGGCATGCGCCAGGGCGCCCGCGCGTTCATCACCAAGCCGGTGAACGAAAAGGAACTGCTGGCCTGCATCAACGATTTGCTGTCGAGTGGAACATGAACCAGTCCGTCAACCGTACCCCGTTCGAGATTCTGGCCCGCTACGAGCGGCTGTCGCTCGCGCATGCATCCGACACGCAGGACAAGTTCGAGGCACCCGGATTGTGGCGCGGCATCGGCTTCCGGGTCGGTTCGCGGACGCTGGTGAGCGGTATCGACGAGATCAACGAGTTGCTGGCCGTGCCGGTGCTCACGCCGGTGCCCGGAACCCAGCCGTGGCTGCTCGGCGTGGCCAATGTCCGCGGCAACCTGGTGCCGGTGGTCGATTTCGCGCGATTCCTGTTTGGCGAGCGCACGCAGCATTCCGATCGCAGCCGCCTGCTGGTGGTGCGCCAGGGCAGCGGCAACGTGGCACTGCTGGTGGATGAGGTATTCGGCCAGCGCACGGTGGACGAGGAGCAGCGACAGCACGCCCGGGACGAGGACGACCCGCGGCTGGTTCGTTTCGTGGACAGTCGGGTGGGCGAGCAGCAACTGGCGATTTTCAGCATGAGCCGGCTGGTGCGTGCCCCGGACTTCCGTCAGGCCGCGGCGTGATGGCGGGGTGACTCCGGCAAGTGGTGAAGGGGGCCGGCGCCAGTGTGGGTCGGAGTGTGGAAGAGCAGCCCTGGCCAGTAGCCGCCTCAGGCGATGCGGCAACGGCGATGCATAGCGGCATATATCAGTTAGACCGATGAGGTGAACATGAGCACTACAGGGGGCGTCAGCCGGGAACGCGGATATACCGCACTCATTGTCCTGC
>DATNGL010000144.1:0-12759 GCA_035605895.1 Rhodanobacter sp.
GGCCGCCGCGGCCGGAGTGGCATCCACGCTGGCATCCTGCTCCAGCCGCGCCGGCACGCCGGGGATCGCCTGGGTGATCTTCAGGCGCGCCGCTTCGGCCGCCGTACGCGTATCGAACGGCCCGGCGATGACCAGGGTGCGCGAATTGCCGGCCTGGGTGATCGCATGGCTCGTCACCGGGTAACCCAGCGCGCGCACCCGATGCTCCAGCTTCGCGGCGCCGGCCGCACTGGCGTAGGCGCTGAGGTTGAGCGTGTAGCTGCCGCGTCCCACGGCGGCGCCGGACGGTGCGGAAGCGGCCTCGGTCGACCTGGGCGGCGCGGTCTTTTCCGGCTTGCCCGGCGCTTGCGTCGGCGCGGCTCCCGCGGTTCGCGGCGCAATCACCGGCTGCGCCGGCGATGCACCGCTGCCGATGGTCACCGTCGTCGGCGCCGGCTTCCGGCCCGCCTGCGGGTCGAGCTCCACGTCGCGCGGACGGTTCGAATCAATGGTGACGGTGGCGATGCGATCGCCCGATGCCGGCGCGGCGGTGGAGGTCGCCACGGCAGCGGCACTCGGTGCGCTCGCCGTGGCGGCGGGATTCAGGCTCATCGTCCTGGTTTGCAGGTCGCGATCGGGTGCCGGCGGAATGGCCAGGCTGACCGACTGGTCGCTGCCCGGGGTCGGCGGGCTGCCGGAGAAGAACATCGGCACGAAGATGACCGCCAACGCTATCAGGACGGCAGCTCCCAGCAGGCGTGTTTTCAAGTTTTCGCTCCCAGGCGGCAAACGCAATGCGTAACGGCGGGATTATACCTGCCCGCGCCATGCGCCATGGCGCCGCTCAAGTTGCCTGTTCAGCGATCACCGCACTGGCCACGAAAAACGAGCCGAAGGCCAGGATGCGCCCGCCGGGCGGTGCCGCCTGCCGCGCCGCCGCCAGCGCCGCCGCCACGTCGGCATGAACATCGAAACGCGCCTGCGGCAGGGTTTCGCGCAAGGTTGCGGCAAGCGCCGTGACGGCGAGGCCGCGCGGGGTGGCATGATCCAGCCCCGCCAGGTGCCAGTGGTCGATGCGCGTACCGAGCGCGGCGACCACCCCGGCCACGTCCTTGTCGGCCAGCGCGCCGTAGACGGCGTGCACGCCGCCGGGCGGCTGCGTGTCCAGCCACTCGGCCAGCGCCCGTGCCGCCTGCGGGTTGTGCCCCACGTCCACGACCAGCGGCGGCTCGCCGCCGAGTGTCTGCAGGCGCGCCGGGACCCGCACCTCGTGCAACCCGGCGCTGGCCGCCGCGAACAGTGCGCTGGGTGCGAGCGCACCTTCATCGAACGCATGCAGCGCGGCAATCGCCGCCGCCGCATTGGCGAATTGCACCGGCGCCGCCAGGGGCGGATCGGGCAGCTCCATCGCGGCGCCATCCCGATGGCGCCAGCGCCAGCCGTCCTGATGGCGCTCCACGCTGAAGTCAGTGCCGGCCCGTTCGACCCGCGCGCCGCATTCGGCCAATGCCGCAAGCAGGCCGGCCGGCGGGTCCGGTTCGCCCAGGATCACGGGCCGCCCGGGCCGGGCGATGCCGGCTTTTTCGCGACCAATGCTGTCGCGGTCCGGACCCAGCCACTCCATGTGATCCAGGTCCACCGTGGTGATCACCGCCACGTCAGCGTCGATGATATTCACCGCATCGAGCCGGCCGCCCAGCCCCACTTCGAGCACGGCCACGTCGACGCCGGCGCGGGCGAACAGATCCAGCGCGGCCAGCGTGCCGAATTCGAAATAGGTCAGGGGAACGGCATCATCCAGAGCGGCGCCACGTGCCGCCTCGATCCGTTCGAACGCGGCGATCAGGGCAGCGTCATCGGCATCCGTGCCGCAGATGCGTATGCGCTCGTTGTAATCGAGCAGATGCGGCGACGTGAACGCACCGACGCGCATGTTGGCAGCCGCCAGCATCGCTTCGAGCAGGGCCACGGTCGATCCTTTGCCGTTGGTGCCGCCGACCGTGATCACCTTTTTCGCGGGAGCCGGCGCGCCCATCCGCTGCCACACTTCGCGCACGCGATCGAGCCCCAGCTCGATGCTGTGGACGTTGACGCGTTCCTGGTACGCCAGCCATTCGGCGAGATTGCGGGTCATGCCTGTCGACTTCGCTGATGATGGCCTGCCGCGCTGCGCAACCTCGCAGCACGCACCGACCGGATCGCGAAAGCTTAAAGCATCGCGACGCCCGATCGGCGATCAACCGGGACGCTCCAACGGATTCAGGCCAATGGCATCGAGCCGTGCTGGAACAGCGCCAGTACGGTCGACGCAGTGGCGAACGCAGCGAACAACAGCGCCATGCATGAAATGAAGGCGGAATCCTGGTAGAGCTTGTGCATGTCGTTTCTCCTTGCGCCGGGATGGCGTGAAGAGATGATCCCGTGCAGACCCGTCCGGTTGCAGAGCCAGCCGTCAAGCATCGGCGATGACAGGCGTCACTCGCGCCTGCGCGCTACAGCGCGACCTTGCGCAGGCGCAGTGCGTTGCTCACCACCGACACCGAACTCAGGCTCATCGCCAGCGCGGCGATCATCGGCGACAGCACGATGCCGAACCACGGGTACAACACACCGGCCGCCAGCGGCACGCCGACCGCGTTGTAGACGAAGGCGAAGAACAGGTTCTGGCGGATGTTGCGCACGGTGGCCTGCGACAACCTGCGCGCCCGCACGATCGCGCCCAGCTCGCCCCTGACCAGGGTCACCTGCGCGCTTTCCATCGCCACATCCGTACCGCTGCCCATCGCGATGCCGACGTCGGACGCCGCCAGCGCGGGCGCGTCGTTGATGCCGTCGCCAGCCATTGCCACGCGGCGGCCTTCGGCGCGCAACGCATTCACCACCGCCGCCTTGTCGGCCGGCGACACGTCGGCGTGCACTTCGTCGATGCCCAGCGCGCGCGCCACCGACTGCGCCGTGGTGACGTTGTCGCCGGTAAGCATCACGATGCGCAGGCCGGCGGCGCGCAGGTCGGCCATCGCCCGCGGCGTATCCGGCTTGATCCGGTCGGCCACCGCCAGCAAGGCAGCGAGTGCGCCGTCGACGCCGAGGAACATCACCGTGGCACCCTGCCCGCGCAGTTGCTCGGCGCGCGCGGCGGCGTCGCCCGCGATCGCGACCTGCACTTCGGACATCAGCTTCGCGTTGCCGAACGCCACCTGGAGACCATCCACCACCGCGCTGACGCCCCGCCCGGTCAGTGAACGGAAGTCCGCCGCCGCCGGCACGGCCACGCCCTCCGCTTCCGCCGCGCCCACGATCGCCCGCGCCAGCGGATGTTCGCTGGGCCGTTCCAGCGCGGCGGCCAGCGCCAGCAGGCGCTCACGCGGTTGGCCGTCCAGCGCGACCAGCTCCGTCAACGACGGCTTGCCGATGGTCAGGGTGCCGGTCTTGTCCACCACCAGGGTGTCGATATCGCGCAGGGATTCGATCGCGCCGGCGTCCTTGAACAGCACGCCGTGCTGCGCACCGCGGCCGCTGGCGACCATGATCGAGATCGGCGTGGCCAGGCCCAGCGCGCACGGGCAGGCGATGATCAGCACCGATACCGCTGCGATCAGCGCATGCGTGAGGCGTGGTTCCGGGCCCACCCATGCCCACACTGCGAATGCGATCACGGCAACGGCCACCACGGCGGGCACGAACCACGCCGCCACCTTGTCGGCCACCCGCTGCAGCGGCGCCTTGCTGCGCTGCGCCTGCGCCACCAGGGCCACGATCTGCGCCAGCATCGTCTCGCCGCCGACCCTCAGCGCGCGCATGGTCAGTCCGCCGTCCTGATTCACCGTGCCGCCGGTCAGCGGATCGCCGGCCGCCTTGGCCAGCGGCATCGGCTCGCCGGTGAGCATCGACTCGTCGACATGGCTGGCACCTTCCAGCACCACGCCGTCGACCGGTACCTTCTCGCCGGGGCGCACGCGCAACACGTCGCCGGCATGCACCTGATCCAGCGCCACGTCGCTTTCGCGGCCATCGGCAGCGATTCGTCGCGCCGTCTTCGGCGCCAGGCCCAGCAACAATTTCAACGCCGCGCCGGTGCGCCGACGTGCACGCAGCTCCAGGAAATCGCCCAGCGTGACCAGGGTGACAATCACCGCCGCCGATTCGAAATACACCGCGACGCGGCCATGCATGTCGCGGAACCCATCCGGGAACAGCCCCGGCAGCAGGAACGCCACCGCGCTGTACAGCCACGCCACGCCGGTGCCCAGCGCAATCAGCGTGTACATGTTCGGATGCCACGGTCGCAGCGAACGCCAGCCGCGCGCAAAGAACGGCGCGCCGCCCCACAGCACCACCACCGTTGCCAGTACCGCCTCGACCCAGCCAGCCACGCCATCCCATGGCACCGGCAGATGCCAGCCGAACAGGTGCGGCCCCATCGCCAGCACGAACACCGGCGCGGTCAGCGCCACCAGCAGCCGGAAGCGCCGCGTCATCGACGCCAGCTCGCCGTCGTCCTCATCCAGCGCCGGCATCATCGGCTCCAGCGCCATGCCGCACTTCGGGCAGGCACCGGGGCCGACCTGGCGCACCTCCGGATGCATCGGGCAGGTGTAGATCGTGCCGGGCACGGTCGGCGGCGCCACGCGTGCGTCGAGATACGATGCTGGATCGGCCACGAACTTCTCGCGGCAACCCGCAGAACAGAAATGATACGTGCAACCGGCGTGGTCGGCGCGATGCTGGGCGGTGTGCGGATCGACCGTCATGCCGCAGACGGGGTCCGTTATCCGCGAGGATTCCTGCATCGCCTGCTTTTGATCGTCATTCCTGCGACAGCAGGAATCCAGCGCCTCCGGGTTTGCCGAATTGAAGTCGCTGGATCCCGGCTTGCGCCGGGATGACGGCGGGGAAGCATCGGCATGCTGCCCGGCTTGCGAGGCGCAGCAGTCGCCTGCCTTGTGGTGACCGTTGCCCAAGTATGCCGCCGGCGAGGCGTCGAACTTCGCCTGGCAGCCGCCGCCGCAGAAGTGGAACGTCTGCCCGTCATGCGTGGATCGATGCTTCGACGTGGCCGGATCCACCGCCATGCCGCAGACGGGATCGGTCGCCGTGGCGGACGTGTTGTGGTCGCCGTGAGCGCACGCATGTGCGTTCATGCCGACTCCTGCTCATCGCTGAGCGCGCGCAGGATCGGGCATTCCTCCGGCTTGCCATGCCCCGGACACGAGGCGACCAGCTGCGCCAGCCCATCGCGCACCCGCTGCAACTCGGCGATGCGCTGCTCGATCGCCGCCAGCCGCTGCTGCGCGCGCCGCTTCACGGCTTTCACCCCGCGCTGGCGATCGGCCGACAGAGCCAGCAGGTCGCGGATCTCTTCCAGGGTAAAGCCCAGGTGCTTGGCGCGGCGGATGAAGCGAAGCTGGGCAACCGCGCCCTCGCCGTAACTTCGATAACCGGACGCGCGTCGCTGCGGCTCGGGCAACAAGCCTTCGCGTTCGTAGAACCGGATCGTGTCGATCGCCACGCCGACGCGCTTGGCGACGGCACCGATGGTGAGTGAGCTGGTTTGCGTGTTCATGGGGGAAGTCTAGACCATTGATCCATGTCCAGAGTCAAGCCCCTGCGTTCAGCACCGCTTCCCGACGCTCACGCCAGCGATACGTCCCCCATCAGGCTTCGCGTGCAAACCCGTCCTCGCTCCAACGCTCGCTGCCCACGCCGTGATGCACGAAGAACAGGCCGTGCGGATCGTAGCGGTGCTTCACCGCGAGCAATTTCGGATAGTTCGTGCCCCAGAACGCGGTCTGCCAGTCGCGCTGGAAATAGTCGCTCTCCGAGACATAGGCTCCGGCATTCGGTGCGATCTTGCGCAAGGCGGCCATCGCCTTGCCGATGCCGGTAGCGCCGCGCCGCGCCTCCGCCAGATCGGGGCCGGGCATGCCGGGAAAGGCCGGCGCACCGGCGCCGGCGATGATCGCCAGCGCAAACGCGTCGAGCACCTGCGGGTTCGTCGCGGTGTTTTTCGCGGCGGCAATCTCCGCCGCGGGCGCACCGGCCAGGCCCTTGTTGAAGTGCAGGCCCACGCCCCACTCGCGCGCGGCGTCGAACAGCGCATCGACCAACGCGGCCTGCCGCTCCCCGCGCAACAGCGAAGCCGGCAACCACGCCGACTGGTAGCCGTGCAGGAACCAGCCCGTCTCCTCGACGTTCATCGCCCAGTACGCGTGATGCTTCGGCGCGCCGGGTCGGTCGTCAGCGACCATCACGCCCGGCACATGCTGGCGCATGAAGTCCGCGTCCCACATATGCTGCGCCGGCAGCGCGAAGATCTTCACCGCTTCGGCGTAGCGGTATTCGGCATTCGCCTTCACCCAGGCGAGGAACGGCGCCCAGACCTTTTCCATCTGCGTCTGATCCAGCCCGTGGCACAGCATGCTCAGGTGCAGCTTGCGTCCGCCGAAGCGCATCTGCTCGCCCCAGTGCGGATTGAACAAGTCGCTCCGATAGAACGCGATCGCCTTCGCGATCAGTGCGCGATACGCCGCGTCGGTGGAAGCCTCGATCGTGCCGAGCACCGCGCCGAAGAATGCCGGCAGCTCGCGCGTGCGCAGGGTCAGCCTCGTCACCACGCCGAGGCTGCCGCCGCCACCGCCCTTGAGGCCCCAGTACAGGTCCGGGTTCGTGCAGGCGTTCGCAATGCGCACCTGACCGTCAGCGGTGACCACTTCGGCCTCGATCAACCCCGCCGCCGCCGTGCCGTAGTGCTTGGAGAAGCTGCCGAAGCCGCCACTCTGCACCAGCCCCGCCACGCCCACCGTGGTGCAACCGCCGCCTTGTACATAGCGACCACCTTTCGTGGTCACCGCATCGTAGGCGTCGATCCACATCGCGCCGGCGCCGATGCTCACGGCAGGCTGCGGCGACACGGAGCAACCTTCCGGCACGAATGCGTCGTGCAACTGGATCTGGTTCATCCGTCGCGTCCATATCAACAAGGAGTCAGGGGCGTCGGAGGTACCTTGATAGCTGTGGCCGCCGCCTTTCACGACCAGGCGCAGGTGATGATCGCGCGCAAAGTTCACGGCCGCGGCGACATCGGCTGCGCTCTCGGCGGCCACCGCACAGGCGCTTGGCCGGGAGGTCCACGCGTCGGCCCAGCCGCTGGTCTGGGTCAAGGCCGGCTGGTCACCGAGATAGAACGGATTCTTCAGCTGTTGCAGCGCCTCGGCCTTGGCTGCAGCGGGCGCGTCCGGTGCGAATGGCGACTGCAGCTTCAGCAGGCGACCGCCGACGCGCTGCTTCAGCGCATCCCATGTCGCCGGGGTCGGCCAGGCACGATCGCCTGGGCGCACTCTGCGCAACAGGCTTCCGCCCGTGCTGGCCAGCAGACGCCCGACGGGAGACAGCGCCAGCGGCAGGAAAGATGCGGCGAAGGTGGCCTTGAGCAGATCGCGACGGTTCATGACGGGCCTCGGTGATTGAGTCGGCCCTCATGCTGCAAGAAAGCGGGCCCGCGGTCGCCCGCCAGGTGACGGATCGATCCATCCCGGGGACGGATGGCGGGCTTGTGGGGACGGACCGCAAGCGCTTTGCGTAGAATCGGTGCATGAACGAACAGTCGGGCGTCGGCTTCCAGGACTTCCAGCGCTGGCGGCGACCCATCGAAGTCGGCTTCTGGGTCGTGCTGACCGCGCTCATTACCGTATTCAACGGGTTGGTCGCGCAGATCGACTATGCCCGCGTGGCCACGTGGGAGCCCTGGGTATGGGAATGCAGCAGCTCGATCGTCATCCTGGCGCTGGTGCCATTCGTGATTGCGCTGGAACGACGTTGGCCGTTCCGCTTCGACACTTGGCGACACAGCCTGCCGCGACACCTGCTGGCGACGATTCCCTTCAGTCTGGTGCATGTCGTGGGCATGGTCGCGCTGCGCAAGCTGGTCTACGTGTGGGTCGGCCTGCACTACGAGTTCGGGGCGCGGTTCGGCTACGAATACCTGAAGGACTTTCGCACCTATTTCCTGATCATCGTGCTGCTGTGCCTGGCGCAGCTGTTGCTCGTCCGCTGGCAGGGCGAGGCGCGCCTGCTGGCGGAGCCCGACGACGGGCAACCCACCGAGCCGGTCGAGCGACCCGAGCGCTTCCTGGTGCGCAAGCTGGGCCGGGAGTTCCTGCTCAACGCGGGCGAAATCGAGTGGTTGCAGGCCTCGGGCAACTACGTGAACCTGCATGTGCGCGGTCGCGATTATCCGTTGCGCACCACCATGGCGGCGATCGAAGGGCGGCTGGATCCCGCACGTTTCGTCCGCGTGCACCGCAGCTATTATGTCAACCTCGACTACCTCGTGCAGATCGAACCGCTGGAAACCGGCGATGCCCGACTGACGCTACGCGACGGCGCCACGATCCCCTGCAGCCGGCGTCACCGCGCCGCCTTGCGCGAGCGTTTTGGCAGCTGACTGCGCGGCCACGAACATGCATTTCAAGGGCGAGTGTTGTTTTGTCCCTGGCGCCCGGCCGGCTCACCGAAAGATGCGAACACACAAGTAAGCTACGCTTGCGTGGCATTCCGGGCAGCAAGGGGCAGCAGATGAGCACACCGTTTCCAGGCAAGTTGATCGGGCTGGCCATGACCGGCCTGCTGGCGTTATGCCTGACCAGTACGGCTCAGGCCAGCCCTACCGAGCAGGCCCGCTGGCAACGCGAAGCGCAGGCAACAACGATCACCCGCGACGACTGGGGCATCGCCCACGTGCACGGCAAGACCGATGCCGACGCGGTGTTCGGCATGGCCTATGCGCAAGCCGAGGACGACTTCAATCGCGTCGAGACCAACTACCTCGTCTCGCTGGGCCGGCTCGCCGAGGCGAAGGACGCCGACGACTCCGCGTTGTGGCAGGACCTGCGCCAGCGCCTGTTCATCGACCCGGTCGAGCTGAAGAAGCTGTATGCGCAAAGCCCGAACTGGCTGCGCAAGCTGATGGACAGCTGGGCCGACGGACTGAACTACTACCTGGCGACGCATCCGGACGTCCATCCGCGCGTGATCGCCCACTTCGAGCCGTGGATGGCGCTGTCGTTCACCGAGGGCAGCATCGGCGGCGATATCGAACGGGTGGATCTGGCGCCGCTGAAAGCGTTCTACGGCGCTTCGACCGATGCGCCGCTGGCCCAGGTACAAACTCGTCCCAGCTGGATCGAGCCGACCGGCTCGAACGGCATCGCGATCGCGCCGAAACTCACCGTCGACGGCCATGCGCTGCTGCTGATCAACCCGCACACCTCGTTCTTCTTCCGCTCCGAACTGCAGATGTCCAGCGACGAAGGGCTGGATGCCTATGGCGCGGTGACCTGGGGCCAGTTCTTCATCTACCAGGGCTTCAATCCGCACGTGGGCTGGATGCACACCTCGACCGGCGTCGACGTGGTCGACGAATTCGCCGAGACCGTCGTGCACCAGGACGGCAAGCTGTTCTATCGCTACGGCAAGGAACTGCGGCCGATCACTTCGCGCCAGATCACCCTGTCGTACCGCGCGAAGGACGGCGCGCTGGCCCAACGCAGCTTCACGGCGTACTTCACCCACCACGGCCCGATCGTGCGCGAACTGGGCGACAAGTGGATCGCCGAGGCGCTCATGAACAAGCCGATCCCGGCGCTGGAGCAAAGCTGGCTGCGGACCAGGACGCACGACCTCGCCAGCTACATGAAAGTCGCCGAGCTGAAGGCCAACTCGTCCAACAACACCTTGTTCGCCGACGACAAGGGCGAGATCGCCTTCCTGCTGCCGCAGTTCGTGCCCAAACGCGACAACCGCTTCGATTACACCAAGCCGGTCGACGGCAGCGACCCGGCCACCGACTGGCAGGGCCTGACCCCGCTGGACCAGTTGCCGCAGGTGGTGAACCCGCCGAACGGCTGGACCTTCAACACCAACGACTGGCCCTGGTCCGCGGCTGGCCCATACAGCCCGAAGCAGGCCGATTACCCGCGCTACATGGATACGTTCGGCGAGAACCCGCGCGGCCTGCATGCCACGCGCCTGCTCACCGGCATCAGCCACGTCACCGTGCCCTCGCTGATCACCGCCGCATTCGACTCCTACCTGCCCGCCTTCGCGCGGCAGATCCCGATCCTGCTTGCCGACTACGACACACTGCCCGCCAACGATCCGCTGCGCGCAAAACTCGCCGGACCGATCCAGCTGCTGCGCGATTGGGACTATCGCTGGGGCATCGCCTCGATGCCGACCTCGCTGGCGGTGTTCTGGGGCGACACGCTGTGGGATGAAGTGAGCAAGGCCGACACCGCCGAAGGCCTGTCGATCTATGACAGGATGGCCGCGAAAGCCGGCGCGCAGGCACGCCTGCATGCGCTGGTCGAAGCTTCCGACCGCCTGCAGCAGGACTTCGGCAGCTGGGGCGTGCCGTGGGGCGAGATCAACCGCTTCCAGCGCATCAACGGCGACATCGTGCAGAAATTCGACGACGGCAAGCCGAGCATCCCGGTGCCGTTCACCTCCTCGCGCTGGGGTTCGCTGGCCTCGTTCGGTGCGCACCGCTGGCCCGGCACGAAACGCTACTACGGCACCGGCGGCAACAGCTTCGTCGCGGCGGTCGAGTTCGGCCCGAAGGTGCGCGCCCGCGCGATCACCGCCGGCGGCGAAAGCGGTCATCCCGACTCGAAGCACTTCAACGACGAGGCCGAGCGCTACACCACCGGCAACCTGCGTACCGTGTACTTCTGGCCGGAGCAGTTGAAGGGGCACACCGAGCGCCAGTACCACCCCGGCCAATAGCGGCGCAACGGGCACGCCTGCGCACTCCACACGACCGCAAACTGAACGGCAACCTCGGGCGACTACATAACCTTGCCATGGCATTGGCTATGACTCCCCTCAAGGCATGGAATGGCCCGACGTCTGCGCACGGATGCGCGCCACGGTCGAGGAACGCGGAGCGAGCCCATGAAGCGAGGCCCCAGGTTGCTGGTCCTGATCGCCAGCGCCTTGCTGGCGCTGGTCGTGCTGTTGCTGGCGGTGATCGCCTGCTTCAGCTGGAATCGCGCGCGGCCGTTCATCGACAGCAAGGTGAGCCAGGCGATCGGTCGGCCGTTCGCGATCAACGGCGACCTCACCCTGGACTGGCGGCGCGACCGCAACGGCAGCTGGCTCGGTTCGCTGCTGCCCTGGCCCGAGTTCACCGCGCGCGATGTCCGTATCGCCAATCCGGACTGGGCCGCACACCCGCGGTTTGCCCAGTTGGACGCCCTGCACTTCCGCCTGTCTCCGTTTGCACTGCTGGCGCACCGCATCGAGGTGCCATCGGTGCAACTGGTGCACCCCAACGTCGACCTGGAGCGCGACAAGCAGGGGCGAGCCAGTTGGGACTTCACCTTGCCGCAGGATTCGACACCATCGACCTGGCATCTGGACATCGGCTCGGTCGGTTTCGACCGCGGTGTCATCAGCCTGGATGACGTCACCTCGCGCACGAAACTCAAGATCACCGTGACGCCGCTGCAAGCGGCGATTCCCTACGACCAGATCGTGGCGCAACAAACAAGCGCCGCGCGCGAACAGGTGGCCAGGACCGCCGGCGCGGCCGCCAGCAAGGCGTTGGCCCGTGCCGATGAAAAGCCGCAAAAGTCGAACGCATCCATCAACTACCAGTTCGCCTGGAACGCCACCGGCAACTACCAGGGCAACGCCCTCACCGGCCACGGCAAGCTCGGCGCCGTGCTCGCCCTGCAGGACACCAGCAAGCCGTTCCCGCTGCAGGCCGACGTGCGCATCGGTGACAGCCGCATCGCCCTGGTCGGCACCCTGACCGATCCGCTGCACCTGGGCGCGCTCGACCTGCGGCTGTGGTTCTCCGGCTCCAGCATGGCCAAGCTGTATCCGCTCACCGGTCTCACCCTGCCCGACACGCCGCCGTACGCGACCGAGGGCCATTTGAAGGCCGAACTGCATCGCGGTGGCAGCCGCTACAGCTACCAGAACTTCCGCGGCCGCGTCGGCGGCAGCGACCTGGCCGGCAACCTGCTGTTCGTCACCGGCGGCGCACGGCCCAAGCTGAGCGGCGACCTGCACTCGAAGCTGCTGCAATTCGCCGATCTCGCGCCGCTGATCGGTGCCGATTCCAACGCCGAGAAAAAGCAGCGCGGCGACGGCACGCCGCAGCCCGCCGACAAGCTGCTGCCGGTCGAATCGTTCCGCACCGGCCGCTGGCAGGCGATGGACGCGGACGTGAACTTCACCGGCGCACGCATCGCGCATGGCGAGTCGCTGCCGATCGAATCGCTCAGCACCCACCTGGTCATGAACAATGGCGCGCTGTACCTGGACCCGCTGAGTTTCGGACTGGCCGGCGGCACCGTGCGCAGCAACATCAGCCTCGACGGCAGCCGCGCGCCGATGCGCGGCGTGCTGAAACTCGACGCGCGTCATCTCAAGCTCAAGCAGCTGTTCCCGACCTTCGAACCGATGCGCACCAGCTTCGGCGAAATCAACGGCGACGCCGACCTCACCGCCCAGGGCAACTCCATCGCCGCCCTGCTCGGCAGTGCCAACGGCGAGCTGAAGCTGCTGATGAACGACGGCGCGATCAGCAAGACCCTGCTGGAGACGGCCGGCCTCAACGTGGGCAACATCGTCATCGGCAAGCTGTTCGGCGACAAGACGGTGCAGATCAACTGCGCCGCGTCGGACCTGGCCGCGAAGAACGGCCTGTTCGACACGCGCCTGTTCGTGTTCGACACCGACGATGCGGTGATCAACGTGACCGGCACCGTGAAC
>DATNGL010000145.1:0-3119 GCA_035605895.1 Rhodanobacter sp.
GGCGCTGGCGAGCCTGGCCACCACGGCGGGTGCGCGCGGCACCAACGTGGTGTATCCGGCGCCATCGAGCCGGTTCGATGCAGCCAAGGTGGCCGCGGCCGATCCGGCGGCGTTGGCGGCGATCAACCGGCAATACCACACTGGGCTGGTGCTGCTGGGCAAACTGCACGACGGCGCGGCCGACTGGACACTGATCTCCGGCGGGCAGGTGCAGCACTGGAGCAACCAGGGTGCCACCGACGCCGCCCTGCTGGCCGCCGCCGGCAACGGACTGGTCGATCGCCTGGGCAAGCAGCTCAACGTGATCGGCACGGGTGCCAGCGAGGGCAAGCTGTGGGTGGACGGGCTGGACTCGGCCGCCGACTATGCCAACCTGCTGGCCACCTTGAACGCCGATCCGTCGGTGCAGCAGGTGACCACGCTGAGTGCGCAGAACGATGGCGCGTTGCTCGAGGTCAAGGCCTCGGTGCCGATGGATGCACTGGCCGCGAACCTCGCCGCCGGCGGCCGCCTGCTGTTGCAGGGCGAGCCGCATGCCGGCGCCGACGCCAACCTGCGCTGGCTGCACGGAAGTTCGCCATGAACCCGACCCGCGACGTGTCGCGCCGCTGGCAACTGCTGGCGATCGCGGCGGTCATCGTCTACCTGATCTGGCTGCTGGCACCGGTCCTGATGCCGTTCGCGGTCGCCGCCATGCTGGCCTATCTGGGCGACCCCCTGGCCGACCGGCTGGAACGGCTTGGGCTGAGCCGGATATGGGCGGCCACGATCGTCTTCGTGGTACTGCTGGTGGTCGTGGTCGGCGTGCTGCTGCTGCTGATACCGCTGATCGCGCGCCAGGTCGAGAACCTGGTCAACAACCTGCCGCGTTACGGCGACTGGGCGCAGAACGTCGCGTGGCCCTGGCTGCAGGCGCAGTTGCATCTGGACCCGCACACCTTCGACAGCGATCGCCTGCTGCAGCTGATCAAGACGCACATCGGCTCGATCGGCGACGTCGCCACCACCGTGCTGGGCAAGGTGTCGCGTTCCGGCGTGGGCATTGCCGTGTGGCTGACCAACCTGGTGCTGATTCCGGTGGTGGCGTTCTACCTGCTGCGCGACTGGGACCGGCTGGTCGCCACCATCGACGGCATGCTGCCGCGCTCGCTGCAGCCGACCATCGCGCACCTGGCGCGCGAGTCGGACGCCATCCTCGGCGCCTTCGTGCGCGGCCAGTTGCTGGTGATGCTGGCGCTGGGCGTGTTCTACGCCGCCGGCCTGGGGCTGACCGGACTCTCGGTCGGGCTGCTGATCGGCCTGGTCGCCGGCCTGCTCAGTTTCGTGCCGTACCTGGGTTTCATCATCGGCTTCGTGGCGGCGATGATCGCCGTGCTGGTGCAGTTCGGCGACTGGACCCATGTATTGCTGGTGTGCGGCGTGTTCGCGGTGGGCCAGCTGCTGGAAGGTTATGTGCTGGTGCCCAAGCTGGTCGGCGACAAGATCGGCCTGCATCCGGTGGCGGTGATCTTCGCGGTGCTGGCCGGCGGTTATCTGTTCGGCTTCCTCGGTGTGCTGCTGGCGCTGCCGGCGGCCTCGGTGATCGTGGTGCTGCTGCGTTATCTGGTCGAGCGCTATCGCATGAGCGAGCTGTACAACGAAAGCGGGCCGGACGATCCGGTGATTGCCGAAGTCGAGGTCGACGTGCACCGGAATGGCGAGATCGAGACTTCGGTCGAGCCCGCACCGGACGACCGTTCCGCCCCATGATTCCGCAACTGCCGCTCGCGCTGCGCTGGCCGCGCCGCCAGCGTTTCGAACATTTCCATGCCGGCGCCAATGCTGCCGCGCTCGCCGCCGTGCAGGCGCTCGCCATCGAGCGCGGCGCGCCATGGGTCTACCTGCACGGTGCCGGCGGCAGCGGCCGCAGCCACCTGCTGCTGGCGACCTGCCAGGCCGCCGCCGCGGCCGGCCGGCGTGCGCAATACCTGCCGCTGGCGACGATCGCCGGTCACGCCACCGCGCTGCGCGGCGTCGCCGGCAGCGAATTGCTGGCGCTGGACGACCTCGGCGCCATCGCCGGCAATCGTGAAGCGGAGCACGCGCTGTTCGACCTCTACAACCGCACCAGGGCGGATGGCAACGCGCTGCTGTTCGCCGCCGATGTCTCCCCCGCGCAACTGGGCATCGAACTGCCCGACCTGCGCTCGCGGCTCGGCGCCTGCACCCAGTTTGCGCTGAAGCCGCTGGATGACGACGAGCGCCGCGCGGTGCTGAGGGCGCAGGCCGCTTCGCGTGGCATCGAGCTGGACGACAGCGTGCTGGACTGGCTGTTTGCGCGCCATGCGCGCGATCTGGGGGCGCTGCTGGATTTGCTGGAGCGGCTGGACCAGGCGTCGCTGGCGGCGCAGCGGCGGATCACGATTCCCTTCCTGCGTGCTGTCCTGCGGGAGGATGGGCAGGAGAATTCGTGAACGGATGAATGCCGCGCCAATGGCAGGAGCCCGCGATGTCAGTCGTCGGTCGCCTCGGCCTCCAGCCGCGCCATCACCGCGTCGGTGACGCGGGCGCAGCGCCGGCCCATGAACGGGAACGCCTCGCCCATGGTGCCGGCCAGTCGGTCGTGCAGGGACGAACGCAACAGGCGGCGCGCGCGGTGCAGGCGGGTCTTCACCGTTTCCGGCTTGATGCCGAGCTGGCTGGCCGTCTCTTCCACGCTGCATTCCTCGACCTCGCGCATCATGTAGACCACGCGAAAACCCGGCGGCAATTCGTCGATGGCGTGTTCGAGCAGGTGGCGGATCTGCGTGCGCGCGGCGAAGGCGGCGGGATCCTCGCTGCCGAATTTCGAGGGAAAGCGGATGATCTGATGCGTATCGTCAGGCGCCGCGTCGACCTGATCCAGCCCGACCATGGTGTGGCGCTTGCGCAGGCGGCCGCGGGCCTCGTTCAGCACGATCGTGGTCAGCCAGGTCGACAGGGTCGAATCGCCGCGGAACGAATCCAGCTTGTCATAGGCACGCATATACGACTCCTGCAACACGTCTTCCGCCTCGGAGTCCTCGCCGATCACGGCGCGCGCGACCCGGAACAGGCGCTGGTTGCAGCGTTGCATGATGTGGCGGAACGCCTCGCGCTCG
>DATNGL010000146.1:0-9307 GCA_035605895.1 Rhodanobacter sp.
GGCCTTCAGCGCATCGGCAATTTTCTGCGCGACCTCGCCTTCCACGCCGAAGATGTTGTCCAGCGTGCGGGTGTAACTGTCGGCCCAGATGTGGCTGTCGGTGTGGGCGTCAATCAACTGCACGTTGATCAATACCTGGTCGCCGGCCTTCTGCACGCTGCCTTCGAGGATGGTGGCTACGCCCAGTTGCTGCGCGATGACCTTCAGATTGTCCGGATGGCTTTGGTATTTCGCCGTGGACGTGCGCGAGATGACCTTGAGGTCGCCGATGTCGGCGAGCTTGGTCAGGATCAGATCCTGCATGCCATCGGCGAAGTAGGCGTTCCCTTTGTCCTCGCTCAAATTCTCGAACGGCAGCACCGCGATGGATTTGGCGGGAATCGAAACGGCCTGCGCGATC
Source organism: Rhodanobacter sp. (assembly GCA_035605895.1). Lineage (GTDB taxonomy): Bacteria > Pseudomonadota > Gammaproteobacteria > Xanthomonadales > Rhodanobacteraceae > Rhodanobacter. The sequence goes on from DATNGL010000146.1 coordinate 401, forward strand.
GCAACTGGCAGCCCGGATGAAGTCGCGCCCGCGATGGAATCCGGGTTGATCTTTCCCGGATTCCGCTGCGCTGCATCCGGGCTACTTGTCGCCGAAGGTGCGCGCTCGAACCGCCACAGCAACCCGCCGCCGATCGCCAGCAGCAAGGCGAGGATCACGATTTCGGTGCCGCTGACCTTCTGCGCGCCACGTTCGCCGTGATACCACGCCAGCACGATCACGGCGAAGAAGCCAACCGCCAGCGCAATGATCAGCACGCGTTCGAGCTGGTCCGGCCACGCAAAGCGCTGCGCAACGACATCGAGCACCTGGATCAGTGCGAAGGACGCGGCGACGTACGCCAGCGCCCATTGCACCAGCTTGCGTTGCTTCAGGCGCGCGATGAATTCAGCCATGCGCGGCTCCGTTCGCGGTTGCCGGAACCGGTGTGGCGGGATGGAATGCACTTGGCGCGATAGCGTTCGCCGTTGCAGGCTTGTACTTCGCATACTTTTTCAGTAGCGCCTGAAAGCGCGGATCGCGGCGGATCGGATCCAACAATGGGTCGATCCACAACAATGCGGGCGTGCTGTAGACCCAGCTGCGGGTGGTCGTGAATGTCTGGACAAACAGCGGCACGGCCAAGTCCGCGCGTCCCGCCTCGGCATACAACTGGGCGTTGTTCGCGATGATACCGGGGGTGAAGAACCGATCGCCGGAGCGGCTGGCAAAGGACTGCGAATGGGCGATGGCGGCGAACGCCGCCTGGGTCTGGCCCAAGCCCAGTTCGGCCGCGGCAATGTGATCCCAGACAAAAGCCTGCTTGATCGGGGCGCCGGCCAACGCGGACAAACGCGCACGCGATTGCGACAAGGCCTGCGCGAAAAGCGCACGCGCCTGCGCCGCATCGCCCACCAGATGGTAGAGATTGGCTTGCGCCAGCGCCTTGGGCCCGACTTGATAATTGAAGCCCGCCGGAGTCTCGGGGATGCTCGCAATCAGCGCCAGCGCCTGCCGGTACTTGCGCTGGTAGGTCAGCAACTGCGCACGCCACACGAGCAATTGCGGCTGGTCGCCTTGCGCTGCGCCCAGCGCGCGTGCCGCATCGCCACTGCTCATCAGGATATTCGTGGAATTGTCGAACTTCGTTTGCACGTTTTCGGGGTCGAGGTCGAGCGCCCGCTGGTACAACGGCGCGGCTTGCGCGTACCGCGACACCGCCGAGAAGGTTTCGCCGAGTGAATTGAGCAAGCTGATGTCGCGCGGGTCGAGCTCAAGCGCACGGGTCAATGCTGCGATCGCCGCCGCAAAATCTCCTTGCCGACGCAACACGAAACCCTTTCCGCTCAACGCATCGGCATCATTGGGGCGCAAGGCAAGCGCCGCATCGAATGCCTGCAGCGCGCTGACAAAATCGCCACGGCCCCAGTAAGCGCTGTATCCGAGGGCCACTTGCGCGGCCACCAGGCGAGGCTGTTGCGCCAGCGCCTGCTCGGCCTGCGCCTGGGCGTCAGCGATGAGCCGGCGGATGTCATTTTCGCCGCTTCCAAACCACACGGCGCCGCTCTCGGCAAAGGAAAGCCGCGCCCGTGCGAGCGCGAAACCGGGATCCTTCGCCAGCGCCTGTTGGTAAATGGGGATCGCGCGGCGGAAGGACGTGGAATCGTAGGTCGTGTTGCCTTGATGGGCGAAATATTCGGCGCGCAGGAACAAGTCGTTCGCCGCCGCATCGCCGCTCATCGCCGTGGCAAGCTGCGCGGCTTCTTTCGGCGTCAATTTCGCCTTCAAGGCATCGGCCACCTTCTGTGCGACTTCGCCCTCCACGCCGAAAATGTTGTCCAGCGTTCGGGTGTAGCTCTGCGCCCAGACATGGCTGTCGCTGCTTGCGTTGATCAACTGCACGTTGATCAGCACCTGGTTGCCGGCTTTCTGCACGCTGCCTTCGAGGATGGTAGCTACGCCGAGCTGTTGCGCGATGGTTTTCAGGTTGTCGGGATGGCTCTGGTATTTCAGGGTCGAGGTGCGCGAGATCACCTTGAGATCGCCGATGTCCGCGAGCTTGGTGAGGACCAGGTCCTGCATGCCGTCGGCGAAATAGGCGTTGCCTTTGTCTTCGCTCAAATTCTCGAACGGAAGCACGGCGATGGATTTGGCGGGGATCGCGGCAATTGGAATCGCTGACGGAGTTGCACCCGGATTCCGCTGCGCCGCATCCGGGCTGCTTGCCGTACCCGGGCTCCTCGTTGATGGAGCGCCGCGCTCGAATCGCCACAGCAGCCCGCCGCCGATCGCCAACAGCAACGCGAGGATCACGATCTCGGTGCCGCTGACTTTTTGTGCTCCCCGCTCGCCGTGATACCCCGCCAGTACCAGCACGACGAGGAAAACCACGGCCAGCGCGAGGATCAGCAACTTTTCGACCTGGTCCGGCCAGCCGAACCGCTGCGCGACAATGTCCACCCCCTGCAACAGCGCAAACGCAAATGCGACATAAGCCAGCGCCCACTGCACCAGCTTGCGCTGCTTCAGGCGGGCGATAAGTTCATTCATGGTTGGCAGTGCCGGCCGGCGCGTACGGCAAACCCATCTTCTTCAGCACCGCCTTGAAGCGGGGATCGTTGCGGATCGGGTCGAAAGCGGGATCCCACATCCAATCCGGTTCCGGGCTGTTGCGCTGGCTGGGCAAGCGCTCGAGCACGGCGAGCGCGCGATCCTGCGCGCCAAGCAGGGCCAGCCAATGTGCATAGGCCAGCGGATCACGGCGCAAATGCGCAGCACCGGGAGCAGTCTCCAGGCTTCGCACGGCGGCGGCCCGCAGGACCGGATCGGCAATACCGTGTACCCACGATGTCATGAGGTCCGGATCGATGCCGTCGAGCGCCGCCAGCGAGCGAGCCTGCCTTTCCGCATCAGCATAGTTGTGACGAATGACGGCAAGATCTATTTCGTCAATCCGCGCGTTCACAAAATCCGGATGCGTTGCCAACGTGCGTTGTAGCTGTGCCGAGGCCGCCTCGTATTGGCCCAATATCATCAGCAGGTACTCACGCGTATCGCCGATGGATGGCGAAAGCGGGTCGAGTCTCTGGGCATGCTCGATTTCCGCCAGCGCGGGTTTGAATTGGCCAACCGCCAACAGGAACTGGGCCTGTTGATTGACCGCTTCCGCATCGCCGGGCGCCAGCGATACGGCGCGGCGGAAAGCCTGGTCGGCTTGCGGCCACCGCCACTGGTCCTTGTACACCATGCCTTGCGCGACATACGCGGAGGCAAGATTGGGATTCAGTGAAAGCGCGTGTCGGGCGTTGGCCAGCGCGGATGGATCCGTGGCCTCCATCGTGCCCAGGTCGTAATCCGGATATAACGCCTGCGCTTCCGCCAACGCGCCCCACGCCTCCGCATAATGCGGAGCAATCTTGATCGCACTCTGGAACGCCGCCGCCGCGTCACGCAATCCGGGGCCTCGCGCGGCCAGCAGCGCCAGCCCGCGCAGATAAAAATCGTGCGCGCGCGGATCAATCGTCTGCTGCGCCACCAGCGGCTGTCCGCCGCCGCCGGCGAGCTGCACCCGCAGCTTGCCGGCGATTGCGTTTGAGATGTCGTCCTCGACCGCGAAGATGTTGGTGAGCTTGCGGTCGTATTTCTCCGACCAGCGCTGGAAACCGCTGTCGGTGTCCACCAACTGCACGTTGATGCGCACCTCGTCGCCCGCTTTCTGCACGCTGCCCACCAGTACATCGGCCACCCCCAGGGTCTCGCCGATATGCCGCAAATTCTGGTCATGGCTGGTGAACTGGAATGCCGAAGTGCGGCCTGCGACTTTCAGGTCGGGAATCTGAGCCAGCGCGTTGAGGATTTCCTCGGTGATTCCATCGCTGAAGTATTTCTCGTTCGTATCGCCGCTCAGGTTCTCGAAGGGCAGCACGGCGACGGATTTGGCGGGGATCGGAATGGTTTGCGGCGAACCGCGCGTCGCCGAGGCAGGCGTCGCACTCCGTAGCCCGGATGAAATCGCGCCAGCGACGGAATCCTGGATGGTCGTTCCCGGACTGCGCTGCGCTCCATACGGGCTGCTTTTTTCAAACTTGTTGGGCGGGATCAGGTAGCCCGAAACCAACAGCACCACCGCGACCGCCAGCACCGCGATGATCCACTTGTCCAGCTTGCGGCCGGTGGAGCGCGCAATCGAATCGTCCGCTGCGATCTCGCTTTCCCGTTTCAGACCCTGCGGCGTCCATTCGTAGAACCACGCGAATGCAATCCAGAATGGAAAACCAACGGCCACCGCAATCAGGAATGCGCGCGCGATCCATGCGGGCGCATTCAACACCGGCCCGAGTTGGGTAATCACTTGCGCGAGGAGCCACATGGCGCCGGCGTAGAGCACCGCCGCACGCGGCACGTTGCGCCGTTTCAGCTCTCGCCAGAATCCCCGATGTGCCATGCGGCTACGCCAGAATGCGAAAGCGCGTCGTCCCTGCCCGTTCCGCCGGCGCATTCTGGCATGGCGCGGGCAGTTTCAGGTCGCGGGGCGGGAAAACGTCCGCCAGGCGCTTCGGTTCGACATCGCAGTCCCAGAGGCTGGCATTGCGATCCCAACGTTCGTTGACGCCGCCAGCGCTGGGATTGCCAGTCCAGCCTTGTATTGTGATTTTGCCCGAGTCGCTCTCGAGCAAACGGGTGTGCGGATGCCGTGTCCAACCTTGGCTCAACGCCGTGACGTAGATCTCGCAGCGCACGCCCGGTTTCAACTTGCGAAAACTCGAACAGTATCTTCGGCCCGGGCTACCCGGCAGCCTGCCTTCACAAGGTGGAGAGCGCAAGCATGAACACTGCGGCGATGCCGTTGGGGATAGACGTTTCCAAGGCCAAGCTGGATGGTGCCCTGTGGCTGGGTTCCAAGTACCGCAGCAAGGCCTTCGCCAACACGCCGGAAGGGTTCGCCCGGCTGAGCGAGTGGTTGCATCACCATGGCGCCGATCAGGTGCACGTTTGCATGGAGGCGACAGGGACCTACTGGGAAGCGGCTGCGTTGTATCTGGCCGATGCCGGTCAGCGGGTGTCGGTGATCAATCCGGCCTTGGCCAAGGCCCACGGGCAGTCGCTCGGGCTGCGCAGCAAAACCGATGCCTTGGATGCCAAGCTGCTGGCGGACTTCTGTCGGGAGAAGCAACCGCCAATGTGGACGCCACCTTCGGAAGCCGAACGCCGATTGCGGGCGCTGGTGCTGCGCCACCAGAGCCTGGTGGAAATGCCGACCCAGGAGAAGAATCGCTGCGAGAGCCTGCGCGAGGACGTGCGTACCAGCGTGGAAACGCACTTGGCTTGGCTCGCCTCGGAGCTCGCGCGCATCGAACAGGCCATTGCCCGACTGCTCGACGACGATGATCACTTGCGCGGCCAGCGCGCATTGCTCGACTCGATTCCCGGCTTGGGCGAGCGCACCATCGCGGTGCTGCTCGCCTACGGCCTCAGCAGTGAGCGATTCCAGTCGGCGCGCCAGTTCGTGGCCTTTGCCGGCTTGAGTCCGCGCCTACACCAATCCGGCAGCAGCGTGCGTGGCAAGCCGCGCTTGTCCAAGATCGGTCACGCCTTCCTGCGCCGCGCGCTGTACATGCCGGCCATGGTGACGCTGTACAGAACCGCGTGGGGCAAGCGCTTCCAGCAGCGCTTGGCCGCCCCACGGCAAACCGCCAAAGCTGATCATCGGCGCCATGATGCGAAAACTGGCGCAAGTGGCCTTTGGCGTCATCAAGTCCGGCAAACCGTTCAATCCGGCGCTTCATGGAGCTTGACGCGGATAACAGTATCTACGTGTGTTTCGGCAACGAACACCGTGCCAACGCATCCTTCACCCCGATCCGTGAAACCGTCCCCGCGCGATAGTCGGTCAACCAGATCGCACCAAAGCCAACACCCAGCGAATCGCCTCCGGGCCCCTTCCACTGGCATAGCAGCGTGTCGCTGGCGGCGTCGACGACGGAGAGCGGAATTTTGCTGACCGTCGTCCAGATCATCCCTTCGCCGAAGGCGATGTCGCCACCTTCACCGGGTGTTCCAAGACGGACGATCCTTGTGGCTTTGGTGCGGGTATCCACACGAGTGAGGGTTCCGTCGCCCTGATCGAGAGTCCAGACGGCGCCGTTGCCGTCGGTGAGGAAGCGTGGGCCAGGACCAGTGGCGATCGTGACGATCTTCGTGCCGGTGGCGGCGTCGATGCTGGTGATCTCCGACCCGTCGGCCCGCGTTACCCAGATGCGCCCATCGCTGTAGCGGGGATTGTAGGAACCGGGCGGCACGTGGATCTTCTGCCGGATCGCGCCGGTGATCGGATCGATGCGCGCGAGTGTGCCGCTTTTGTCGATGACCAGCCAGACGCTGTCGGGACTCGTCGCAACGCCACCTTCGGCCGCGGCTGGGCCGACCTTGAAGACCTTGGTCAGCGTCCCGGTCTTGATGTCGACCTTGGCCAACGTGGGCAATTGACCGCACAGTGGAACCCAGAGGCTGCCGAAACCCGTCGCCAGTCCGGCACAGGGCGCACCGCCCAGCTTCACGGTGGCTGTCACGGTGTTGGTCTTCGGGTCAATCCTGCTGACCGCATCGGGCCCCGTGCTTCCGACCCAGACTGCGTCGGGCGTGATCGCCACCCAGTCGGCCGTCTTGCCGAGGTGCAGAGTTGAGATCGGCTTGAGTTCGCCGATTGACCTTTGGACGCTGTCGACTGCAAATGCAGGAATTGCGATGGAGGCAAGCGAGCAGCTTGCCAGCACCGCCACCGCTGCAAGGTTCAAACGCGCTGGTGCGTACATCGGATTCCCCGTTGAAAAGACGAATGCTCTCGTGTCAGGCCAGTGCCCACTGCACCAGCTTGCGTTGCTTCAGTCGCGCAAGAATGTCATTCCGGCCCTTGTGCGATGGAACGCCTCACTTCGTCGGGTGTCGGCAGGCCGACCTTGCGGCAGAACGCGGCAATGCGTGGATCCTTGATCAGAGGTTGCAGGTTGATGGGCGCTTCGTAAAGCGTCGTGACCGAGGTATCGCGGGCCGCAATGGCTCGATCCAGCCACGCGAATGCCTGATCCAGATCGCCCTCGTAACCATAAACCAGGGCGACCAGGCCCGGTCCATCCCCGGCGTCCTTGCGGATCATCTCGTCCAGTATCGATCGTGCTTTCGCCTTGTCTCCGCGCGCATACCAGGTCACGGCGAGCGCCTGCAGCCGATCCATTTCGTCCGGATCCGCTTTTGCCGCAGCCAAGGCTTCATCGAACTTGCCTTGCCCCACCAGGGACAGGGCGAGTTGCGCGCCGAAACCATCGGCGCCAGGTTGCAGTTCGAGCGCCCGTCGGGATTCCTTCTCGCTCTCGACATATTGGCCTGCCGCGCTCAGGAACTGGCCGGTGTAGAAGTGGAAGGTGCCGTTCAGCGGCTCCATGGTCAAGGCCTTGCGCATCATGCCGATGGCCTCTTCCACGCGGCCGCGGGCAGCGGTGACATCGGCAAGTTGATAGAGCGTTTCCGCATTGGAAGGATCGAGCGCAACTGCTTTCTTCAAAGTCGTTTCTGCGGCGGCAAAGTTGAAGTCGAGCCATGCCTGAGTGACGCCGAGCGCCCCCAGCGCGGTGGCCGCGCGTGGCGCAAGTGCGACGGCCATGTGCGCATGGGCGCGGGCACGGGCGCTGACCACTTTGCGCTCGTCGGACGTTGCTTCCCAGTCGTTGAACCACTGCTCGACGATCGCCAAGCGGGCGTAGGCCAGCGCGTAATCCGGCTCGAGCTGGATGGCGCGCTGGTAATACTGCTCCGCCTTGACGTAGTCCGGACGGGTGCGGCGCTCGGCGTAATAGCGCCCTTGCAACATGGCGTCGTAAGCAGCGAGGCTGCCATTGGGCGGCTTGTCGGTCGCCTCGATGGATTGACCGAAGACGCCGGCCTTCAGCGCACTCGCCACCGAGGTGGCGATATCGCTCTGCATCGCGAAGATGTCCTTGAGTTGCCGGTCGTAGGTCTGCGACCAAATCTGGCTGCCATCGGAGGCCCGGATCAGCGATGCCACGATGCGCACATGGTCCCCCTGCTTGCGCACGGTGCCTTCGAGCAGGGTCGCCACGCCGAGCTTGGCACCGATCACGGCGCTGTCGTTCTGCGCGTCGCCGCGGAACTGAAACGAGGAATTGCGCCCGATCACCTTGAGGTCATGCACCTGTCCCAGCGCGGAAATCATCTCCTCCGACAGTCCGTCGGAAAAGTACTGCTGGTTTTTGTCGCCACTCTCGTTGACCAGCGGCAGCACGGCGATGGACTTGGCGGGGATGGCGGACGCGAGCGCAGGCGCAACGGCCGGTGCCTGGCGCCGGATGAAATAACCGGAACCCAGCAGCATCACCGCAACCACCAGCACGCCGATGATCGCGAAATCCAGCTTGCGCGCGGCGCTATGCCGGCTCGGCGCATCCGCGGCGATCTCGCTTTCGCGCTTCAAACCCTGCGGCGTGAACTCGTAGAACCACGCGAGCGCGACCCAGAATGGAAAGCCGATCAATGCGGCAACCAGAAACCAGCGCGCCGCGACATCCGGCAAGCCGATCGCGGGAGTCAATTGCGCGATGCCTTGAGCCGATGCCCACGACGCGCCCGCATACAGCACGCCCGCACGCAACACGTTGCGGCGTTTCAGCTCCCGCCAGAATCCCCGATGTGCCATACGGGTACGCCAGAATACGGAAGCGCGTCGTCCCTGCCCGTTCCGCGGCGGCATTCTGGCATGGCGCGGGCACGCCGGTGAGGTTTCAGGTAGGGGTGAGAGGAAACGTCCGGTGTCCGGCTGGGTTGCCGATACCGGCCTTTTCGAGTCGCGCGGATGTGCGGGCGAGCCTATGACAGGCTGCTCCATCACCGCCACAAATCCTGCGGCTCGTCCTCGAG
>DATNGL010000147.1:0-2340 GCA_035605895.1 Rhodanobacter sp.
GCCACGATGATGCGCAGGCGTTCGCGTGCCACGCTGGCGGTGGCTTCGGGTTTGCGCTTCAGGAAATCGAGAATGCCCATCGTGATCAACCTCCGAACACGCGCTGGAGAAAGCCTTTCTTCGGCACGTCGACGAAGCGCAGCGGGCGCTCCTCGCCAAGAATGCGCGCGACCGTGTCGCTGTAGGCCTGGCCGGCGTGGGATGTGGTATCGACGATCACCGGGATGCCGTTGTTCGACGCGGTCAGCACGTTCTCCGACTCGGGGATCACGCCGACCACCTCGATGCCGAGGATTTCCTCGACGTCCTTCACGCTGAGCATTTCGCCGATGGCGACGCGCGCCGGGTTGTAGCGGGTCAGCAGCAGATGCTGGGTGACCGGGCCTTCGCCGCGTTCGGCGCGGCGGGTCTTGCTGGCGAGCAGGCCGAGGATGCGATCGGAATCGCGCACCGAGGAAACCTCCGGGTTGACCACCACCACCGCGTGGTCGGCGAAGTACATCGCCAGGTGCGCGCCTTTCTCGATGCCGGCCGGCGAGTCGCACACGACGTAGTCGAAGCCGTCCTCGGACAGGCCGTCGAGCACCTTTTCCACGCCTTCCTGGGTCAGCGCGTCCTTGTCGCGGGTCTGGCTGGCGGCCAGCACATACAGGTTGTCGTGGCGCTTGTCCTTGATCAGCGACTGCTTCAGCGTCGCTTCGCCGTGCACGACGTTGACGAAGTCGTACACCACGCGCCGCTCGCAACCCATGATCAGGTCGAGGTTGCGCAGGCCGACGTCGAAGTCGATCACGGCGGTTTTCTTGCCGGCCATCGCCAGGCCGGTGGCGAGCGAGGCGCTGGTCGTCGTCTTGCCGACGCCGCCTTTGCCGGAGGTGACAACGATAATCTCAGCAGTCAAGGGCCCATCTCCGCATGTCTTGTTGTTGTTGTGGACGATTTGTCGCGATTGATCACAGCCTGGCGATCATCAGCTTGTCTTCTTCCAGCCAGCATTGCACGGAATGACCTTCGAGCTCGACGGGAATCTGCTCGAATACGCGGTATTGCCCGGCGATCGCCACCAGTTCGGCGCGGAAGTCGGACACGAAGATGCGCGCCTTCTCGTCGCCCTGCGCGCCGGCCATGGCGCGTCCGCGCAGGCTGCCGTAGATGTGGATGTTGCCGTCGGCGATCACTTCGGCGCCGTTGGCCACCGCGCCGGTGACGATGAGATCGCGTTCGCGCGCGTAGACCTGCTGGCCGGAACGCACCGCCCCGGCGTGGTGCTGGGCGCCCGGCGGGCTGCCGGCGGCGGGGGTGGACAGGATCGGTTCGGGTTGCGGCACCGGCTGTGCCGGCGCGGCGGGTTCCGGGGCTGTCGTCTTCGCCGTCGCCGTCGCCGGTTCATAGGCGGCACGGAACTTCGCGATCAGCGGCAGGCCCATGCGTTTGGCCAGCGCTTCGGTGGCGCTGGTGCCGTAGGCAAGGCCCACCGGCAACATGCCGGCGCTGCGCACCGCTTCGAGCATGGCATCGACGGCGCCATCGTCGGGCAGGTCGAGCAGGTGGCTCAGATCCAGCACCACCGCAGCCCGGGAAAACATCTGGGGTGCCGCGCGCACGCGCCGTTCCAGTTCGTCGCACAGCGCCGCGGCATCGACCCGGCGTACCCGCACGCAGGCGATGCCGACTTGGCCGAAGCGCAGGTCACAGGCCTCGGTATCGATTTTTGCATTCATGCGTGCCGTTCCCCGGCGGCGCGGCGCGGACTGGTGTCATGCAGGGAGGAGCGATCCCGTTCGGCCAGCCACGGGACATCAGGCAGGCCGCCATCCGCGAGCCAGGTATCGCGCACGTAGCCGTAACTGGGCAGGTCCTTGGCCAGCAGGCTGACCTGCGGGCCATCCGTGCCCATCTTCTGCTGATCGACCTCCTGGAAGCCGTAGGTGCCGTGGAACAGCACCACCACGTCGTCGCGCGGTTCCAGGAACACCTCGCAGGTGAGCAGGGGCACGCGCACTTCGGCGTAGCTGTGCACGTCGCAATAGAAGATGCGGCCCAGGCCGTGGCGACGGTAGGCGTTCGCGATCACGATGCGGTCGATGTAGGCGAACTGCGGGTAGTGTCCGGCAAACCAGCCGTAGTTCGGGCTGTCGTAGTCGTGGCCTTCGCGCAGGGCGATGAGGAAACCGGCCAGGTGGCCGTCGATTTCGGCGACGCGGAAATAGTCGGCCTGCTCGAAGAAGTAGCGCAGCCGGCTGGCGTCGAGGGCGAGGATGGAGCGACCGGCGGCGTTGTTGAGCGCCAGCACGGCATCCAGGTCGTGCTCGCGCACGTCGCGGATGGCAAGGGCCATTC
>DATNGL010000148.1:0-5111 GCA_035605895.1 Rhodanobacter sp.
GAGTCGCGGCCGAGATAGGGGTTCAAGGTGACCGCGTCGGCGCGATAGCGCTCGAACGCTTCAGTCGAGTAGTGCTGCGCCGTGCTGCCGATGTCGCCGCGCTTGGCGTCGAGGATCACCGGCACGCCGGGATGCTTCGCATGGATGTGCGCGATCAACCGTTCCAGCGTGTCTTCGGCGCGCAACGCGGCGAAGTGCGCGATCTGCGGCTTGAACGCGCAGGCCAGGTCGGCGGTGGCGTCGACGATGGCGGCGCAGAACGCGAACACCGCGTCGGGTGCGTCACGCAGGTGAGCGGGGAATTTCGCCGGTTCCGGATCGAGGCCGACGCAGACCAGCGAGTCGTGGCGAACCCAGGCCTGCTGCAAGGATTGCATGAAGTGCATCGGAGTCTCCTCGTCGCCTTTTCACTCCCTCTCCCCTCCGGGGAGAGGGTTGGGGTGAGGGGACAATCTTGCGTGGTCGCTGGATGTTGGTGCTGTTCTTCTGGGAGATCGAAGCCAGCCGTGGCTCCTCACCTCGATCCTCTCCCCGGAGGGAGAGGAGGCAAACGCAAAAAGCTGTACTCACGCGAGCTTCTTGTACTTCACCCGGTGCGGTCGCGCGCCTTCCTCGCCGAGGCGGCGCTTCTTGTCGGCTTCGTACTCATTGTAGTTGCCGGGGAAGAACTCGACGTGCGAGTCGCCCTCGAACGCGATGATGTGGGTGGCGATGCGGTCGAGGAACCAGCGGTCATGCGAGATCACGATTGCGCTGCCCGGGAATTCCAGCAGCGCGTCTTCCAGCGCGCGCAGGGTTTCCACGTCCAGGTCGTTGGACGGCTCATCGAGCAGCAGCACGTTGCCGCCCTGCAGCAGGGTCTTGGCCATGTGCAGGCGGCCGCGCTCGCCGCCGGACAGGCTGCCGACGATCTTCTGCTGGTCGGTGCCCTTGAAGTTGAAGCGACCGATGTAGGCGCGCGACTGGATCTCGAAGCTGCCGATGGTGAGGATGTCCGAACCGCCGGAGACTTCCTGCCACACGTTGTTCTTCGGATCGAGCGCATCGCGCGACTGGTCGACGTAGGCGAGCTTGGTGGTGTGGCCCAGCTTGACTTCGCCGGAGTCCGGCGTCTCCTTGCCCATGATCATCTTCATCAGGGTGGACTTGCCCGCGCCGTTGGGGCCGATCACGCCGATGATGGCGCCCGGCGGCACCTTGAACGACAGGTTCTCGATCAGCACGCGGTCGCCGAACGACTTGGTCACGTTCTGGAACTCGATCACTTCCTGGCCCAGGCGCTCGCCCGGCGGGATGAAGATTTCGTTGGTCTCGTTGCGGCGCTGGTAGTCGACCGAGTTCAGTTCCTCGAAGCGGGCCAGGCGGGCCTTGCCCTTGGACTGGCGGCCCTTGGCCGCCGAACGCACCCACTCCAGTTCCTTGGCGATCGCCTTCTGGCGCGACTTCTCGGAGCTGGCTTCCTGCTTCAGGCGGGCATCCTTCTGCTCCAGCCATTCGGTGTAGTTGCCCTTCCACGGAATGCCGCGGCCGCGATCGAGTTCGAGGATCCACTCGGCGGCGTTGTCAAGGAAGTAGCGGTCATGGGTGACTGCCACCACGGTGCCGGGGTAGTCGTGCAGGAACTGCTCCAGCCAGTCCACCGACTCGGCGTCCAGATGGTTGGTCGGTTCGTCCAGCAGCAGCATGTCCGGCTTGGACAGCAGCAGGCGGCACAGCGCCACGCGGCGCTTCTCGCCACCGGACAGCGGCCCGATGATCGCGTCCCACGCCGGCAGGCGCAGCGCGTCGGCGGCCACTTCCAGCTGGCGCTCCAGCGCGTGGGCGTCATTGGCGGCCAGCAGGTTCTCGAGCTTTTCCTGTTCCTTGGCCAGCTTGTCGAAATCCGCGCCGTCCTCGGCGTAGGCGGCGTAGACCTCTTCCAGCCGCTTCTGCGCATCGAGGATTTCCGAAACGCCTTCCTCGACCACTTCGCGCACGGTCTTTGCCGGGTTCAGGTCCGGCTCCTGCGCGAGGTAGCCGATCTTGGTGCCCGGCTGCGCACGTGCCTCGCCCTGGAAGTCGGTATCCACGCCGGCCATGATCCGCAGCACGGTGGACTTGCCGGCGCCGTTGACGCCGAGCAGGCCGATCTTGGCGCCGGGGAAGAAGCTGAGCGAGATGTCCTTGATGATCTGGCGCTTCGGCGGGACGATCTTGCTGACCCCGTTCATGGTGAAGATGTACTGCGAGCTCATGCAACCTCCGAAGGCGTGCGCCGCGCCGCCTGCTTAGGTCGGCACGGAAAGGGAATGCATCAAACCGGGCATTATAGCGGCTTGTGCCGGCGTTCCGTGGGTCAGCCTGCCGATTTGCGGCGCCGGGGCGGCGCGCCTGTCGGCGCCAGGCCAGCCAGCAGCAGGTCGACCAGTTGCGCGAAGGCGGCATCCTCGCCCGGCGTGCCCCACAGGTGGGCCATGCCGGGGTAGTGGAAGCGAGAGGTGGCATCGAAGATCGCCAGTGCGGTGGCCCTGGCGTCCACCTGGCGGAAGTCGCCGCTGGCCACGCCGGCGGCGACGATCGAGGCGAGTTGTTCGCGCAGATGCTCGACGTGCTCGCCGATCACCTCGCGCGCATCCGCAGCCAGGGCGCCATAGGTGGCGAACAGTTCCGGTTCGCCCAGCGCCTTGTCGCGCTTGATCGAGCGCAGCGTGGCCAGCCACTGGCGCAACCGCGCCGGCGGCGCGGCGCGGCTGGCGGCGATCGCGCGCAGCGGCGCCATCATCCGCTCCAGCCAGCCCCGCAGCACCGCGTCGCGCAGCGCCGCCTTGCTGGCGAAATGGCGGTACACGCTGCCGTGACTGACCCCCAGCGCCTGCGCCACGTCGACCACGGTGGCCTTGCCGGGACCGTAGCGGCGCAGCACGTCCTCGGCGGCGGCGAGGATGCGTTCGGGGGTCAGTACGGAGTCGTTCATGCCGCCGATTCAAGCACGCCGGGACGGGCGCTGACGAGTTCGTCGGCCACGTAGCCCAACGGAATATGGCCGCTCACGTGCTCCGTCGTGCCTTTTTCGAAACCGATCCAGCCGCTGTTGAAGCCATCCAGCATGGCGATGCGCGGGCCGGTGCGGTCGGCCGGCATGCCTTCGGCCTCGAAGCGCGCCGCCCATTGTTCGCGCGGCACCGCGGTCGCCTCGACATCATGCTCGAGCACCGCCGCCAACGCCTGCGCCATGTCGAGCGGGCTGTAGCGGCGCGGGCCTTCCACTTCGATCACCCGGCGTCCGAACCATGTTTCGATGAGTGTGCTGGCGATGGTGCGGCCGATGTCGTCGGTGGAAACCATCGGTATCGGCCGGTCCAGCGGTTGCAGATAGCTGACCAGGCGGCCTTCGAATTGCGCCAGTGCCACGTCCCAGCGCAGGTTCTCCATGAACCACGCGGCACGCACATGCGCGCGCGGCATGGGCAGCGTATCCAGCGCCTTTTCCAGCAAATGCAGCTGGGTGATCAGGCCCAGATCCCGATCGTGCTGCGCACCGATCGACGACAGGGCGACCACCTTGGGCGGCTGCGCCTGGCGCAGCGCGGCGGTCAGCGTCCGCACCAGTGCGCGCGGTTCGGCGAAATCGGGGCTGGGTGCGAAGTTGGCCGGCAACATGACGAACACCCCCTCGACATCGCTGAATGCGGCAGTCAGTGCCGCCGTATCGGACCAATCGGCGACGGCGACTTCAGCGCCGCGTGCAACCCAGGCCGCGGCCTTCGTCTTGTTGCGCACGATCGCGCGGATGCGCTGGCCGTTGTCCAGCAGATGTCTGGCAGTGGCGCTACCGACCTGGCCGGTGATTCCCATGATGGCGTACATGTGCTGTTCCTCGGAAGGGGAAGGGCTGTGTGCTTCAGTGCGTGTCGCGTTCGCTGTCGAGCGTTGCCATGTCCGGGGAAGTGAGGTTCCGCGTACATGGCTGCATGGCGGCAAGGGGATAGTAAGTATTTGAATGACAGATTTCAATATCTGTCATTCAAATACTTGCGCAAACGCCCCCGACACCGCATTGGTGGCCCGAAATGCCCGTCGGGGCTACACTTTCGGACTTTCCCACCCGCTCTTCACGAGGTCAGAATGTTCCCGAAGAACTGCACGATTGCCGGTTACGACGACGAACTGGCCAAGGCCATCGCCGATGAAGGCCAGCGCCAGGAAGACCACGTCGAACTGATCGCCTCGGAGAACTACGCCAGCCCGCGGGTGATGGAAGCGCAGGGCTCCAAGCTCACCAACAAGTACGCCGAGGGTTACCCGGGCAAGCGCTACTACGGCGGGTGCGAGTACGTGGACGTGGCCGAGAAGCTGGCGATCGAGCGGCTGAAGCAGTTGTTCGACTGCGACTACGCCAACGTGCAGCCGCACTCGGGCTCGCAGGCGAACCAGGCGGTGTACCTCGCGTTGCTGCAGCCGGGCGACACCATTCTCGGCATGTCGCTGGCGCATGGCGGCCATCTCACCCACGGCGCCAAGGTCAACATCTCCGGCAAGCTGTTCAACGCGGTGCAGTACGGCGTCAACGAGAACGGTCTGATCGACTACGACGAAGTGCAGCGCCTGGCCACCGAGCACCAGCCGAAGATGCTGGTCGGCGGCTTCAGCGCCTACTCGCAGGTGGTCGACTGGGCGCGCATGCGCCAGATCGCCGATTCGGTCGGCGCGATCTTCTTCGTCGACATGGCCCACGTCGCCGGCCTGGTCGCCGCCGGCGTATACCCCAGCCCGCTGCCGCATGCCCACGTGGTCACCTCGACGACCCACAAGACCCTGCGCGGCCCGCGCGGCGGCATCATCGTCGCGAAGGGCGCGGGCGAGGAGATCGAGAAGAAGCTGCAATCGATCGTGTTCCCCGGCATCCAGGGCGGCCCGCTGATGCACGTAATCGCGGCCAAGGCAGTGGCGTTCAAGGAGGCGCTGGAACCGGCGTTCAAGGAGTACCAGACGCAAGTGGTGAAGAACGCCAAGGCGATGGCGAAGACCTTCATCGAGCGCGGTTACAAGATCGTTTCCGGCGGCACCGAAAACCACCTGATGCTGGTCGACATGATCGGCAAGGAAGTCACCGGCAAGGCGGCCGAGGAAGC
>DATNGL010000149.1:0-11208 GCA_035605895.1 Rhodanobacter sp.
CGCTGGCATCAGGGCGCGATCCTTCTCAACAACGGCGTGATCGGTCGCGGTTCGCAACCGGTGGATCTCAACACGATTCCGCTGTCGGCAATCGACCATATCGAAGTGCTGCGCGACGGCGCCTCGGCGCAATACGGCTCCGACGCCATCGCCGGCGTCATCAATATCATCCTGAAGAGCGGAGCAAAGGGGGGAGATGTCGAAGTATCCGGCGGCCAGTATTCCGCGGGCGATGGCCGGCAGTGGCAGGGCTCGGCAAACTTCGGCATCCCGTTGAGCGGCGACAAGGGCTGGCTGCGCATCGCCGTGCAGACCGGCAACGAGGACCACACCAATCGCGCCGGACCCGACAGCCGCCCGGGCTTCCCGCAACTGGGGGTGAACTTCCGCCAGGGCGATCCGGATGTGCGCGACAACAACCTGATGCTCAACGCGCAGTACGACCTGACACCGGATGTGCAGTTCTACGCGTTCGGCCACTACGGTCGCCGCCAAAGCACGTCGCCGGCGTTCTTCCGCTATGGCATCAATTCGCCCAAGCCGAACAATCCCCTGATCGGCCAGGTCTATCCCGACGGCTTCCTGCCGCTGGAACACGCCGACTCCATCGACCAGTCCCTCGTCACGGGCCTGCGCGGCACGGTCAACGGCTGGCGCTGGGACCTCAGCGGCAACTTCGGCCGCAACCGGGTCTCCTACGAAACGGTACACAGCCTCAACTACGCCTACTTGAACGACTTCGGCAGCACGCCGAGCGTGTTTAACGACGGCGTCCTCAGCGCCAAGCAGGAAAGCGTGGATCTCGACATCGCCAAGGAAGTCTCCGCCGGCTGGTTGCCCAATCCGGTCACCGTGGCGTTCGGCGCACAATACCTGCGCCAGACCTACGTCATCGACGCCGGCTCGCTGCCGTCCTGGTACGTCGGCACGTCGGGAGTCTCGGGCGGCGCGCAGGGCTTCGCCGGCTGGCAACCCGACAATGCCGTCGATGCCTCGCGCCACGACGTCGCCGAATATCTCGACCTGGAAACCAATCTCACCGACAAGTTTGCCGTGGCGGCGGCCGTTCGCCACGAGCACTACAACGACTTCGGCAACACCACCTCGGGTTCGCTGTCCGGCCGCTTCGATTTCACCGACACCTTTGCCATCCGCGGCAGCGCTTCGACCGGTTTCCGGGCTCCCGCGCTGGGCCAGGAATACTTCTCGCAGACATCCTCGCTGTTTTTCGCCAACGGCAATTCGGCGGGCCTGCCCGCGGGCATCTACAACTCGGGCCTGGTGCCGGTGGGTAGCCAGATCGCGCAATTGCTGGGCGCCGAACCGCTGAAGCCGGAAAAATCGAGGAATTACACCCTGGGCACAGTCTGGAACCCCACCAGCGCGCTGACCCTCAGCCTGGACGTCTACCAGATCAAGATCCAGAACCGCGTCGCGCTGTCCGGCGCCATCTCGACCACCGCACCGAACGTGCTGAGCTATCTGGCGGCGAACGGCGTCAGCAACCTCAACTTCCGCAGCATCGACTACTTCACCAACGCCGCCAGCACGCGCACGCGTGGCGTCGACCTTGTGGCTACCTATCTGGCCGACCTTGGCAACGCGGGAACGCTCGCCACCACGCTGAGTGCCAACTACAACCAGAATACGGTGACCAGCGTCAAGCCCAATCCGGCGGTCCTGGACAATCTGGGTGTCAATTTCGCCCGCCTGAACCGGCAGGACATCAAGGGCTACCTGGCCAATTCGAGCCCGCGCAGCAAGCTCATCCTCAGCGAGCAGTACAACGTGGGCAACTGGGGAGTGACCGGCACGCTGACCCGCTATGGCAGTTACACCAACTACGTCAGCAGTCTGGCCAATTACAACGCCGCCACCGGCGTGGTCGATCAGACCTTCACGCCCAAGTGGATCCTCGATCTGGCGCTGAACTACCACTTGAACAACTGGATGTTCACGCTGGGCGCTGACGACGCACTCGACACCTATCCGGACCGGAACATTCCCAACAACACCAACAACGGCACCCTGCCCTACTCGACTTTCTCGCCGTTCGGTTACAACGGTGCCTACGTGTACGGCAAGGTGCGCTACAGCTGGTGAACATGGCCCTGAGCCTGTCGGAAGTCCGACAGGCTCCTAGGCAAAAACCAGGTGTCCGCCCGCGGCATCCACGCGGATGGTGTCGCCCGGCTGGAAACGGCCTTCCAGGATCTGTTTCGCCAGTGGGTTCTCCAGCTGTTGCTGGATCGCGCGCTTCAACGGTCGCGCGCCGTACACCGGATCGAAGCCGACGTTGCCGAGCAAGGCCAGCGCATCGTCGCCCACGTCCAGCTTCAGCTGCCGCTCGGCCAGACGCTTCTCCAGATAGGCCAGCTGGATCTTCGCGATGGCGCGGATCTGGCTCTTGTCCAGCGGGCGGAACACCACGATCTCGTCGAGCCGGTTGATGAACTCCGGGCGGAAGTGCGCCTGCACCACGCCCATCACCGAGGCTTTCATCTGGGTGTACTGCTCTTCCGCGTCGCCGCCGCTTTCGGCCGCATCCTGGATCATCTGCGAGCCGAGATTGGACGTCATCACGATCACCGTGTTGCGGAAATCCACGGTGCGGCCCTGGCCGTCGGTGAGGCGACCATCGTCGAGCACCTGCAGCAGGATGTTGAAGACGTCCGGATGCGCCTTCTCCACCTCGTCCAGCAGGATCACGCTGTACGGCCGGCGGCGCACGGCTTCGGTCAGATAGCCGCCTTCCTCGTAGCCGACGTAGCCGGGAGGCGCGCCGACGAGACGCGAGACGGAGTGCTTCTCCATGAACTCGCTCATGTCGATGCGCACCATCGCGTCGGTGGTGTCGAACATGAACTCGGCCAGCGCCTTGCACAGCTCGGTCTTGCCCACGCCGGTGGGGCCGAGGAACAGGAACGAACCGTTCGGCCGGTTCGGATCGGACAGGCCCGCGCGTGAGCGGCGGATCGCATCGGCCACCGCGTGCACGGCCTCGTCCTGGCCGACCACGCGCTTGTGCAGTTCATCCTCCATTTTCAGCAGCTTGTCGCGCTCGCCTTCCAGCATCTTGCTGACCGGGATGCCGGTCCAGCGCGCCACCACCTCGGCGATTTCGTCGGCGGTGACTTTCGTCTGCACCAGCTTGAAATCCTGCGTCTCGGCAGCCTGCGCCGCGGCGAGCTGCTTCTCCAGCGCGGGCAGCTTGCCGTACTGGATTTCGCTCATCCGCGCGTAATCCTGCGCGCGCCGCGCCGCTTCCAGATCCTGGCTGGCCTGTTCGATCTGCTCCTTGACCTTGGTCGTGCCCTGCAGCGCGGCCTTCTCGGATTTCCACACCTCGTTGAGGTCGGAGAACTCGCGTTCGAGTTTCTCGATGTCGGCTTCCAGGTCGGCCAGGCGCTGCTTCGATTCGCTGTCCTTTTCCTTCTTCAGCATCTCGCGCTGGATCTTCAGCTGGATCAGCCGGCGCTCCAGCCGATCGAGCTCTTCCGGCTTGGAGTCGATCTCCATGCGGATGCGCGAAGCCGCTTCGTCCATCAGGTCGATGGCCTTGTCCGGCAGCTGGCGGTCAGCGATGTAGCGGTGCGACAGCGTGGCGGCGGCCACGATCGCCGGGTCGGTGATCTCCACGCCGTGGTGCACGGCGTAGCGCTCCTTCAGGCCACGCAGGATCGCGATGGTGTCTTCGACGGAAGGCTCGCCCACGAATACTTTCTGGAAGCGCCGCTCCAGCGCAGCGTCCTTCTCGATGTACTTGCGGTATTCGTCCAGCGTGGTGGCGCCGATGCAGTGCAGCTCGCCACGGGCCAGCGCGGGCTTCAACATGTTGCCTGCGTCCATCGAGCCTTCGCCCTTGCCGGCGCCGACCATGGTGTGCAGCTCGTCGATGAACAGGATCACCCGGCCTTCCTGCTTGGACAGGTCGCTGAGCACCGCCTTCAGGCGCTCCTCGAATTCACCGCGGAATTTCGCGCCGGCGATCAGCGCACCCATGTCCAGCGCCAGCACACGACGGCCGCGCAGACCTTCCGGCACTTCATCCTTGATGATGCGCTGGGCCAGGCCCTCGACGATCGCGGTCTTGCCCACGCCGGGTTCGCCGATCAGCACGGGATTGTTCTTGGTGCGCCGCTGCAGCACCTGGATCGTGCGGCGGATTTCCTCGTCGCGGCCGATCACCGGATCCAGCTTGTTGCGCTCGGCACGCTCGGTCAGGTCGATGCAGTATTTCTCCAGCGCCTGGCGCTGCTCCTCGGCGTTCTCGCTCTGCACCTTCTCGCCGCCGCGCAATTTCTCGATCGCCGCTTCGAGATTCGGTTTGCTCGCGCCCGCCGCCTTCAGTGCCGCGCCCAGCTCGCCCTTGTCGTCCAGCGCCGCCAGCACGAACAGCTCGCTGGCGATGAACTGGTCGCCGCGCTGCTGCGCCAGCTTGTCGGTGAGGTTGAGCAGGCGGTTGAGGTCGTTGCCCAGGTTGATGTTGCCTTCCTGCCCACTGACCCGAGGCAGCCGTTCCAGCATGTCGTTGACGCGCTGGGTCAGCAGCGGCACGTTGACCTGGGCCTGGGTCAGCAGCGGCGCGGTCGAGCCGCCTTGCTGGTTCAGCAGCGCGGCCATCACGTGCACCGGTTCCAGCATGTTGTGGTCGCGGCCCACGGCCAACGATTGCGCGTCGGCCAGCGCCTGCTGGAAACGCGAAGTGAGTTTGTCCATCCGCATCGAATGATCCCCGCAAGAGGTAAAGGGTTTGGCGGAGATATCCGCCACTGCTCGCTAGATGCGGACAGTGCCGGATGATTCAAGCAAACGGCGTGACGACGGCGCGTCAAGACCGCGGTGACGCTCAGCTGTCGGCCAGCCAGATCAGACTGGCGAAACGGCCGCTGCGGGCACCGTCGCGGCGGTAGGAATAGAAGCGCGCGTCGGCCAGCGTATCGAAGCCGCCGCCATGGATGCGTCGCATGCCGGCCGCCAGCAGGCGGCGCCGCGCCAGGGTGGCCAGGTCACACAACCAGTGCCCGGCCCGGGTCGCCACGAAGCAGTCCGCGGCGCCGGCATCGGACGCCACGAAGGTGCTGCGCACCTCCTCGCCCACCTCGTACGAGACGGCGCCGATGCACGGCCCCAGCCATGCCAGCAAGTGCGACGAGGGTGTCTGCAACTGGCTCAGGGTGGCTTCCAGCACGCCGCCGGCAAGACCGCGCCAGCCGGCATGCGCCGCACCGATCTCGCTGCCGTCGTCGGCACAGAACAGCACCGGCAGGCAATCGGCGGTGAGGATCGAAAGCACCGTGCCGGGAATGTGCGACACCGCCGCATCCGCCTGCGGCTCGTCGGCACTGGGCAGCGGCCCCAGTTCGGCCACGTTGACGCCATGCACCTGGCGCAGCCAGCGCGGCGCGGACGGCAGGCGCAGCGCCTGCTGCAGCGCGCTGCGGTTTGACAGGGCCGCGTCGACCGGATCACCGCTGCGCAGGCCGAGGTTGAAGCGATCGAACGGTGGCGCCGAGATGCCCGGCCCCAGGCGGGTGGTGATCGCCGCATGGACCCGTGACGGAGCCGGCCAGTCGGGGAAGATCCAGATATCGGTCATTTTCCGGAAATCGGGAGTCGTGGATGGGGAGTCGGGAAGCATCGCATACCCGCCACCCCGGTTCCCGCCTGCTCCCTCAATAGTGATCCGAGCCGTGCTCGGCCAGATCCGCGCGCAGCGCCTCGATCAGCGCCAGTTGATCGGCCGGCCGCTCGACGCCGAACGACAGCGCTTCGCCGGTGGCCGGATGGATGAACGACAGCTTCTCGGCATGCAGCGCCTGCCGGCGGAAGCCGCGCAACACGGCAACCAACTCCGCCGAGGCACCCTTGGGCAACTTCAGGCCGCCGCCGTACAGCGGGTCGCCGACCAGCGGATGACCGATATGCGTCAGGTGCACGCGGATCTGATGGGTACGCCCGGTCTCCAGCTGGCACTGCAGCAGGCTGTGCGCGCGGAAACGCTCGCGCACGCGGTAGTGGGTCACCGCGCGCTTGCCGTCTTCTTCGTCGCGCACGGCCTGGCGCAGGCGGTCGCCCATGCTGCGCCCGATCGGTTCGTCCACCGTGCCACCGGCCACCATGGTGCCCAGCACCACGGCCTCGTATTGCCGCTCCACCTCGTGCCGGGACAGCAGGTCGACCAGCGCGGTATAGGTGGGCAGGGTCCGCGCCACCACCATCAGGCCGGAGGTATCCTTGTCGAGCCGGTGCACGATCCCGGCGCGGGGCAGTTCCGCCAGCTTCGGATCGTGGTGCAGCAAGCCGTTGAGCAAGGTGCCGGCCGGATTGCCGGCACCGGGATGCACGACCAGGCCAGCCGGCTTGTCGAGCACCAGCAGGTGTTCGTCCTCGTGCACGATGTCCAGGACGATCGCCTCGGGGTGGCTGCGCACCTCGGTTTCCAGCTCCACGTCCAGTTCCACCCGCTCGCCGCCGCGCAGCAGCTGTCGCGGGGGCGCGGGGGCGCCGTCCAGGGTCACCACGCCGGCCTTGATCCAGCCGCTGAGCCGGGAACGCGAGTATTCGGGGAACATCTCGGCCAAAGCCTGGTCGAAACGGCGTCCTGCCGCAGTCAGCGGAACCTCGGCCTGTTGCCGGATCGTGGTCATGTCCGCCTCCGCGGGCGGAAGCCGGTTTCGGCTATCATGCCCTTTCTTCGTTCAACCATCTGAATTCATTCCTATGCGCCTACCAAGCGGCTCGCCCACGTTGTCGTTGTTCACACTGCCTGCCGTCAAGCTGCTCGCCGTATTCGTACTGGTCATCTCGATCAGCGCGTGCTCGATGTTTCGCCACAAGCGCGAAAGCGTCGACACGATGCCGCTGGAAGCGCTGTACAACACGGCGCACACCTCGATGGAAGACGGCAACTATGCGGCGGCCAGTCGAGCCTACCAGCGCCTGATCGCACGTTTTCCCTCCGGCGCGTACAACGAGCAGGCCCAGCTCGACCTGGCCTATTCGCAGTACAAGGACAACCAGCCGGACGACGCCCTGTCGACGATCAACCGCTTCATCAAGACGTTTCCGGCCAACAAGCATGTCGATTATGCCTATTACCTGCGCGGCCTGATCAATTTTGGCCGCACCACCGGTTTCGTCGAACGCATCACCAAGAGCACCGGCGGCCAGTCGCGGCGCGACCAGGGCTACAACCTGCAGTCGTTCGACGACTTTTCCGAACTGTCGCGGCGTTTCCCCGACAGCGCGTACACCGCCGACGCACGCCAGCGCATGATCTACCTGCGCAATCTGCTGGCGCAGTACGAGATCAACGTGGCCGAGTTCTACCTGCACAACAAGGCCTATGTCGCTGCCGCGGATCGTTCCCAGTACGTGGTCGAGCACTACCAGCAGGCGCCGCAGACCGGCGATGCGCTGGCCATCCTCACGCGCAGTTATCTGGCACTCGACCAGAAGGAGCTTGCCGCGCAGACCCGCGACGTACTGGCGCTGAATTATCCGCATCACCCGTACCTGACCGACCCGAAGTGGCCGCGTGCGCCATCCACGGTGCGCAAGTTGATCCCGTTCTCCGGGCATCACTGAGGTCGTCCGGCGACCAATCGCAAGAACGCGGCCGGTGAAAGCCGGCTGTTCCCCGGGGAACCGGCATTGAATCGCGCGGCCCCTTGCGCCATGGCGCGCGGACAGGGCCGCCCGCGTCGTCGATGGTGCCAACCCCCTGGCGAATTTCCGCCGGAATCGTTCGCCCCGATGCTCAATGCCAGCCCGAAGTTATCGGGTAGCGCCGCTCGCGTCCGAAGGCACGGGTCGTCACGCGCGGGCCGGGAGCCGACTGCCGGCGCTTGAACTCGTTCAGCAGTACCAGACGCACCACCCGGCGGACGGTATCGGCAGCGAAACCCTGCGCCACGATCTCCGCCTGCGCCTGCTCGGCCTCGATGAAGCGGCCCAGGATGGCATCCAGCTCGTCGTACGGCGGCAACGAATCCTGGTCGGTCTGGTTGTCGCGCAGTTCGGCCGACGGCGGACGCTCGATCACCGCCGCGGGAATCGCCTCATCTTCGCCCAGCCGCGCCGCATCCCGATTGCGCCAGCGCGCCAGTCGGTACACCACGGTCTTGTAGACATCCTTCAGTGGCGCATAGGCGCCGCACATGTCGCCGTAAAGCGTGCAATAACCGACCGCCATCTCGCTCTTGTTGCCGGTGGCCAGCAGCAGCTTGCGGTGCTTGTTGGACAGCGCCATCAGCATCACGCCGCGGGTACGCGACTGCAGGTTTTCCTCGGTGGTGTCCGCCGGTTTGCCGGCGAATGCGGGCGTCAGCGCATCGACGAACGACTGGCAAGTCGCTTCGATGTCGATCACGTGATAATCCACGCCGAGCTTTTCAGCCTGCGCGCGTGCACCATCCAGCGACAGTTGCGAGGTGTAGCGGGTCGGCATCATCACCGCGGTGACCCGCTCCGCGCCCAGCGCATCGACAGCCAGCGCCAGGGTCAGTGCCGAGTCGATGCCGCCGGACAGGCCCAGCAGCACGCCGCCGAAACCGTTCTTGTCGATGTAGTCGCAGGTGCCGCGCACCAGCGCCGCGTACAGCGTCGCCTCGATCGAGCTGTCAGCGGCGACCGGCCAGTCTTCGGCCGATAACGTGCGCGTGGCCGGATCGAACTCGGCCCACAGCAGCGCATCGACGAAAGCCGGCGCACGCGCGGCGATCGAGCCGTCGCCGTTCACCAGCATCGAGCTGCCGTCATAGACCACTTCGTCCTGGCCGCCGACCAGGTTGAGGTAGGCGATCGCGCAACCGGTTTCGCGCGCGCGCGCCGTCAGCACCGCTTCGCGCTCGACCTGCTTGGCGGCATCCCACGGCGAGGCGTTGATCACCATCAGCAACTCCGCACCTGCCGCCGCGGCACGCGCGGCCGGCTCCGGTTGCCACACGTCCTCGCAGATCAGCAGGCCCACGGTGATGCTGTCGATCACGGTGGTGACCGACTCATGCCCAGGGCGGAAATAGCGCTTGTCGTCGAACACGCCGTAGTTCGGCAGCGCCTG
The DNA here is from genome assembly GCA_035605895.1 of Rhodanobacter sp. GTDB lineage: Bacteria > Pseudomonadota > Gammaproteobacteria > Xanthomonadales > Rhodanobacteraceae > Rhodanobacter. Next base: position 9,065 of record DATNGL010000149.1, read on the forward strand.
CTTGTGTGCGGTGCATTCGACCCGGCCGTCGCGCAGCAGGCTGGCCGCGTTGTAGACCTCGCCCTCGCTGTGCGGATGGCCGACCAGCGCGGTGACGCCGTTGGTCATCGCGGCCAGCGCGGCCAGCTCGCTGTCGCAGGCAGCCAGGAAACTCGGCCGCAGCAGCAGGTCTTCCGGCGGATAGCCGCTGAGGGTCATCTCGGGGAAAGCCACCAGTCGCGCACCACCGGCGCGCGCGCGCGCGATCAGGTCGCCGGCCTTCGCGGCATTCGCCGCCACCGCACCGACCGGGAAATCGAACTGCGCAAGCGCGAGGCGTAGGGAGGGCATGCCGACGAATCCGTGTTCCGGGGTAGCCCGCTATGATACCCGAGGCACCCACGCGCCCCGGGGCATCAGCCGATCCGCCGGACCAGCAGCAGCGCTGCCAGCGCAAGCATGAGGGCGCCCACGGCCACATCGAACAACCGCCATGCCACGGGGCTGCGGAACACCGGCAGCAGGGCGCGCGCACCATAGCCCAGCGAAAGGAACCACAGCACGCTGGCCGTGGAGGCGCCTGCGGCGAACGCCCAGTGGCCGTCGCCGTCGTACTGGGTGGACAGGCTGCCCAGCAGCACCACCGTGTCGAGGTACACGTGCGGGTTGAGCAGGGTGAAGCCCAGGCAGGCGAGTACCGCGCGCCGGCGGCTCCCCGCGCCGGCGCCGGCCGGTTGCAGGCCGCTCTCGCCGCGCCAGGCGCGCCACAGCGCCAGTGCCGCGTAGGCGGCCAGGAACGTCGCGCCGGCGTAGCGCAGCCACTGCAGCAGACCGGGATGGCGCTGCACCGCCAGGCCCATGCCCGTCACGCCCAGCAGGATCAGGCAGATGTCCGCCAGGATGCACACCAGCACCACGGCACCGACGTGGTTGCGCTGCAGGCCCTGCCGCAGCACGAAGGCATTCTGCGCGCCGATGGCGACGATCAGGCCCGCGCCGGCGCCGAGCCCGGCCAGGTAAGCCGAAGTGAACATGCGGATGTCCTCGGGAAAGGCGGCCACTCTGGCGCAGGCCCATGCTTCAGTAAAACTAAATATCCTTAAGCATGTTCAGTTTTGCTAATGTTCTTGAAGGGGCTGCCGTGGAAGCGCACCCGCTGCACCGGCGCGGCGACGGATACCCCCGCTTCGGCGGCCGGTCGCGCGCCGGATCCGTTCCTCCAGACTGACGGGTGTTCCGATGAGCCTCCTCAACCCGCAACTCGCCGCCTTCGCCGCCGTGATCGAGGAGGGCAGCTTCGACGGCGCCGCCCGGCGGCTCTCGCTGACGCCATCGGCGATCTCGCAACGGATCAAGGCGCTGGAGGATCGCCTGGGCCAGGTGCTGATCCTGCGCCGCTCGCCGTGCGCTGCCACGCCCGCCGGCGAGCGGCTGTTGCGCAGCGTGCAGCAGATGCGGCTGCTGGAAACCGAAACGCTGGAAGCCTTCCACGTGGAGCCGGCCAGCACCGGGCCGGCCTCCGTCGCGATCGCCGTCAATGCCGATTCGCTCGCCACCTGGTTCGTGTCCGCGCTGGCGGACCTGCACAAGCAGCACGGGATGCTGTTCGACGTGCGGGTGGAAGACCAGGACCATTCCGCCAACCTGCTGCGCGATGGCTCGGTACTCGGCGCCGTCACCGCCCTCGCCCGGCCGGTGCAGGGCTGCAGCGTGCAGAAGCTGGGCGTGATGCGCTACGTGCCGGTCGCTTCGTCCGCCTTCGTCGAGCGACACTTCGCGCGCGGCGTCGATGCCGCCTCGCTGGGCAAGGCGCCGATGCTGGTGTTCAACCGCAAGGACGCGCTGCAATGGCGCTTCATCCATGGCGTGACGCGCGCCCGGCTGGCGCCGCCGATGCACTACCTGCCCTCTGCCACGGCCTTCGTGGAAGGCGCGGCGCTTGGCATGGGCTGGGCGATGGCGCCGGAGGGCATGCTCGGGCAACCGTTCGCCGCGGGAACGCTCAAGGCGATCGCTCCCGGTCGCTGGCTGGATGTGCCGCTGTACTGGCAGCACTGGTCGATCCGCTCCGCCACGCTGTCGACGGTGACCGCGACGATGTTGCGCGCCGCCCGGCAAGGCCTGCGAAACCCGCAGCGGACCTGACCGAGGCAGCAAAGAAAAGG
>DATNGL010000150.1:0-9737 GCA_035605895.1 Rhodanobacter sp.
TCACGGTTGAACGGCGCCGGCGTGTCGCGGCATCGCGGGGGAATCGAGACCTTGCACGTAGTGGATCACTTCGCGCGTAAATGCGTCGTTGGCGTCGCCGGCCAGCATGTGCGTGGCCTGCGGCAATTCGATGTGTCGCGCCTGCGGCACCAGGCGCAGGAACTCGTCGACGGTGGCGCGCGACACCACGTCGCTGCGCGCGCCCGACAGCAGCAACACGGGAATCCCGATCTTCGCGGCGGCGGCCAGCAGGCGTGGCTGGTAGCGCTCGCTTTCGTCCACCATGCCGCCGGCCAGCAGGGCCGGATCCCAGTGCCAGCGCAGCCGGCCATCGCTGCCCTTGCGCAGCAGCGGGCGCAACTGCTGCTCGCTTTTGCGCTCGCGCCGCTGCGGCTGATAGGCGGCGATCTGTTCGGCCGCCTCCGCATAATCGGCAAAGCCGTCGGGGTGCGCCTGCATGAAACCGAGGATGCGTTCGACCCCGGCGGTTTCCCAGCGCGGCGTGATGTCGACCAGCACCAGGGCACGGAACGGCGCCGGACGCATTTCCCCGGCGATCACCATGCCGAGCAGCCCGCCCATCGACGCGCCGACCAGGATCGGCGGCTGCGGCTGCGCGGCAGCCAGCCGCAGCATGTCGTCGGCGAACTGGTCCATGTGATAACCACCAGCAGAATCCGCGCCGCGCGCCACCCGATCGCTTTCGCCATGGCCGCGCGCGTCGAAGGTCACGCAGCGACAACCCGCCGAGGCCAGCGCCGACGCCGCACCGTTCCAGGCGCCGCCGGTCTGCCCGAAGCCATGCGCGAACAGCAGGCAGGGATTGCCCGTCGGGTTGCGCACCTGCACGGCGAGATCCAGGTCGGCGACCCGGAAGCGTTCGCTGATGGCGCTGGAAAGGTTGTCGGTTACCATACGCTTGAGTATGGATTGCCTGGCCGGCCGCCGTCAACCATGCCCGTGATTCGTTCGCGGCCCGGACGTGGCGGGCCGGAACGCACTGCATTACAAAAGACACAGCGTATGGCTACCATACGCAAATGAATGTAGGCAGCAAACCGGAACGCACCCGCCTGTCGGCGGAGGATTGGGAAGTCGCCGCCCTCGGCCTGATCGCGGAACAAGGCGTCGGCGCACTGGCCGTGGAGGCCCTGGCACGCCAGCTCGGCGTCACCAAGGGCAGTTTCTACTGGCACTTCCGTACCCGCGAGGCGCTGCTGAATGCGGCGCTGGAACGCTGGGAACAGTACGGCGAGCGCGAGATCATCGACGAGATCGCGCAGATCGCCGACCCGCGCAAACGCCTGCCCGAGCTGTTCCGGCGCGTCGCGCATGAACTGCAGCCGCACCGTGTCTACGCCGCCCTGCTCAAGGCGCTGGATCATCCCCAGGTGGTGCCGGTGATGGCGCGGGTGTCGCAGCGGCGGATGGAGTTCCTGACCACCGCCTATCGCGAGGCCGGCCTGGCGCCGCCACAGGCGCTGAACCGGGCGCGGCTGACCTACGCGGCCTACGTGGGCTTCCTGCAGCTGAACTTCACCCTTGGCCTGCCGCGCATCAACCACGAAGAGTTCGAGGCCTACGTCGAACACATGATCGCGACCCTGATCCCGGCCTGACCCAACCCCCGACAACCCCCGGAAGGCGCCTGGTGGCGCCGTTTTTGTTGCGTCGTGCCTTGCAATACCAGTGCACGCAAACTACCGTGCCGGTTCCATTTTTTCGCAATCCTTCGAGGGACAAGATGACCAGCAAGCTGGAAGCGCTCACGCAGTGGGTCGATCAGGTGGCGGCGCTGACGCGCCCTGCGCGGATTCACTGGTGCGATGGCTCGGACACCGAATACCGGTCGCTGGTGCGGCAGATGCTGGCCGACGGCACCCTGATCGAGCTCAACCAGCTGACCCACCCCGGCTGCTACCTGCACCGCTCCGACCCGAAGGACGTGGCCCGGGTCGAGCAGCTCACCCTGGTCTGCCACCCGAACAGGGACGACGCCGGTCCGAACAACCACTGGATGGACCCGGTCGAGGCGCACGCGAAGATCGATGCGCTGTTCGACGGCTGCATGGAAGGCCGCACCATGTATGTCATCCCGTATTGCATGGGCCCGATCGACTCGCCGCTGTCGCGCTGCGGCGTGGAGATCACCGACAGCCCGTACGTGGTGGCCAACATGAAGATCATGACCCGCATGGGCGCCGCCGCGCAGGCGCGGATCGAACGCGAAGGGTCGTTCGTGAAGGGCCTGCACTCCAAGGGGGAACTCGATCCGGAGCGCCGCTGGATCATGCACTTCCCGGCCGAACTCACGATCAAGTCGTACGGCTCCGGCTACGGCGGCAATGCGCTGCTGGGCAAGAAATGCCACGCGCTACGCATCGCCAGCAACCAGGCCCGCGACGAAGGCTGGCTGGCCGAACACATGCTGATCGTGGGCATCGAGGATCCGCGGGGCGAGACGCACTACATCGCCGCCGCGTTCCCGTCCGCCTGCGGCAAGACCAACCTGTCGATGCTGATTCCGCCGGAAGGCTATCTGCGCGATGGCTGGAAGGTGTGGACGGTCGGCGACGACATCTGCTGGATGCGCCCCGGCGCGGATGGACGGCTGTACGCGATCAACCCGGAGGCCGGCTTCTTCGGCGTGGCGCCGGGCACCAGCGACAACACCAACCCGAACGCGCTGAAGAGCATCTCGCACGACACCATCTTCACCAACGTCGCCGTCACCGCCGACAACCAGCCGTGGTGGGAAGGCCTGCCCGGCACGCCGGTCACCGACTGGCAGGGGCGCCCGTACGACTCGGCGAACGGCCCGGCCGCGCATCCGAACTCGCGCTTCACGGTCAGCGCCAGGCAGTGCCCGACCTGGTCGGAAATGGCCGAAGCCGCGCAGGGCGTGCCGATCAGCGCGATCGTGTTCGGCGGCCGCCGCCCCTCCCTGCTGCCGCTGGTGATGGAAGCGCGCGACTGGAGCCACGGCGTGCTGATGGGCGCCGCGATGGGCTCGGAAACCACCGCCGCCGCCACTGGCGCGGTCGGCGTGCTGCGCCGCGACTCGATGGCGATGAAGCCGTTCTGCGGCTATCACTACGGCGACTATTTCGCGCACTGGCTGTCGTTCGACCAAGCCGGCGCGAAGCTGCCGAAGATCTTCCACGTCAACTGGTTCCGCAAGGGTGCCGACGGCAAGTTCCTGTGGCCTGGCTTCGGCGACAACCTGCGCGTGCTGGAATGGATGATCGACCGCGCCGAGGGTCGTGCCAGCGGCGTGGAAACCCCGATCGGCATCCTGCCCGCAGAAGGTGAGCTGAAGCTGGACGGACTCAAGCTCGATCGCGCCCGCCTCGACGAGTTGCTCGACGTCGACCATGCAGGCTGGCAGGCCGAGCTGAATGCCATCGGCGACTATCTCGAAAGCTTCGCTCCGCGCCTGCCCGAACGCCTGCGCCGCGAACAGCAGCGCGTGGTCCAGGCGTTGCGGAAAGACGACGCACGGTCATCGCCTCGCGCCGCCACCGCCTCCTGAGGCACGCATCACGGGCAGGCACGTCGAACCTGCCCGTGATGCCACGGCACCCTCCGCTTCAAACCCTTTCGCGCAACGCCGCATCCAAGCTGGCAAGATGATTGCTGCCTGCCCCGCCTCCGGAAGTCCGATGCCGCCTGTCCCGACAGCCGCGCATGACAGCGACGATGTGCGTGCCGCAGCCGCCGGCGACCGCCACGCGTTCCAGCGGCTGTACACGCTGCACGTGGGCCGCGTCTATGGCGCGCTGCAGCGGCTCGCCGGCTACGACCACGCCCGCGCCGAAGACCTCACCCAGGAGGCATTCATCCGCGCCTGGCAGAAATTGCCGGGGTTCCGTCACGAAAGCGCCTTCGGCACCTGGCTGTACCGGCTGGCGGTCAATGTGGCCCTGATGGACATCCGCGCCCGCGGTGCCGATCCGGTCAGCGTGCGCGACAACGAACTGTTGCCGGATCCCGGCGAAACGCCATTCTGCGCCGCCGAACGCGGGGAACTCGAGCAGGCGATCAGCCAATTGCCGCCCCGCGCCCGCGCCGTACTGGTGCTGCACGACATCGAAGGCTGGCGGCACGAGGACATCGGTGACGAGCTGGGCATGGCGGTGGGCACGTCGAAGGCACAACTGCATCGTGCGCGCAGTCTGCTGCGCAAGGCACTTGGAGAACGCTCATGAACGAATTCGAATGGCGCCGGCAACTGCGGGAATTGCGCCAGCCGGCTGCGCCGAACCGCGACCTGTGGCCGGCCATCGATGCCGCCCTGGACGGCGCGGCACAGGCAGCCACACCGGTCCAGGCACTGCCGTCTCGCCAGCGGCACTGGCTGCTGGGCGCCGGTCTCGCCGCTTCCCTGCTCGTGGCCGGCGGCCTGGGTTGGCGACTGCTGCAGGCACCGCCCGGCAACGCCAACACGCCGGCAATGTCGAACTGGAAGCCCGCCGACCCGCGCTTCGCCGGCGCCGCCATCGAGCTGGACGCCGCGCGCATGGAACTGGAGCTGGCGATCCGGCAGGCGCCGGACTCGGCCGGGCTGCAGCGCCTGCTTCGCCGCACCGAACAACAACAGGCGCAACTGCGCCACCTGGCCGACCGTGCCAGCTGATCAAGCATCAAGGAGTGACCATGAAGACCACCCGCTACCTGCCCCTGCTGCTTTGCCTGTGCATAAGCGATGCGCTGGCCGGTACGCCGATCCATCTGCAGCACGCCGCCAGCGCAGACGCCCGGATCAGCGTCAGCAACATCGCCGGCTCGGTCAACGTGGTCGCGTGGGATCGCAACGAAGTGCAAGTCGGCGGCGAACTGGGCGAAGGCGCCAAGCCGCTGGCGATCACCGGCGACAACGACCACCTGACGATCAAGGTCGAGTCGAACGGCGGCTCCGGCTGGTTCAATTTCGGCGGCGACAGCAGGATGGCGCCGACCACGCTGGAACTGCACGTGCCGCGGGCCGCATCGCTGGACGTCGACGTGATCAGTGCGCCGCTGGTGGTCGACGGCCTCGCTGGCGGCGGCATCAAGATCAATACCATCAGCGGCAACGCCCGCATCAACGCACGCACGCCGTCGCTGGACGTGGACAGCGTGAGCGGCAGCATCGAGTTTTCCGGCCATGCCGAGCAGGCTTCGCTGCAAACCGTGAGCGGCGAGATCCTGGCTCCGGCGTTGGGCGGCAAGGCCAGGCTGCAAACCATTTCCGGCCGCGTCCAGGCTGGCGGCGGTCCCTGGCAGAAGTTCTCGCTGAGTACGGTGTCGGGCAACGTGCAACTGGCCGGCGGACTGACCGCGGGCGGCAACATGGACATCGACAGCATGAGTGGCGATGTTCAACTGAGGCTGCCTGCAGACACCTCCGCCAACCTGCATGCCAGCAGTTTCAGTGGCGATCTGCGCAGCGATTTCGGTACGCCGACGAAGCCCGAGCATGGCCCCGGCAGCTCGCTGGACGCGCACCTCGGCGGTGGCAACGGCAAGATCCGCATCGAGACCTTCAGCGGTGACCTGCGCGTGCGCAAACTGGACTGAGCCAGGCGAAACATCCATCCCGGCATCGGGAATGGATGCAAAAACGCCACCGCACGGGCGGTGGCGTCAAGGGTCCGGCAACCAAGCTGGCGGCCTCAGAGATCCTGGTGGTACTGCACGTAGGGCGTGCGCGACTGATCCGGCTCCGGACCGACCGGGGTATTCGCCGGCGTGCCGGACGACCACAGGTTTTGCGCACCAACGCTGAGCGAGCCCCGCCACGGCAGCCGCCAGGTCACGCCCAGGTCGATGCTGTTCCAGCGCCTGTCGGCATTCAGACCACCCGGAATGCCAGCCTCGGGCTGCATGGTTCGACCCGTCACCATGCCGCTCAGGGGGCCATGGTCGACGCCGAAGCTCAATACCTTCTGGTCAAGCGCGTTGACGCCAAGCAGGTTGCCCGGCAACAGATAAATGCGACCGACGCTGGCACCAAGGTCGATGCCGCTCTTGTTGCCAAGTGCCAGCCGGCCACGTGCATTGAGTTGATTGCTGCTGTCGAAAGCGGACAGGCCATCAACCCCCGGCACGGCACCTGGCAGCACGCGCGGCAAAACCACATCGTGATGCGGCGTGCTGGTGGCACCGACACTCAGGCCGACGCTGTAATCGCCGGCGTTGTAGGTGGCACCCACTTCACTGCCAAACACCCTGGAATTCTGATTGAGCCATGAGTGCTCACTGACTTCGGCGTGCGCCGTGAGCGGACCCACGCCATATTGCAGGCCCGTCCGGACCATGCTGCCGGCATCGCCCGGGTGCATGGCCAAGGGTGCTTTCAGGAGCGACATCGGGTCGCCCGCATCGCCACTGTCGGCCTTGAGCACCAGCATGCGATTGCCCTTGCCGCGCCACAACGGCACGCTCATGCCGGAATCCGTCGCACCCACCGCCCGCGGCTGCGCCAGCAAGTGCTCAGCCTGGGCGCTGTCGCCGCTCACGGACTGGCCTGCCGCGGCGAACGGCAACAGGGCAATCAGCAGCAGGGCATACAGGCGGCGCATGAGGGTTTCAGCGATCACACGATGAGGTGGGACTTCCTGGTACCGAGTGTACTTCATTTTACGTTTTGCTAACAGCCCAAAACCCGCGCCAACGCACAAATTCACGCAGGCCTGTTTCACTTCCTGACAGGTCCGGGCCGGCCCGGTTCCCATTATGATCCGGCTGGCAAGGGCGCCGCTTTACCCTGTATAAAAGCCGTCTGACCTCGATCCCGTCGGAATTGTTCCGGAACTGACCGCCGCCCATGAACGCCACGCCGACGATCCGCTCATCCCAGCCGCCGCGGGCGGCGCGGGATCTTGCGGGCCTTGACGACACCGTCGAACGATTGTTCGAGGCCGCGGACGCCGCCAGCGTAATGGAAATTTGCGAGCTCATGCTGAGCCATCTGAGCGCGCACGGACGGCTGTGCTGGCGACATCACGATGACACCGCGGTCAATCCGGCCGAACCTTGGCTCGACCTGGCCGAAGACCCGCTATCCACCCGCACGTTGTCGCTTGAACTGACCGATCTGCCCTTGTCGGGCTCGACGCGCGAATCGCTGCAATGGATGGGACGCCTGGCCGACATCCGCCTGGCCCAGTTGGCCGAGACCAGTCGCCTGTACGAAGCGATCTCACGACTGGCCCTGGCCGAACGGCTGCAACGCGCGCTGTACGCCATCGCCGACCAGGCCAGTGCCGAACATGACATGCCGCAGATGATGCGCTCGCTGCATGCGATCGTCAGCAGCCTGATGTATGCGGAAAATTTCTACATCGTGCTGTACGAGGCCGCGACCGGGACCGTCAGGTTTCCGTACTACGTCGACATCGTCGATACCGACGTGCCCGCGCTTAACCAGGCCATGCCGCTGCAGGACATGCTGCACAGCCTGACCTGGAATCTGCTGCAGGACGGCCAGCCGATGATGGGCTCGATCGATGAATTGCGACAACAGCGTGGTGATCGCTTCGTGCTGTTCGGCCCACGTTGCGAGCACTGGCTCGGGGTTCCGATGCTGCGCGACGGACGCGTCGTGGGCGGTATCGTCGTACAGAGTTACCGCACCGACACGCATTACTCCCGGCACGACCTCGAGCTTCTCAATTATGTGGCTCAGCACGTGCAAACCGCGCTGGAGCGGCGCGAGGCGCACCTGGAGCTGGGACGCCGGGTGACCGATCGCACCGCGGCGCTGCGCGAGGCCAACCGGGTGCTGCGCCAGCAGGTGTTGCAACGCCAGCGCGGCGAACGCCTGCAGGCGGCGTTGTTCCGGATTGCCGAACTGGCCAGCACGTCCGACAGCCTGGACAAGTTCTACGCCGCCGTGCACCAGGTGATCAGCGGCCTGCTGTACGCGCGCAACTTCTACATCGCGCTGGTCGACGAGGAAAACGACCAGCTGAGCTTTCCCTACTCGGTGGACGAGGTCGACAGCGTGCGACCGGCACGCGCACATGGTCGTGGCGCCACCGAGTACGTGTTGCGCCACGCCAAGCCGTTGCTGGCGACGCCGGCGGAAATCGAAAAGCTGCATGTCCTGGGCGAAATATCCCATTTCGGCACGCGTTCGGTGTGCTGGCTCGGCGTCCCGCTGATCTGGGGTGACAGGGCGATGGGCGTGCTTGCCCTGCAAAGCTACTCGCCGGAACACACCTACAACGAACGCGACCAGGAGCTGCTGACCTTCGTCAGCTACCACATCGCCAATGCGTTGCAGCGCAAGCAAACGGCCACCTCGCTCAAGCAGGCCAACGCGAGCCTGGAGCGCCGCGTCACCGAACGCACTCGCGCGCTTGCGCTGGCCAACCGCGACCTCCGCGAACAGATCGCCGAACGCGAGCGGGTGGAGCGTCGACTGAAGTACGAGACCCTGCACGATTCGCTTACCGGGTTGCCCAACCGCACCCTGCTCCTGCAGCGGCTGGAACAGGCGATGCAGCGCTACGGCACCAACCCGAACGAGCAGTTCGCCGTGCTGTTCATCGACCTTGATCGTTTCAAGGTCATCAACGACTCGGTCGGCCACCTGGTCGGCGACGACCTGCTGTTCCAGGTCGGCGGCCGCATCCGCGCCTGCCTGAAGACCCGTGACGTGGTCGCGCGCCTGGGCGGCGACGAATTTGCGGTGCTGCTGGAAGGCATCGCCAATACCGGCAAGGCCTCGCTGATCGCCGAGCGCATCATCAGCGAATTGCAGACGCCGTTCCGGCTCGGCACCAAGGAGATATTCACCTCCGCCTCGATCGGCATCGCGCTGTCGGCGCCGCATTACCGCCAGCCGGAGGAGTTGCTGCGCGACGCCGATGCGGCGATGTACAACGCCAAGGACGGCGGTCGCCATCGCGCGGCGATGTTCGACGATCGCCTGCGCCGCGAAGCGCTGTCGCTGCTGGACATGGAGAGCGACCTGCGCCACGCGCTCAGTCGCAACGAATTCGAGCCCTACTACCAGCCGATCGTCGAGCTGGCCGACGGTCGCGTGATCGGTTACGAGGCGCTGTTGCGCTGGCACCATCCCGAGCGCGGGTTGCTGTCGCCGCATGATTTCCTGCTGATCGCGGAGGAGTGCGGCTGCGCCGAGGCGATCGACTGGCAGATCTTCGAGCAGGTGTGCATCCAGGCCGTGCGCCTGATCGGAACCGAAGGATTCATCAGCATCAACGTATCCGGCCGGCACTTCCGATCGGTCGATCTCGATCAGCGCCTGCTCGCCTTGCTGGATCAATACGCCGTACCCACCCACTGCATCCACATCGAAGTCACCGAACATGCGCTGCTGGAGAACCCGACCCAGGTCAAGCAGATGCTGCAGAACCTGCGCAACCAGGGTGTCGGCATCTCGCTGGACGACTTCGGCACCGGCTATTCCTCGCTCAGCTACCTGCACCAGTACCCGTTCGAGAGCCTGAAAATCGATCGCTCGTTCATCACCGAGCTTCCGCTGGATGATGGCGAAACCCAGGGCCTGGCGCTGGTTCGCGCGATCCAGGTACTGGCCGATTCACTGCACATGAAGGTGATTGCCGAGGGCATCGAGCAGGATTCCCAGCGCCAGGCCCTGCGGCGCGTGGGTTGCCGCTACGGACAGGGTTTCCTGTTCGCCACGCCGCAGCCGGCCAGCACCTGGCTCAGTGCGGACAAGCCCTTGTTGCTCGCCTGAGAGGCTGTGAGTCAAACAGCCTCTC
>DATNGL010000151.1:0-5394 GCA_035605895.1 Rhodanobacter sp.
AGTGCCTGCTGCTGGCGTGTCTGGCTTCGGGCGAGCTGCAACCCTGGCGTTTCCGCATCAACGCCATCGCCGCGGTTGCCGCCATCCTGGTGTGGCTCGCGTCATACGACAACGACTATCTTCTGCCCGAGGGTTATTTCAGGCGTGTGCTGGTATGGGTTGGCGTTCGCTCGTATGCGATCCACCTGATCCACATCCCGGTGTACTTCCTGTTGCATGAGCTGGGTTTCCGGCTTGGTACCCCTGCGCCCCTGCCAGCGTGGCTGCTGGCCGCGCTGGCGATCGGGCTGATCGTGCTGCAGGCCGGCCTGAACTATCGTCACCTCGAGCAGCCGCTACGCGAGCGTGGCCGGCGTTGGGCCGGTGGTTTCGAGCGGCGCTGGAAGGACCGGTGGCTACCTGCCGATACGCCGGCCTTGCTACCCTCGCCCGGCCCGGCCTGCGAGGGGCCGTAAACGTGCCGCGCAGCCGCGCATCATGACCACCGGGCAGAGGACAATCTTTCCCCGGCAACCCGTTACCGAGATTCCGCATGTCACCTTCCAACCACGCTCCCGCCGAAGCGCAGTCCGCTGCAGCCGCCCGCGATCCATCGACAGCGGCACGGCCCGATGTCGAAATGAGACCCGGCAGCGGCTATGGCCTGGGCCTCAAGGACGCCGTGCTCAGCGGATGGTTCCAGAACGATGCCGATGAATTGTTCCGTGGCATCCATGTCGGACCGGGCGATGTGGTCGTCGATGTGGGCTGTGGCGACAGTGGCAACGGTTTCTACTGCGCACAACGCGGCGCGCATGTCATCGCCGTCGATATCGACCCGAAGGTACTGGCCGTGGTGAAAGCCAGGATCGCGCAGATCGACCCGGAGCTGTGCACGACCCATCTCAGCGACGCCAACCCGCTGCCGCTGGCGGACGCAACGGCGACGCGGGTGATCTGCACCGAGGTGCTGGAGCACGTGGAGGAACCGGACGAACTGCTCGCCGAACTGTTTCGCATCGGCAAACCCGGCGCCCGCTACCTGCTGAGCGTGCCGGGTTCGCTCAGCGAAAACATGCAGCGGCATGTGGCGCCGCCCCAGTACTTCAAACGGCCGAACCACATCCGCATCATCGACCGGCAGCAGTTTGCGCAAATGGTCACCCGCAGCGGCCTGATCATCGAGGAACAGACCCAGCACGGGTTCTTCTGGTCGGTCTGGTGGGCCCTGTATTGGGCATGCGAAGTGGACCTCTCCAATCCCAGCCACCCGGTGCTGGACCACTGGACGGAGGCATGGGAAGGCGTTCTCAAGCTGCCCCGCGGGCATGAGCTGAAGCAGCAGTTGGATGCTTTCATGCCGAAGAGCCAGATCATCATCGCGAGCAAGCCGTGATGCCGGAATGCCTGCTCCGCAGCGCACGACCATCGTGTCACCAGGTCATGGGGAAAGTCATCGCATGAGCATCGGCATTGCCCGCGCCCTGTGGAGCTACCGCGGATTCATCCTTGGCAGCGTCAAGCGCGAATTCCAGTCCCGCTATCGCAATTCGCTGCTGGGCGCGGCCTGGACCGTGCTGCAGCCGCTGGCGATGATCACGGTCTACACCGTGGTGTTCTCCGAACTGATGCGCATGCGTCTTGCCGGCATGGACGGGCCTTACGCGTACAGCATCTACCTGTGTGCGGGCCTGCTGACCTGGGGCCTGTTCGGCGAGATTCTCCAACGCGGTCAGACGGTGTTTCTCGACAACGGAAACATGATCAAGAAGCTGAACTTCCCACGCATCTGCCTGCCGGCGATCACCGTGATCAACGCGCTGGTGAACTTCTCGATCACGTTCTCGATCTTCATCGCCTTTCTGCTGGTCACGCACAGCTTTCCCGGCTGGGTGGTGCTGTACGCGCTGCCGCTGCTGGCGATACAGGTCGCATTCGCGACCGGCCTGGGGATCATCGCCGGCGTGCTGAACGTGTTCTTTCGCGACGTCGGGCAGTTCGTGAATGTCCTGCTGCAGTTCTGGTTCTGGTTCACCCCGATCGTTTACTCGATGGAGACCTTGCCGAAATCGGTCCGATCCTGGATCAGGCTCAACCCGATGACGCCGCTGGCGCATGCCTACCAGCAGATTTTTGCCTACCGCCTGCCACCGGACTGGCAGTCGATCTGGCCAGTGGCCGTACTCAGCGTTGGCCTGTGCCTGGCTGCGTTCCTGTTGTTCCGCCGACGCGCGGGCGAAATCGTGGACGAACTCTGATGGGCGATATTCGGGTCAACGGCCTGGGCAAGGCTTACAAGCAGTACCCCAGCCAATGGTCGCGTCTGGCCGAATGGATCATGCCGACGGCAAAGCCGCGCCATGTCGAACACTGGGTACTCAGGGACGTGGGTTTCCACCTCAGGGAAGGCGAAGCGGTCGGCATCGTGGGAGCCAACGGTGCCGGCAAGAGCACCTTGCTGAAAATCCTCGCCGGCACGGTGCGGCCCAGCTGCGGCGAAATCGCCGTGCATGGCCGGATCGCGGCGATGCTGGAACTGGGCATGGGCTTTCATGCCGATTTCACGGGTCGGCAGAACGCGGTGATGGGCGGGCAACTGCTCGGCCTCTCGGTCGAGGAAATCCTGCAGCTGATGCCGGAGATCGAAGCTTTCGCCGAGATCGGCGAGTACATCGACCGACCGGTGCGCACCTACTCCAGCGGCATGCAGATGCGGCTGGCCTTCAGCGTCGCCACCGCGCGACGGCCGGATGTACTGATCGTGGACGAGGCGCTTTCGGTTGGCGACTCCTACTTCCAGCACAAGAGCTTCGAACGCATCCGGACCTTCCGGCGCGAGGGCACCACCTTGCTGATCGTGTCGCATGACCGCTACGCGATCCAGACCGTCTGCGACCGCGCGATCCTGATGGACGCCGGCCGCATCCGCATGCAGGGGCTGCCGGTCGAGGTGCTGGACTATTACAACGCGCTGATGGCCGAACGCGACCACCAGGCGATCCGGCAAACGGCGCTCCCCGACGGTCGCGTCGCCACCATCTCCGGCACCGGCGAGGCCTATGTCGTCGACGTGAAGCTGCTGGACGAGCAGGGCCGGCTCGCCGACAGCGTGGAAGTGGGCCAGCCGGTGCGGCTGATGGTCACCGTGAGAACCCGCACGTCGATACCGCGTCTGGTTCTTGGCTTCATGATCACCGATCGCCTCGGTCACTGCATTTACGGGATCAACACGCATCGGCTGGACCAGCCGCTGGAGCATCTCGATGCCGGCGAGGAGATCGAATACTGCTTCAGTTTCCCGGCCAGGCTGGGCAAGGGCAGTTATTCCGTGTCGCTGTCGCTGTCACGCGAGGACTCGCACATCGACAAGAACTACGAATGGCGCGACAACGCGCTGATGTTCCACGTGGTGAACGTCCGCCAGGAAAATTTCGTCGGCTGCAGCTGGCTCGATGCCAGGGCGGAGAT
Source organism: Rhodanobacter sp. (assembly GCA_035605895.1). Classification (GTDB taxonomy): domain Bacteria; phylum Pseudomonadota; class Gammaproteobacteria; order Xanthomonadales; family Rhodanobacteraceae; genus Rhodanobacter. The sequence continues at coordinate 3,448 of DATNGL010000151.1, forward strand.
CAGCCGCCACGGGCCGGTCACGCAGCCTGGTACATCCAGCGCAGCGTCTCCATGAGCGTGTGCGGCGGCAGGGCACCGATGCGCGCCTGCAGTCGGGCGGGATCGCCGGTGAGGCGCCGCACCTCGTTTTCGCGCACGAAGGCCGGGTTGATGCCGACCTCGATCGCATAGCCGGCGATTTCCGCCATCATCGCCAGTACCTCGCGCAGCGAATGGCCATGGCCCGAACAGATGTTGAAGGTGTCGGCCTCGTCGCGGGTTTCGAGCAGCCGGCGATACACCCAGGCGACCGTGCGCACATCCATGAACTCGCGCCAGACATCGAGGTTGCCCAGCTCGATGCGCCGCTCGCGACGACGGAAGTGGGCGACGATCTTGGGGATCAGGAAGCGCTCGTCCTGGCCCACCCCGGTGTAATTGAACGGACGACTGAACACCAGGGGCAGGCGCCCGCTCCAGGTGCGCGCCATGTACTCCATCGCCAGTTTGCTGACCGCATAGTCATTGGCCGGCGCCAGCGGCGCGCGTTCGTCCAGCGGACCGACCTGGCCGGCGGCATTGCCGTAGACATTGGCGCTGCTGGCCAGCACCACGCTCGCCGGCGGCTCCGGCAGATCGGCCAGCGCCGCAAGCAGGTGGCGCGTGCCGAGGATATTGGTCCGGTACAGCGCATCCACGTCGTCATGCGCAACGAAAGCGATCGCCGCCAGATGGATCACCGCCTGCGGGCTGATCCTCGCCACTGCCGCACGTGTCGCAGCCGCATCCAGCAGATCGACGTGCCCGCTTCCTGCTGCTTCATCCGCGCGGGACAAGCCGCATGCCTGGTAGCCGGCGCGTTCGAGTTCCGCCGCCACGTAACGGCCGGTGAAGCCATCGAGGCCGGTGACCAGCACCCGCCGCGGCGTGGGTTCAGAAGGAACTGCCATGCTCGTTCCTGCGCAGGTCCGCCTCGACCATCATCCGGCACAAATCCTCCAGCGACGTCTCCGTGTGCCAGCCGAGCAAGGCGCGCGCCTTGCTCGCGTCGCCGATCAGCAGATCGACTTCGGCGGGCCTGAAGAAGCGTGGATTGATGCGCACCAGGGTCTTGCCGCTGCGCTTGTCCACTGCATGCTCATCGGCTTCGGTACCATGCCAGGCGAGCTCGATATCCGCCGCCGCGAAGGCTTGCGCGGCGAAATTGCGCACGCTTTCCGTACGACCGGCGGCCAGCACATAGGTCTCCGCAACGTCCGCCTGCAGCATGCGCCACATGCCGTCGACGTATTCCCGGGCGAAGCCCCAGTCGCGCCTTGCATCCAGGTTCCCCAGCTCCAGCACATCCATCTTGCCAAGCTTGATCTTCGCCACTCCGTCAGTGATCTTGCGGGTGACGAACTCGCGCCCGCGCAGCGGCGACTCGTGGTTGAACAGGATGCCGCTGGCGCCGAACAGGCCATACGATTCGCGATAGTTCACCGTGATCCAGTGCGCGTACAGCTTCGCCACGCCATACGGGCTGCGCGGATGGAACGGCGTCTCTTCGTTTTGCGGCACTGTCTGCACCTTGCCGAACATCTCGGAGGTCGAGGCCTGGTAGAAACGGATCGAGGGATCCACCACGCGGATCGCCTCAAGCAGGTGCAAGGCGCCTACCCCGGTGATCTGCGCCGTCGTCACCGGCTGGTCGAACGACACGCCGACGAAACTCTGTGCAGCAAGGTTGTACACCTCGCCGACCTGGTATTTCTGCAGCAGGCGGATGGCCGCACCCATGTCGGTAAGGTCGAACTCGACCAGATCGAGCTGCGGATGTTCGCGGATGCCGAGCTCCTCGATGCGCCAGAAGTTGGTCGAGCTGGTACGGCGATACGCGCCCACCACGCGGTATCCCTTGTGCAGCAGAAGCTCTGCCAGATAGGCACCGTCCTGCCCGGTGATGCCGGTGATCAAAGCTGCCTTCAT
>DATNGL010000152.1:0-3160 GCA_035605895.1 Rhodanobacter sp.
AAGGGCGAGATCGAGGCGGTGATCGGCGTGGACGCCACCGACGCGGTGGCGATCAGCGCCAAGACCGGGCTCAACGTGGTCGACGTGCTGGAGGCGATCGTCGCGCGCATCCCGCCGCCGAAGCCGCGCGACACCGACCGGCTGCAGGCGCTGATCATAGACTCCTGGTTCGACAACTACCTCGGCGTGGTATCGCTGGTGCGCGTGATGCAGGGCGAAATCAAGCCCGGCGACAAGCTGCTGGTGATGTCCACCGGACGCACGCACGAGGTGGACGACGTCGGCGTGTTCACGCCCAAGCGCAAGAAGCTCGACAAGCTCGGCGCCGGCGAGGTGGGCTGGATCAACGCCTCGATCAAGGACGTGCACGGCGCGCCGGTCGGCGACACGCTGACCCATGCCGGCAAGCCGGCCGACAAGCCGCTGCCGGGTTTCCAGACCATGCAGCCGCGCGTGTTTGCCGGCCTGTTTCCGGTGTCCTCGGATGACTATCCGGCGATGCGCGAGGCGCTGGACAAGTTGCGCCTCAACGACGCGGCGCTGTTCTTCGAGCCGGAATCCTCCGAGGCGATGGGCTTCGGTTTCCGCTGCGGCTTCCTCGGCATGCTGCACATGGAGATCGTGCAGGAGCGGCTGGAGCGCGAATACGATCTGAACCTGATCACCACCGCGCCGACCGTGGTGTACGAGGTGCTCAAGACCGACGGTTCGATCCTGATGCTGGACAACCCGGCCAAGCTGCCGACCAACTCCAGCCTGGTGCAGGAAATCCGCGAGCCGATCATCGTCGCCAACATCCTCACCCCACCGGAATACATCGGCAACGTGATCACCCTGTGCGAGGAGAAGCGCGGCGTGCAGCGCTCGATCCAGTACCTGGCGACCCAGGTGCAGATCAGCTACGAGATGCCGCTGGCCGAAGTGGTGATGGATTTCTTCGATCGGCTCAAATCCGTCTCGCGCGGCTACGCCTCGATGGATTATCACTTCGATCGCTTCGAGGCGGGTCCGTTCGTGCGCACCGATGTGCTGATCAACGGCGAACGCGTCGATGCGCTCAGCCTGATCCTGCATCGCAGCCACGCCGATCGAAAGGGCCGTGAACTGGTCGAGCGGATGAAGGATCTGATCCCGCGCCAGCAATTCGATGTGGCGATCCAGGCAGCCGTGGGTGCACAGATCATCGCGCGCTCGACCGTGAAAGCCCTGCGCAAGAATGTTCTGGCCAAGTGCTATGGCGGCGACGTCAGCCGCAAGAAGAAATTGCTGGAGAAGCAGAAGGAAGGCAAGAAGCGCATGAAGCAGGTCGGCCGGGTGGAGATTCCGCAGGAAGCCTTCCTTGCCGTGCTCAGAGTGGACAAGTAGCGGGAACGGGCAACCAGGAAACAGGGAACGGATAGAGCAGCTCGGGCTGCCTTGCATTTGTTCCCCGTTCCCTGTTTCCTGTTCCCCGATTTCGGGAGCAATACATGGAATTTGATTTCGCGGCGATTCTGCTTGGCCTTACCGTGCTTTTCGGCGTGGTGTGGGGCCTGGATCGGCTGTTCCTCTACAAGAAGCGCAAGGCGCGCCTGGACGCGGCCGGGGAGGAGTACCGCGACCCGGTGCCGGTGGATTGGGCGCGCTCGCTGTTTCCGGTGGTGCTGGTGGTGCTGCTGCTGCGTTCATTCGTGGCCGAACCGTTCCGGATTCCCTCCGGTTCGATGATGCCCACGCTGGACGTCGGCGATTTCATCCTGGTCAACAAGTTTGCCTACGGCCTGCGCCTGCCGGCGTTCAACACCAAGTTCCTCGACCTGGGCGAGCCCAGGCGCGGCGACGTGGTGGTGTTCCGCTGGCCCGGCTTTACCTGTCATCGGGACGACGGAACGGTGGTGCATGGCGGTAACGCCGACTGCAGCACCCCGGTGCCGAACCAGAACTGGATCAAGCGGGTGATCGGTCTGCCGGGCGACACGATCCAGGTGCACGACAGCGAGATCGTGATCAACGGCAAGCCCGTCACCGCCGACGAGATCGGCCCGTTCGCGGGCAACCACGCCCGGCCGGCCGACGAGGAACTGCTGGCCTACGGTGCCACGATCTGGAAGGAGCACCTGGGCAAGGTCACCCACCTGGTTGCGCGCATGCCCGATCGCATGCCTACGCCGCCGGTGCCCAACCCGGCCATGCCGTCGGTGGTGCCGCAGCATTGCTACCTGGTAATGGGCGATGACCGCGAAAACAGCGAAGACAGCCGCTGGTGGGGCTGCCTGCCGGAGAAAAACCTGGCCGGCAAGGCCTTCCTGATCTGGATGAGCTGGAAAGGCTGGGGTACCGGTGGCGTGGATTTCTCGCGTATCGGCACCGTCATCCATTGATGGGCCGCGGCGGGTAACTGCCGGCGACCGAAACGTGACGCAATCGTGCGCGCCGGCCCCAACATGCGGCCAACAAGTGCGAGAATCCGCAGGCATAATCAGCGAACCGGGCTCCGGCCCGCCCGACGTCGGACCGGCTCCGGCGATATCCGGGGCATCCACAGATCGACAGGCCGCACCGTCGGCATAGCGAGGGGACTATGAAATCGAAGCAGTCGGGCATCACTCTGATCGGGATGTTGATCATCATCGTGATCGTGGGCTTTTTCGCCTACATGGCCATGAAGTTGTTGCCTTCGTACTCCGAGTACATGGGCGTGACCAAGGCGATGAACCAGATCGCCACCGAGGGCACCAACGGCAAGTCGCTGGACGAGATCCGCCGCAACCTGATGTTCAAGCTGGGCTTCCAGTATGTGGACGACTCCACCATCAAGCCGTCCGACATCACGATCACGCGTGACTCCGGCGGTGCCAGCAATCTGAATGTCACCTATGACAAGCAAATCCCGTTCATGTACAACATCGACTTCCTGCTGCACTTCAGCAAGAGCGTGCAACTGCAGGGCAACGTCGGTCAGTAAGCCTTGAAGCTGCGGCATCGTTTCCGCGACCCGGCGCTGGCGGAGCTCGCGCTCACCCATCGCAGCGCCGGCCGTCCGAACAACGAGCGACTGGAGTTCCTGGGCGACGCCCTGCTCGGCGCGATCATCGCCGAGCTGCTTTACGAGGTTCATCCCAAGGCCAGCGAAGGCGAGCTGTCGCGGCTGCGCGCGCAACTGGTCAATGGCCAGGCGCTG
>DATNGL010000153.1:0-5124 GCA_035605895.1 Rhodanobacter sp.
GGCATTGCCGAGGATCAGCAGCGACACCAGCAGCGACAGCAGCGGATCCGCCCACAGCCAGCCGAACCAGCGTATCGCCAGCGCGGCGAGCACCGCCGCCAGCGAGCCCAGCAGGTCGCCCAGCACATGCAGGCTGGCACCGGCCATGTTGACGTCGTCATGCGCATGACCGTGCAGCGTGCGCAGCACCAGCGCGTTGACCAGCAGGCCGACGAGTGCCACCACCAGCATCACGCCGGACAGGATCGGGCCCGGATGCAGCAGGCGGGTGACCGCTTCGTAGACGATCCAGCCGACCAGCACGAACTGGCTCAAGGCGTTGACGAAGCCGACCAGCACCTCCATCCGCCCGTAGCCATAGCTGCGCCGCGCATCGGCCGGCCGGGCCGCCATCGCCGCGCCGACCACCGCCAGCAACAAGGCCAGCGCATCGACCATCATGTGCCCGGCATCGGCCAGCAACGCCAGCGAGCCGGACCAGATACCGCCACCGGCCTCGGCCAGCATGACCAGGACGGTCAGCACGAAGGCCAGCAGCAACTTGTGCCGACGGCTCAGCGGGTCGCCACCATGCGCGTGGTCGTGCGCATGCTCGTGATGGGGCTGGTGGTGCTCGTGCGGCGAACTCATGCGCGCATGCTAGGAACGGGTGCTGCCGTTACACAATCACCACGACCGCCGCGGGTACGGCACATGCCGGCCGTCCGGCAAGCCGCGCTCAGTGGGCGCACTGCGGCCCATGCACGTGAACTGCACCCGCCTGGCGGTCGCGGCGCAGGTTGACGAAGTGCGCACCGGCCAGCAACAGGCCACCGCAGGTCACCAGCACGCTGTGCAGGATGATCGAGTAGTTCTCGGCGAAGGTGACGCCGAGCAGCAGCAAGGCGAGCCCGGGGATCGCCAGCAACAACGGCAGCGGCTGCTGGTGGCGCCGGAAGCCTCGAATCAGCGCGATCAGGGCCAGCGCGCAGGCGAACATCACGAAGCCCCGCTCGAAGCGGTGGTCGGCCAGGAACTCCAGCCCCACCAACGGCAGGGCCGCCAGCACGAACGGCAGCAAGGCGCAGTGGATCGCGCACAGGAACGACGCGGTCGCACCGATGCGGTCAGCCATTTGCCATCTGCGGGATTGGTCGGATTCCATCTGCCTGCCTGGCCTCGCCGGAGTGGCGATCCTGATGCCTGGGCGATCATGTTACATTATAACAGTCATTGCCGCCATGACCCGGGCTGACCGGGTTCAGCCCTTGCGACAGTTCTTGCAGGTGCCATGGACCTCCAGCGTCTGCGCCTGCGGTCGAAAGCCCAGCGCGCGGGCCTGCGCCTCGATCAGCTCGGCCACCCGCTCGTCGCAGACTTCCTGCGCGCTGGCGCAGGTGTCGCAGATCAGGAAGGGCACCTGGTGCGCCTCGGCCGGGTGATGGCAGGAGACGAACGCGTTGATCGACTCCAGCTTGTGGATGAAGCCGTTCTCCAGCAGGAAGTCGAGTGCCCGGTACACCGTGGGCGGTGCGGCGTTGCCATGCTGCTCGCGCAACTGGTCCAGCAGGTCGTAGGCCTTCACCGGCTTGCCTGCCGCCGCGACAAGTTGCAGCACTTCCTTGCGCAGTGGGGTCAGGCGCAGGCCGCGCTCCTTGCTGGCATGCTCGACCGCGCGCACGAAACCCTTCGCATCATGATGATGGTGCGAATGATGCGTGTGCTGGTTGTCGGCGCCGTCGTGGCTCAATGTTTTCACCTCGAAATCGATCATACATCCGCCCTGCAATTCCTCAGTGCGGCAACGGCGGCGGCTTTGCGGAAGGCTTGCGCCTGGGCTTGCACAGGATCACGACCCATCCGATCGGTCCCAGCACCCAGGCCCACAAGGCGCCTTCGACCACCCGGCCACGCCACCAGCCGAGCAGCAGGCCGACGGCGACAAACAGCAGGCTCCACCAGAACATGGCTGCCCACGGCATCATATTCAACAGGTTGAAGAAAACGTGCCAGAACGCGCCCGGGGCATCGAGATCGACACCCTGGGTCGCCCTGGCCAGCAGATCATCCATGGCGTGATCGGTACGTCATCGCCATGGGCCTGCAGGTCAGCCCTGCGTCAGCACGAGGGCCGCGTCGATGCGCCGGAGCGCTTCGTCGCGGCCGGCCAGGTAGATCGTGTCCTCGATCGACGGCGAGACCTGGGTGCCGGTCATCGCCACGCGCAGCGGCTGCGCGATCTTGCCCATGCCCAGTTCCAGTTGCGCCGCCACCTGCTCGATGACCTGGTGGATCGGCGCCGGCTTCCACTCGCATTCGGCCAGCAGCGACTTCGCCGCCGCCAGCACCCCCGGGGCACCGGGATTCTTCAGGTGCTTGGCGACCGCCCTGTCGTCCCATTCAAGAATCGGGCCGTACCAGATCTTTGCGCGTTCGACCATTTCCTTCAGCGTGTGCACGCGCTCGCGCAGCGCCACGATCACCTCGATCGGCGCCGGGCCGCTTGCCAGGTCGATACCTGCACGCTGCAGGTGCCACTCGAATTCGGCGGCCAGCGACTGCGGATCGTCGGTCTTCAGGTAGTGCTGGTTGAGCCAGGCCAGCTTCTCGGTATCGAAGCGCGAGGCGGCCTTGTTGCAGTCGGCGATGTCGAACAGGGCGATCATCTGCTCGCGCGAGAAGATCTCCTGGTCGCCGTGCGACCAGCCCAGCCGCACCAGGTAGTTGAGGATCGCGTGGGGCAGGAAGCCATCGGCACGGTAATCCATCACGCTGACCGCACTGGTGCGCTTGGACAACTTCTTGCCTTCCTTGTCCAGGATCATCGGCAGGTGCGCAAACTCCGGCACCGTCGCGCCGAGCGCCTTGTAGATGTTGATCTGCCGCGGGGTGTTGTTGACGTGGTCGTCGCCGCGGATCACCTCGGTGATGCCCATGTCGATGTCGTCGACCACCACGGCGAAGTTGTAGGTCGGCCAACCGTCGGAGCGGAAGATCACCAGGTCGTCCAGCTCGCTGTTGGCGATCTCGATGCGCCCCTTGACCTTGTCCTCGAACACCACCGAGCCTTCGGTCGGGTTGCGAAAACGGGTCACCCGGTTGGGATCGTCGCGACAGGGTTCTTTTCGATCACGGTAGTAGCCGTTGTAGCGCGGCTTCTCACCCGCCGCCATGGCGGCTTCGCGCATCGCCTCGATCTCGTCCTTGCTCTCGTAGGCGTAATACGCCTTGCCGGCGGCAACCAGCTCGTCGGCAACCTGCCTGTATCGTTGCAGCCGGCTGGTCTGGTAGAACGGACCCTCGTCGGCGTCGAGGTCGAGCCAGTGCATCGCGTCCAGGATCGCCTGCACCGCCTCGCCGGTGGAGCGCTCCCGATCGGTATCCTCGATGCGCAGGATGAACTCGCCGCCGCGGCGACGCGACTCCAGCCAGCAATACAGTGCGGTGCGCGCGCCGCCGATGTGCAGGAAACCGGTGGGACTGGGGGCGAAGCGGGTGCGTACGGTCATGGGTGTTTTCAGGACATGCGAGGTGAAAGGATGGATTTTAGCCGATACCGGGGCGACCACCCGAAGCAGCGGTCGCGCAGGCCATGCGTCAGCCGGCCCGTACTGCTTGCCCTGCTCGTGCTTGGCTGGACCGCCGTGGCGCCGGCGTGGGCGGACAACCCGGGCTATGACCGCCCCGGGCTCGGTTTCAATCCGGCCACGCTGGATGCGGGCGAGCTCACGCTCGAACAAGGCCTGCCGAGCTGGAGCGAGGATCGACAGGACGGCATTCGCAGCGCCCAGTACAGCGCCGACAGCCTGCTGCGCCTGGGCCTGGGCCACGCGCTGGAACTGCAGTTCGGCGATTCGCTCTACAACCACCTGCAACTGAGCAGCCCCGGCATCCGCCAGGACAGCAGCGGCCGTGGCGACAGCAGCGTGGCGCTGAAGCTCGCCCTGCCCTCCTCCGGCACATCATTCAGCTGGGGCCTGCTGGGCAGCGTGGAGTTCACCGACGGCGCCCGCGATTTTCGCAATGACCAGCGCCAATACCTGCTCGGGATGGCGCTGAGCCTGCAGCTGAATCCGACCGACAGTATCGGCGCCTATCTGGAAGATGTACGTGCCGGTGGCGCGGACAGCTACACGGCGGCGATCAACCGCAGCCATGCGTTGACGCCGACGCTGACGATCTACGGCGAAGCCGCATGGCAACGCGAGGCCGGCTCACGCGCCGGCACCCTGGCCGGCGCGGGACTGGCCTGGCAGGCCGGTCGTCGCCTGCAACTGGATGCCGGCTTTCGCCGGCGCGTGAGCGGCCCGTTGTCGACCTGGTGGGCAGGCCTGGGCGTCTCGATGTTCTTTGGGCACTGACCCGGTATGGGTGCCCGCGTCATTTCACGTGGATCGTGATCCGCTTGGACACCAGCGGCGGATCGAACGGCACGTGGTGGGCATCGCCCAGTTCCAGTTGCAGCGTATGCGTACCGGGTTTGAGCACGATGCCGGTTTCAGTCTGGCCGCCGCCGAAGTGGATGTGCTGCGCATCGTTCGGAATCGGCTGGCCCGCCACGGGCAGTTGCTTCACGTCGACCAGCAGGTGATGGTGGCCGGTGCGCTCCTTGCTGATGCCCGCCGGCGCCACGCCCATGCCCTTGAGGCCAAAGCGCACGGTGACGTGCTGGCCGACGGTGGCGCCATCGGTGGGCGAGATGATGTAGACCTCGGCACCCGCCGGCGCGGGGGTGGCCGGCAGGCCGGGTGCGTCGGCAGCCATCACCGTGGCGGTCAGGCCAGTCAACGCGAGAGCGAGGAGCATGCGTTTCATCGTCAGTCTCCGGCAGGAACAGGAGCAGCCAGTGTAAACGCCGCGCGGGAGATTCCCGAATCGCGCGTTCATTTGCCTCGGCGCCGCGGTGGCCTCCGCGAAGAATCCTTGCGATTCGAGCGCAGACACCATGGGTCCGCCCCTGCCGGCCGTGCATGAGTCGCGCATGTCGCCACGAGTTCGTTTGCGCCCGGGCAGGTGGCTTGCCTTTCCACGGGCCTGCCGGTTGGGCAAGAAATCATCAGTGCGTGGCAAGTGCCCGCCAGCAGGCAGGGAACGGTTGTTGTCCACAGGCTTGTACAGAAGGCACCCACAATCGTTGTGGAAAAC
>DATNGL010000154.1:0-2227 GCA_035605895.1 Rhodanobacter sp.
TCGTCGCGGTGGCCGAAGGCGTGGAAACCGTTCCCCAGCGCCAGACCCTGGAGCAGATGGGTTGCGACGGCCTGCAGGGCTACCTGATCTGCCGCCCGCTGGACGATGCCGGCTTCCGCCGGTGGCTGGGCGAACACGAGCTGCGTCCGGCCTGATCGCCCACGCTCAACCCCACAGCGCCGGCTTGGCCACCATCAGCCAGAACGTGGCGAGCACGGCGAGAAATGCCGGCCAGCCCAGCGCGAACCACCAGCGCATGCTGCGGTAATACGCGGCGGGCAGCGGAGTGTCCTCGCGCAAGGCAGTCTGCGCCAGTTCGCATGCGCGCCATTGCAGCCACACCACCGGCAGCCAGCACGCACCGGCGAGCAGGTACAGCGCGATGGCCGTCTGCAACCATGGGGCGTCGAGGCCGAAACCCATCTCGCGCATCAGCAGCAGACCGGTGACGGGTTGCGCGATCACCGCCGGCGTGGTGAACAGGAAGTCCGCGCGCACCGTCAGCCGCGCCACGTTGGCGATGGCGGCGACCTGACCGCCACGGTGGGTGAACCACATGAAGAACGCGGTGCCCAGACCGGTGCCGAACAGCAGGGTCGAGGAGAGGATGTGCAAGGTCTTCAGCAGCACATAGACGCTCACCGGCGTTCCTCCGTGACCAGCAGTAGCGCCAGCGCCGCGAGCAGCGGCAGGTTCTTGGCCAGCCCACCGAACGGCGCCAGCCATTGCGCCGGCCACAGCAGCCCGATGCCCAGCGTGTAGCCCGCCAGCATCACCAGCATCGCCGCCAGCACCCGCCGGGGACGCCAGCGCAGCAGGCACAGCACGCCAAGCAGCAGATCGGCGCCGCCGGTGAGTCGTGCCAGCACCAGCGCCGCGTGGCCGGAGAGCGGGCCATCGATCGTCAGCGCCGACACCTCGTCGGTCGTTGCCGTCCAGCCCACGACACCCGAGGCGATCCACAACAGCGCCATCAGCAGGCGCAGCATCGGTAGTCCGAAATACAGGCGCGCGTGCCAGCGATCCTGTACCTGGCTGGGCGCTTCGCCGAGTGCGCGCAGCAAGGGTCGCGGCGCGACGCCGAGCTCGTCGCGCAGGCGTGTCGATGCATCGGCCGCGCCGGTGTTGCCGCGTTCTAGCATGCGCATCATGGTGCGGCACAGGGGGCCGTCGCCGAACCGATCGCCGAGCGCGGCGACCAGTCGTGCCCAGCCCAGCGGCACCGACCAGACCCGGAGGCGGCCGAAGCCCAGCCAGCGGCGCCAGGCGGCGAGGTAATCGCGCAGGCTCATCACCTCGGGACCGACCAGTTCGATGATCTGCCGGGTGCACGCCGGCCGCTCCAGCGCTGCGGCCACGGCGGCGCCAACGTCCTCGGCGGCTACCGGCTGCACGTGCTGTCCGCCGCCTTGCGGCAGTGGCACCGCCCCCGGCAGGGCCGACAGCGCGCGCAACAGCGAAGTGCCGCCGTAGGAACCGCGCGCGCTGTAGACCAGCGATGGGCGAAGCACCAGCCAGTCCAGATCCAGGTCGGCCAGCGCCGCATCGCCGCGATGCTTGGAGGCGACGAATTCGCCATCGGCAGGGTCGCCCAGCGCCGAAACCTGGATGACCCTGCGAATGCCGCGTTGTTGGCAGGCCAGAAACAGTGCGAGCGGCGCCTGCTCGTGGATGGCGACAAACGTGCTGGCGCCGTTTTCGCGCAGGATGCCGGCGGCGTTCACCACCGCGTCGATGCGGTCCAGTCGCGGCAACCAGTCCTCGCTGCGCAGGTCGCGCGCCATGTCGCAGGCGACGGCCGCGACGCCGGGAAAGCGCGAGTCGACGCGTGCGCCGCGCACTGCGCAAACCACCTCATGACCGGCCGCGACAAGCGTCGCGACGATATGCGCGCCGATGAAACCGTAGGCTCCGGTGACCAGCACGCGCATCGTTCGACCTCCCTGGCAACAGCCGGGGAGTATGCCATCGGCCTCAGCCGTAGCGATCCGCCAGCTTGTCGGTGGCTTGCACCAGCGCATCGACGATGGCCGGATCGGCCGCGCTATGGCCGGCCAGCACGATGCGCAGCTCGGCCTCGGGCCAAGCCGCGTGCAGGTCGAGCGCGGTCTTCACCGGGCAGATGATGTCGTAGCGGCCGTGCACGATGGTGGCGGGGATGCGGCGGATCCTCGGTACGTCGCGCAGCAGTTGATCCGGTTCGAGGAACATGCCGTGGCGGAAGTAG
>DATNGL010000155.1:0-6011 GCA_035605895.1 Rhodanobacter sp.
GAACGGGGGGAAGTTGTAATGGAACAGGAACGGATCCTTCGACTCGCCACCCGGCGCGTCGATGATCTGCGCGTCGCGCGTGGTACCCAGCGTGATCACGACCAGCGCCTGCGTCTCGCCGCGGGTGAACAGCGCCGAGCCGTGGGTGCGCGGCAGCACGCCGACACGCGCGGTGATCGCACGGACGTCGTCGAGCTGACGACCGTCGATGCGCACCTTGGTCTTCAGCACGCTGTCGCGCATGGTGTGATATTCGAGTTCCTCGAACTCCTTGGCCATCGCGGCGGTGGACCAACCGTTCTCTTCGGCCTGCGCCTTGAGCCCGGCCAGCACGTCGGACTTGATCGCCGAGATCGCGTCGCGACGCTCCAGCTTGTCGCGCACCGAGAAAGCTTCAGCCAGCTGATTGCCGACCGCGCCCTTGACGGCGGCGACCAGCGACTCGTTGCGGGCCGGGGCCTTCCAGTCCCACGACGGCTTGCCGGCCTCGGTGGCCAGTTCGGCGATCGCGCGGATCGCGGCCTGCATCTGCTGGTGGCCGAACATCACCGCGCCGAGCATCACGTCCTCGGACAGCAGCTTCGCTTCGGATTCCACCATCAGCACCGCACCGGCGGTACCGGCGACGACCAGATCCAGCTCGGAAGTCTTCAGCTCGGTCTGCGACGGGTTCAGCAGGTACTTGCCGTTGGCGTAACCGACGCGGGCGGCGCCGATCGGGCCCTTGAACGGGATGCCGGCCAGGCTCAGCGCGGCGGAAGCGCCCAGCAGCGCCACGATGTCGCCGTCGACTTCCGGGTTCAGCGAAACGACCTGGGCGATGACCTGCACTTCGTTCTTGAAGTCGTCCGGGAACAGCGGGCGCACCGGGCGATCGATCAGGCGCGAGGTCAGCGTCTCCTTCTCGGTCGGACGGCCTTCGCGCTTGAAGAAGCCGCCCGGGATGCGGCCGGCGGAGTAGAATTTCTCGACGTAGTCGACGGTGAGCGGGAAGAAATCCTGACCTTCCTTCTGCTTGGTCGCCGCGACCGCGGTGACCAGCACCACGGTGCCGCCCATGCTGGCCATGACCGCACCGGATGCCTGGCGGGCAATTTCGCCCGTCTCCAGCGTGACTTCGTGATTACCGTACTGGAATGACTTGGTTACTTTTGCCACGTTGAGATTCCTGAGCTTTATTTGAGAGTGCGGCCAGGGATGGCCGCTTCTTGATCTCCGCGTTCACGGATGAACGCACAAACTACTGCCGCGCGAATTACCGCCGCAGGCCGAGGCGTTCGATCAGGGTCTGATAGCGCGCAAGATCGCGATCCTTCAGGTAGCTGAGCAGGCGCTTGCGCTGGTTGACCAGCTTCAGCAGGCCGCGGCGGGAATGGTGATCCTGCTTGTGGTCCTTGAAGTGGCCGGTGAGATGGTCGATACGGGCGGACAACAAGGCCACCTGGACTTCGGTCGAGCCGGTGTCGTTCGGCACGCGGCCGAAATCAGCAATGATCTTGCCGGTCTGTTCTGCGGTAAGAGACATGGGTATACGTTTCCTTGGAAAGGCGATGCGAAGCTTGCGCTTGCGTCATCGCGATGACGCAAGCGCAAGCTTCGCCTAAGTTGAGTGAAAGCGTTGAAATAACTTGTCTATTCTACTGATGGAGGTGGTGTCACAACAAGTGCGCGGGGCTGTTTTCGGGCAAATCAGTCAGTCTGGCGGCAAGTTGAAGCCGCGCAGGATGCGCGCGCGGTGCTCGCCATCCACGTCAAGCAAGGCCAGCAGCGCGCCATCGCTGGCAAACGCGGTGCAGCGTCCCACCGGGAATGACGTGGGCAATGGAATTTGCTGGCCACGGGATATGGCCATGCTCTGGACCTCATCCAGTTGCACGGCCGGCAGATCGGACAGACCCGCGGCAACCGGCAGCAGGTTTGCCAGCAGCGCCCCGTCACCCTCCGCCGCGGCCTGCTGCAACTGCTCCAGCGTCACCATCCGGGGCTCGCGAAACGGCTCGACCCAGAGCCGCCGTAACGCGGTCAGGTGCGCGCCGCAGCCCAGGTCCTCGCCAAGATCCACCGCCAGTGAGCGGACGTAGGTGCCGGAACCGCACTCGACCAGCAACTGCAGGCTGTCGCCGCTTCGCGACAGCAGCTCCAGCCGATGAACGTCGACTTCACGTGGCGGCACCTCGACGGTCTCGCCGCGGCGCGCCTTGACGTAGAGCCGTTCGCCGTCCCGTTTCAACGCCGAATACATGGGCGGCACCTGCAGGATGCGCCCACGCAGCCTGGCCAGGGCGCCCTCGATCACCGCGTCGTCAAGCGCCGGCAATGGACGCCGCCGGACGACCTCGCCTTCACTGTCGGCGGTGTCGGTGGTGACCCCGAGCCGGCATTGCGCCAGATACGCCTTGCGCGCCCCGAGCAGGCTGCCGGCCAGCTTGGTCGCCTCGCCAAAACACAGCGGAAGCAAGCCGGTGGCCAGCGGATCGAGTGCGCCGGTATGACCGCCCTTGGCCGCACGCAGCAGTTTGCGCACGGCCTGCAGTGCCTGGTTGGAGCTCAGGCCTGATGGCTTGTCGAGCAACACGATGCCGTGCAGGTCACGGGACTTGATGCGCGGCGGACGATTCATCGGTTCAGCAAGGCCCCATCCGTCAGCTCAATCGCCCTGCTTGTCGCCATTGCGCGGGGTCAGGTCGCGCGCCTGCTCGCGCAACAGCGATTCGATGCGCTCGCCCTTGTCCACCGAGTCGTCGTACTTGAATTTGAGTTCGGGCACGCGCCGCATGCGCATGCCGCTGTGCGCCAGCGCGTGGCGGATCTCGTGGCTGATCTGGTTCAGCGCCTTCACCGCGGGGAGGCCCTGCTCGGGCATCAGCGCGGTGACCCACACCGTGGCCCAGTCCAGGTCACGGGTGATCTCCACGTCCGACACGCTGACCGACGGCAGCCCGTGATCGCGCACCGCCGCATGCACCAGCAAGCCGAGCTCGCGGCGCAGCTCGGCACCAATGCGGTCGGTTCGTTTGAAGTCGCGGGATGGCATGGGACTGGAAATCAGATGAGAAAAGGGAACGGGGAACGGGGAACGGGGAACGGGGAAGCTTCGCAGCTTTTGTTCCCTGTTCCCCGCTCCCTGTTCCCGCTGTTGACGTTAAAGCGTCCGCGCCACTTCGGTGCGTTCGAAACACTCGATCTGGTCGCCCGGCTTGACGTCGTTGTACTGCTTGACGGCGATGCCGCATTCCATGCCGTTGCGCACTTCGTCGACCAGTTCCTTGAAGCGGCGCAGCGATTCCAGTTCGCCTTCAAAAACCACCACGTTGTCACGCAGCACGCGAATCGGCTTGCTGCGCTTGACGTGGCCTTCGGTGACCATGCAACCCGCCACGGCACCGAACTTGGAGCTGCGGAACACTTCGCGCACTTCAGCCAGGCCGATGATGTCTTCGCGCACTTCCATGCCGA
This sequence comes from Rhodanobacter sp., assembly GCA_035605895.1. Classification (GTDB taxonomy): domain Bacteria; phylum Pseudomonadota; class Gammaproteobacteria; order Xanthomonadales; family Rhodanobacteraceae; genus Rhodanobacter. The sequence goes on from DATNGL010000155.1 coordinate 3,457, forward strand.
GCAGGCCGGTAGCCGCCTGGGTCACCTGGTCGATCACGTCGTAGATGATCGAGAAGTAACGCACGTCCAGACCCGCGGTTTCGATCACCTTGCGTGCAGAAGCATCGGCACGCACGTTGAAACCGATCACGAGGGCCTTGGAAGCCGCCGCCAGGGTGGCGTCAGATTCATTGATACCGCCCACACCGGAGGAAACCACGTTGACCCGGACCCGCTCGTTGCCGATCTGGGTCAGCGACTCGCGCAACGCCTCGACCGAGCCCTGCACATCGCCCTTGACCAGGATGTTGAGCGTCTGCTGCTCCTCGCCCTGACCCATCTTGGCGATGATGTCCTCGAGTCGGTTGCTCTTGCTGACCATCCGCGTCTCGCGGCGCTTGAGCTCACGCTCCTGTGCCACTTCACGAGCCAGGCGCTCGTCCTCGACGCAGACGAAGTCGTCGCCGGTTTCCGGCACGCCGGACAAGCCAAGCACCTGCACCGGGATCGACGGGCCGGCTTCGGCCACCTGCTTGCCGGTTTCGTCGATCAGCGCACGCATGCGGCCGTATTCGATGCCGCAGACCACGAAGTCGCCCTTGCGCAGCGTGCCCTGCTGCACCAGCACCGTCGCGACCGGGCCGCGGCCACGATCCAGGCTGGATTCGATCACCACGCCGGAGGCGCGGCCATCAGCCACGGCCTTCAATTCCATCACTTCGGCCTGCACCGAGATCGCATCAAGCAGATCCTCGATGCCCGCGCCGGTCTTGGCCGACACCGGGATGAACTGGACGTCGCCGCCCCAGTCTTCCGGCACCACTTCCTGCGCGACCAGGCCCTGCTTGACGTTGTCCGGGTTGGCGCCGTCCTTGTCCATCTTGTTGACCGCCACGATCAGCGGCACCTTGGCGGCGCGCGCGTGCTTGACCGCCTCGATCGTCTGCGGCTTCACGCCGTCGTCGGCCGCCACCACCAGGATCACGATGTCGGTCGACTGCGCACCACGGGCACGCATCGAGGTGAACGCGGCATGGCCGGGCGTGTCCAGGAAGGTGATCACGCCCTTCGACGTTTCCACGTGATACGCGCCGATATGCTGGGTAATGCCGCCGGCTTCGCCGGAGGCGACCTTGGTGCGGCGGATGTAGTCGAGCAACGAGGTCTTGCCGTGATCGACGTGACCCATGATCGTCACCACCGGCGGACGGGTGACTTTCTCGCCCTCCAGCTCGACGCTCTGTGTATGCGCTGCCAGAGTGTCCTCGGCGTTGTTCTGGTTGTCGGCCACCGGCGTATGGCCGAGCTCCTCGACCACCAGCACGGCGGTGTCGTGATCGACGGTCTGGTTGATGGTCGCCATCACGCCCATCTTGAACAGCGCCTTGACCACTTCCGAACCCTTCACCGCCATCTTTTGCGCCAGGTCGGCGACGATGTTGGTATCGCTCACCACGACTTCACGTACCACCGGCGCCGTGGGTCGCGAGAAGCCGTGCGAGCCGGCGGAAACACTGGTGCCGCCGCGGGGAAGAATCTCGCGCCCGCCGCTGCGTCCGGACTTGCCGCGCTTGCTGCTGGACGAACGGCGTGCGCGATCGGCCTCGCTCAGGTGCATCTGGCCGCCGGCGAAACGCTTGCTGCCGTCGCGCTCCTGCTTGCTGCCGACGTCCTCGTTGCGCTCGCGGGCATGCTTTGACTTGGCGCGCGGGGCGTCGCCCGCCGCTACCGGCGCTGCCACCACCACCACCGGCTCGGCGGGTGTCGGCGCAGGCTTGACCGCCTTTTCGCGTTTGCGCGGCTCATGGATACGCGGCAGGATCATGCCCAGCTCGCGCTGATCCATGCGCTGGACGGCGGTCGGGTCGTCCTCGCCCGTGTCAGCCGCCTCCTGGCTCAGCGAAGCTTCTGCCGCGGGTGCCGCGTCATCCGCAACGCCCTTGTCCGCCGCCGTGGCTTCCGCCCCGACCTGCTGCGACTGCTGCTGGCGTTGCTGCTCGTCGAGCGCACGCTGCTTCGCTTCGAGCTCACGGCGCCGTTCGGCATCGATCCGCTCGAGGTCTTCCTGCTCGCGCTGCTGTTTGGATTCCTGCAGTTTGCGTACCGCCTCCTCGCGCTCGGGCTCGGCGCTGGCTTCCTCGGCAATCACGCTGCGCTTGACGTATGTGCGCTTGGCACGCACTTCGACATTGACGGTCTTTGCCGAAGCAGCGGCGCCACGGCTGCCGGAGCCGGCCACCTTCAGTTCGCCGACAGTGCGTCGCCTGAGGGTGATCTGGCGCGGCGCCGCATCATCGACCTCGGCGGCAGCCTCGCTCTTGCCGTGCGTACGGCGCAGGAACCCCAGCAGCTTCACCTTCTCGGTGCTGCTGATGACCTGTTCCTGGTCGGAGAATTTCATGCCCGCCTCGCCAAGCTGGGTCAGCAGCTTGTCAACCGGCATGCCCAATACCTGGGCGAGTTGTTTGATCGTCACGTCCGACATTCTGTTCTCTGCTCCGCCGTTCCCGCGCTTGTCATTCCGTGCGGCATGATGCCCGCCGCCGCCTCCATCCCTGGTGAAGAACCGTTTCAGG
>DATNGL010000156.1:0-5747 GCA_035605895.1 Rhodanobacter sp.
CTTGCCGGCGAAATCGCGCAGGATCTCCGGCGCGGTGGTGTTGCGATGGTAGGCGGGATTCGCCTCGTTCTCGAACTGATTGGCGAGAAACCAGCCGTGCTTCTTCGCCAGCTCCGCCGCCTTCACCACCATCGCGGTGCCGCGACCGGCAGCCGGGGTCAACACGACCTTGCCGCCGTAGGCGCGGATCAGCTTGCGTCGCTCGATGGAGAAGGAATCGGCCATCACCGCCACGAACGGATACCCGCGCGCGGCGCACACCGCCGCCAGCGCCACGCCGGTATTGCCCGAGGTGGCTTCGACGACGGTCTGACCAGGCTTCAGCACGCCGCGCTGTTCCGCGTCGAGGATGATCGCAATCGCGAGCCGGTCCTTGACCGAGCCGGCCGGGTTGAAAGCTTCCACCTTCACGTAAACGGTCACGTGCTTCGGTGCCAGCCGGTGCAGTTTCACGATCGGCGTGTTGCCGATGGTGTCGAGAATGCTTTCGTAAATCATGGGTATCTCCTTGCGGGAACGGAAAGTGGGAGATCAATGGGCACGCAAGCCCGGCGATCATGCGCCGAAACGCGGAAAATTCAACAAGCCAGCCGGTGGATCGCCTCAAGCAATCCGTCACCTGTGGCCGGCCCGGATGTTTTCGGCACGGCCGGTGTGCCGACGCGCAGCTCATGCAGGGAGGCACCCAGCGGCGGCGCGCCAAACCAGGCCAGTGATGGCGCCAGCGCGGCCACCTCGCCAAGGATCAGCAAGGCCGGCGAACGCACCGCATGCGCCGCGGCGCATTCGCTGAGGTTGCCCAGCACCCCGACCACCACGCGCTGGTCCGCCCGCGAGCCGTTCTCGATCAGCGCAAACGGGGTGGAACGCGCGCGGCCATGTTCGATCAGGCGCGCCTGCAGCGTGCCCAGGGCGTCCACGCCCATGTAAACCGCCAGCGTCTGCCGTTCCTGCGCCAGCGCGGCCCAGTCCAGCGTGTCGCGCGAAGCCTGGCAGTGCGCGGTGACGAAACGCACCGACTGCGCGTGATCGCGATGCGTCAGTGGCACGCCCGCGTAAGCCGCGCAGGCCACGGCCGCGGTGATGCCGGGAACCACTTCATAGGGAATGTCGTTGGCGCGCAGAAATTCCAGTTCCTCGCCGCCACGGCCAAACACGAAGGGATCGCCGCCTTTCAGCCGCACCACGCGCCGGCCCGCCCGCGCATGCTCCAACAGCAGGGCATGGATGCCGTCCTGGGTGGTGTGATGCCGGCCGGCCTGCTTGCCGACCTCGATCCGCTCGGCATCGCGCCGCGCCAGGGCGAGCACACCGGCACCGACCAACCGGTCATGCAGGATCACGTCGGCCTCATTCAGTGCGCGCAGCGCACGCAGCGTCAGCAGCCCCGGGTTGCCCGGGCCCGCGCCGACCAGCACCACCGAGCCGGCCGTCGTCACCGGCGCCGTCGACAATGCGTGTTCCGCGACAGCCTGCGCCTGGTCAGGTCGACCTTGCCGCAGCAAGGCAGCGACCGGTCCGGCGAGCAGGCTTTCGTAGAAACCGCGCCGCGCCGCCAGGTCGGGCAAGCGTTTCCGGATACGTTCGCGCAACCGTGCCATCAGCGTCGCCATCCCCCCCAGCGAGTGGTCGAGCAGGCTTTCAAGCCGTTCGCGCAGCAGCCGCGCCAGCATCGGCGCCTCGCCGCCGCTGGAGACCGCGATGGTCAACGGCGCGCGGTCGATCACCGCCGGCACATGGAAACTCGACAACGCCGCATCGTCGACCACATTGACAAAAGTCCGCCGCAACTCCGCCAGCGTCGCGACCAGCACGTTCATTTCACGATCGGAAGTGGCCGCCACCACCAGCCAGACCCGCTCCAGCCAACTCTCCTGGAACGGGTCGGGGCGGTGGGCGATGCGCCCCTGCCGCGCCCAATCTTGCAACCGCGGCGTCAACGTGATCGCGTTCACCGTCACCTGCGCCTGCGCATCAAGCAACGCGGCGACCTTGCGTTCGGCCACGGCACCTCCGCCAACCACCAGCACGGCGCGCTGCGACAACGAGGCAAAGATCGGGTAAAGCTTCATGCGGCGGGCCTGGACTCGAACGGAACGAATGCCAGTGCACGCTACGAAGGCTTCGTCTTTCCCGCAAATGATTTCCCGCAGGACGCATATGCCTGCACGGCATTAGCCAGGAAACGTTTGACATATTCTTCAAATGGACGTATAGACGTCCGTATATGGGTGCTTTCAAGGATCACGATCCAGCCACCAAGGTCGATCCGCCGACGCCTCGCCACGCTTGGCGAGCGCGCGTCATGCGATGTATGCGCGATTCTTCCGTACATCCATGCCCCGGCCACGAACACCCACGGATCGCCCACCATGACGCTCGCCCAATTGCGCTACCTCATTGCCATCGCCGACTCCGGCCTCAACATCACGCTGGCCGCCGAGCGCGTGCACGCCACCCAACCCGGCCTGAGCAAGCAGCTCAGGCAGCTTGAGGACGAACTGGGCTTCCAGTTGTTCGTGCGCAAGGGCAAGAGCCTGGATGCGGTGACGCATGCCGGCGAACAGGTGATCGCGCGCGCGCGCATCATCCTGGCCGAAGCCGCCAACATCCGTTCGATCGCCGCGAATCTGCGCAACGAGGCCCGCGGCGAGCTGCGCATCGCCACCACGCATACCCAGGCGCGATTTGCCCTGCCCGCCGCGATCGCCGCGCTCAACGCGAGCTACCCGCAAGTCAGCGTGCACCTCGAGCCGACCCGCGATGCCGACGTGCTCGCCCGGCTGGAGGCGGGCCAGGTCGACCTCGCCATCATCAGCAGCACCGGTGCCGCACCCACCTCGGGAATCGCATTGCCCGCCTATCACTGGCAGCGGGTGATCGTCACGCCGAGCGGACACGCCCTGGCCGGACGCGCAAGGCCACCGAGCCTGACCGAATTGGCAGCACTGCCGCTGGTCAGCTACGACTCGTCGCTGCGGCCCGACTCGTCGCTGCGTCGCGCGTTCGCCGCGGTCGGCCTGGAACCGCAGATCGCGATGACCGCCGGCGACGCCGACCTGATCAAGACCTACGTGCGTGCCGGCATGGGCGTGGGCATCCTGGCCGAAATGGCGGTGCACGCCGACGACGCCGACCTCGATGCGCTGCCCGCCGATCACCTGTTTGCACCATGCACCACCTGGGTGGTTCTGCGCCGGGACAGCGTGCTGCGCGAATACACGCTGGCGTTCATCGAACTTTTCGCGCCGCATCTCGGGCGGCGTGAGGTCGCCAGAGTGATGGCGGGAGATCCGCCTGACGCGGCGTGGGCCCACGTACCGCAATGGCGCCATCAGCGCGAGTCGTCGAGAGCGCAAGTTGCCTGACTTAAAGAGTGCAGCGAGACAGGCGGCCTGTCCGGAAGTCACGAACGCTCCTCGTCACTTTCTGACGCTGGGCAGCCAAACAAACGTTCGGATGAACGAACTTCCACAGGCATCGGGCCGCATCCAGCCACGCGAATGCACGGGAATGGACTCTGCCCGAGGCGCCTCAACGGCGCCGTGACGGGCATGGCTGGCACGCAGCCCGATTATCGCGAATGATCATGCGCTTCATCGCTCCCTTGGCAAGCTATTTGCTGGATGCTCTCAGAAGAGCACGAGGCCAGCAGCACCGCTGGCGCCAGACACTGGAAAGGCCGCGCGGCAAGAGCAAAGCGAGAAATGCGCAAGACGACATACCAACGTATTCAAGGCAAGCGATACATCTACCAGATCAGGTACGACCACGCCGGCTACGAGGTGAGCAGGAACGGGCAGATCAAGAAAATCGGCCTTGTGCCGAAGACACTGGAGGAGCCCTACCTGAGCCGCGACGAAGCCATCGACAAGGGACTGTTCACCGCCGAGGTCGATATCGAGGGCCTGATCGGCATGGACGAATAGGAAGTCTCGCCTGAACCGGGAGCCTCGTCGTGGCCAGGTCGGCGGCACCGGGCACTCGGCGCGGCAGAAAGCTCTCGAGTTCGGTCAGCCGCTCTCCACACTGACCGCAGAGATCGGCGGCAACGTCACAGGCAACGCTTCGCCGGCCTGCCCCATGCCTCTCGTTCCCTGGCGTGCGCGATTGCATGGGAATGCGGGAACGCCTAGGCTGGGCCTTCCACCCCGGGGAAGGTCGACCATGCGTACATTCGGTGTATTCACGCTGCCCGCCATCGCAGCCGCGGCATTTCTTGCCGGTTGCACGCCCACGCCATCGCCTCCCGCGCAGACCGCGCCACCGGTCGCCGCGACAACCGCAAAGCCCGCGCCTGCCGTCGCCAGCACCGCGCTGGCTTCGGCGGTGGACAGCTTTCTCGATGGCTACTTCGAGCACAACCCCGTATTTGCCGCCAACGCCGGCAAGCACGAGTTCGACGGCAAGTTGCCCGACTACAGCCCGGCGGGTCTCCAGGCGAGCGCCAGCTGGCTGCACGCGCAACGCAAGATTTTCGCGGGCTTCACCAACGATCAGCTTGACGCGCAGGATCGCTTCCATCGCGACTACGTGCAGGCGGTGATCGACGGCCAGCTGTTCTGGCTGGAGGATTCCGGCGCGCCGTACAAGAACCCGGCCTTCTATACCGGCGACCTGTCGCCCAGCATGTACCTGACCCGTCCCTACGCACCGCTGGCGCAGCGCATGGCGGCCTTCGTCAGTTACGAGGAGGCGCTGCCCAGGGCACTGGCGCAGATCAAGGCGAACCTCAGGCTGCCGCTGCCGGCGTCGTACATCGACGTGGGCGTCAATTCGTTCGCCGGCTATGCCAGCTTCTTCAAGACCGACGTGCCCGGCACCTTCGCCGACGTGAAGGACGATGCCCTGCAGGCCCGATTCAAGGCCAGCAACGCCGCCGCGATCAAGGCCTCGCAGGACCTGGCCGACTGGCTGAAGGCGCAGAAGCCGCACGCCACCCAGGATTACGCGCTGGGTGCCGAGAAGTTCTCGAAGATGCTGCACGCGACCGAGCTGGTCGACCTGCCGCTGGTTCAGCTCAAGGCGATCGGCGAGTCGGATCTGGCACGCAACCTCGCGGCGCTGAAGAGCGCCTGCGATCAATTCGCCCCCGGCAAGTCACTCGCCGCATGCGTCGCCAGGGAGAGTGCCGACAAGCCGGCCGGCGGTGCCGTGGAAGGCGCGCGCGCGCAGCTGGCGAGCCTGCGCCAGTTCATCGTCGACAAGGATCTGGTCAGCATCCCCGGCACCGAACAGGCCACGGCCGAGGAAGCCCCGCCGTTCAACCGCTGGAACTTCGCCTATATCGAGATCCCGGGCCCGTACGAGAAGAACCTGCCGTCCGTCTACTACATCGCGCCGCCCGACCCGACCTGGAGCAAGGCCGACCAGGCCGCCTACGTGCCGGGCAAGGCGGCGCTGCTGTTCGTCTCCGCGCATGAGGTATGGCCCGGCCACTTCCTGCAGTTCCTGCACGCCAACCGGGCGCACTGGAAGTTCGGCCAGCTGTTCGTCGGCTACGCCTTCGCCGAAGGCTGGGCGCACTACGCCGAGGAAATGATGTTCGACGCCGGCCTCGATGGCGCCACCCCGGAAGTCCATATCGGCCAGCTCACCAACGCCCTGCTGCGCGACGTGCGCTACCTCTCCGCCATCGGCCTGCACACCGGCGGCATGAGCATCGCCCAGTCCGAGCAGATGTTCCGCGACAAGGCTTTCCAGGACCCGGGCAACGCCCGCCAGCAGGCCGCCCGCGGCACCTATGA
>DATNGL010000157.1:0-2124 GCA_035605895.1 Rhodanobacter sp.
GTGGTCGTGTTCGTGGTGTCGCTGGTGCTGGGCATGGTATTGCGCGGAGCCGGCGGCGGCATGCTGTCGATGATCGTGAACTTCCTCGTCGGTGCCGCCGTGGTGAATTACCTGTTGCCGGCCGCGGACGGCAGCCAGATCGGCTTTGGCAAGGCCTGCCTGGTGGAGCTGATCTACATGGTGATCGGCATCGTGGTGGCGTTGATCATCGGCTTCATCTTCGCGATGGTATTCGGCGCAGCAATGCTCGGCGTGCACTGAGTTCGACCGTGAGTCCGGAATCGCGAGGGTGGCGCGAGCTACCCTCGCGACCTCATTGTCGCCAGCTCATGCCAGGCTGGTGGCCACGCCGAAGCCGATCGCCATGATCGCCGCCACCGCCATGCAGGCGCTGCCGGGACGGATGCGGCGGGCGTCGATGCGCGGCACCAGCCGCCACAGCAGCCACACGCCGACCAGCATGTCCACCACCAGCATGATGCGCAGCAGGCCCGAGCTCAGCAGCGCGGCATAGGGTGGATGCAGGCGGCCTTCGTACGCGGCAGTGCCGGCAACCAGCAGCAGGCCGATCATGGCCCACAGCAGGCTGGCGAAATAGACGCGGTTGAACACCACCGCGCAGCGTTCGATCCAGCGCAGCACCGACCAGCCGATCAGGGCGAACACCAGCGCCGCCATGCTGCTGTACAACACCCACCAGAGCAGGGTGCTGATCACGGTAAGCAGGGTGGTCATGTGACCTGCTTGAATCCCAGCTTGCGAAACAGCTTGGCCATCAGCCAGGCCGGGCCGATCAGCAGGTAGGAAAGATCGGTGAGGAAGCTCGGCTTGCGCCCCTCGAACTTGTGCCCGATGAACTGGCCGATCCAGGCGACCACGAACACGCCGATCGCGAGGTAGCACAGGTACGCCACGCCGAGCCGCCAGTACAGGTAGTTGGTGAGCAGGCCGAGCAGGGCGAACACGATCAGCAAGCCGAACGCCAACCGGTGCGAGCGCCGCCAGTACCAGTAGAACGCCAGCACCATCACCAGCACCGCCCACGAACCGGGGCGCAAGGTGCCGAACGGCACCGGGATCGCCCACAGCAGCGCGATCACCGACCACACGATCGGCGGCACGCAGAACCAGTGGAAGATCTGGTTGGTCGGGTTGCGGTGGTCGCCGCTGTAGCTGTCGAGCCAGTCCTGCATGGTGCGCATGAGAGCATCCCTCCGGAAGGTTCAGTCGAGCCGGATGCCGGCCAGTCGCTGCAGGGCCTCGGCATACTTGGCGGCGGTGCGGGCGATCACCTGGTCCGGAATCACCGGGCCGGGCGCGGTCTTGTTCCAGTCCTGCGTCTCCAGCCAGTCGCGCACGAACTGCTTGTCGTAACTGGGCGGACTGATCCCGATGCGGTATTCGTCGGCCGGCCAGAAGCGCGAGGAATCCGGCGTCAGCATCTCGTCCATCACGTACAGCTTGCCGCTGGCATCCGTGCCGAACTCGAACTTGGTATCGGCGATGATGATGCCATGTTCGGCCGCATGGACGGCTGCCCACTGGTAGATCGTCAGGGTGGCGTCACGCACCTGGTTGGCCAGCTCGCTGCCGACCGCGTGGATGACCGCGTCGAAGCTGACGTTCTCGTCGTGGTTGCCGACGGCGGCCTTGGTCGAGGGTGTGAAGATCGGCGCAGGCAACTGCTGCGCCTGCTGCAGGCCGGCGGGCAGGGCTATCCCGCACAGCGAGCCGGTCGCCTGGTAATCCTTCCAGCCCGAACCGATCAGGTAGCCACGTGCGATCGCCTCCACCGGCACCGGCTTCAGCCGCCGCACCACCACCGCGCGCTTCTCGTACAGGGCGAGGTCGGTACCGGGCGGCAGCACCTCGGCCAGCGGCACGTCGAGCAGGTGGTTCGGTACCAGGTGCGCGGTCTTGCCGAACCAGAAGTTCGACATCTGGGTCAGCATCTCGCCCTTGCCGGGGATCGGGTTGGGCAGCACCACGTCGAACGCGGACAGGCGGTCGGTGGCCACCATCAGCAGCCGATCGTCGGACAACGCGTAGACATCGCGCACCTTGCCGCGGTGGACCAGTTCGAGTCCGGGAAGGTTCGATTGCGGCAGGGTGGTGGGCACGGCA
>DATNGL010000158.1:0-12933 GCA_035605895.1 Rhodanobacter sp.
AGTTCGCGAGAACGAGCCGTTCGAGATCGCACTGCGTCGTTTCAAGCGTACCTGCGAGAAGGCCGGCGTGCTGGCCGAGACGCGCAAGCGCGAGTTCTACGAGAAGCCGACCCAGGAGCGCAAGCGCAAGCGCGCTGCCGCGGTGAAGCGTCACCTGCGTCGCCTGTCGCGTGACGTCTCGCGCAAGGTCCGCCTGTACTGAGTTTCCCGATCTGCCGCCTGGGCGGCGGATCATGCAGCGCCCCGGCGCCGCGCATCACGGAAACCGGCCGGCGCGGGTACTCGCAGCCGCCGCAAGCACAGCCGATACAACCTGGCCGGTGTTGTCCCGAGTGACAACGCCGGCTTTGTCGTTTTCGCCACACCGCTTTGTCCATTCTTCCGCCAAGGCCATCGCCATGACCCTCAAGCAGCAGATCACCGAAGACATGAAGACCGCCATGCGCAGCGGCGACAAGCACCGGCTGGGCGTGATCCGGCTGATGCTGGCCGCGATCAAGCAGCGCGAGGTGGACGAGCGGATCGAACTGGACGACGTGCAGGTGCTGGCCACGCTGGAAAAGATGCTCAAGCAGCGGCGCGATTCGGTCAGCCAGTTCGACGCCGCCGGCCGTGGCGACCTGTCGGCGATCGAGCGCGCCGAAATGGTGGTGATCGAGGCCTACCTGCCGAGCAAGCTGGACGAGGCCGAGATCGACGCCTTGGTCACTGCCGCCATCGCCGAAACCGGCGCCAGCTCGCCACGCGACATGGGCAAGGTGGTGGCCGCGGTGAAGGAAAAGGCCGCCGGGCGCGCCGACATGGCCGTGGCGTCCGGCAAGATCAAGGCACGGCTGGCGAGCTGAGGCTTCAGGCTGCTCTTGCTGTCAGCAGGATCACGGCCAGCACCGCCAGGGCGCCCGCGATCACTGCCGCCCACGCCATGCGACGCCGGCGCCGACGCAGGCTTTGCCAGTTCGCCGCATCCAGAAAATAGCGTGCCTCGCCCGGGCAGCGCAGCACCGCATGCCCCACCAGCTGATGCCAGGCCATGCCCGGCTTCAGCCCCAGTTGCTCCGCCGTACGTGCCGTCGCTGCGGTGGTCGCGGCGACCTGTTCGAACGTGCGCACGATCGCTCGCTGCCTGCGCACCATCACCGCGGTGATCACCATGCCTGCCGCCCCCATCCATCCGGTCGCGCAGCTTGCCCTCCGCAGCCTCGGGCCGCAAGCCGGCGATGCATCGCGTTCACGCCCGCTTCGTTACAAAGCGCCCTCGACTCGCCTGGCATCCAGCCGTGCGGGCGATCATCGTCGCAGGAGAAGCACATGCTGAAGTGGGCCATCATTTTCGCCGTCGTCTCGCTGATTTCCGGCTGGCTCGGCTTCGGCGGCGTTTCCGGCGCTACCGCGACGATCGCCAAGGTGCTGTTCGTGTGCTTCGTGATCCTGTTCCTGCTGGCCATGCTGGCCGTGATCGGCGTGTTCCACCTGGTCCTCTGACAGCGACCCACCTTGATCATTCCGGTGCATGCCATTGCATGCGCCGGTGATCCGGCACCCGGCCCCGGGCATTGACCAGTGTCGAGCGGCGCTCACCAACGACAATGAAGCCCAACCGCTGATACAGCCGCTGCGCATCCGGGTTGGTCGTCGCCACGTCCAGCACCACCAGGCCATCCGCACTGGCCGGCCTTGCATCGAGCAGATGCTCGACCAGTGCCGCGCCAATGCCCTTGCCGCGCAACGACGGGCTCACGCCCAGATGCCCCAGGTAGTACATGGCGCCGGTCGGTGGTGGAATCACCGACTCCACCCGCAGCCCGCGCACGATCACCCCGGCAGCATGACGCCAGCCGTAATGGCCAAGAATCTGGCGTGCCGCCGCCAGCGTGAACGGCCATTTCGTCGCACCGCCAAACCCCGCCCCGGCTGCCACCACCACGCCGTCGAGCACGCCTACCACATGGTTGCGCCAGCCGAACTCGCCGGCACCATCGACAAAGGCATGGCGCAGGAACGCCTGCGCATCGCCCATCCCCGGCACCGCAAACACATACTCGAATGCGTCCGGGCCGGAACTGTGGATCAGCGGCACGGCAGCTTCCACGTCCGCCGCGGCGGCCGGGCGGAAGGTCAATCCAGCCATCGTAGTCGCACCCCGTTGAGATTTGGATCGAGGTTAACGCAATCCGGCCAACGACCCCGCCGGCAACCGACTAAACTAGGTCGCTTATGCGCGGCCTGATCCCCGACAGCTTCATCGATGAACTGCTTGCCCGCGTCGACATCGTCGACGTGATCGAGCGGCGGGTGCCGTTGAAGAAGGCCGGACGCGAATGGACGGCCTGCTGCCCGTTCCACAACGAACGCTCGCCGTCGTTCTACGTCAGCCCGGCCAAGCAGTTCTTCCACTGCTTCGGCTGCGGCGTGCACGGCAGCGCGATCAAGTTCCTGATGGATTACGACCGGCTGGAGTTCCCCGATGCGGTCGAGGAGCTGGCGCAGACGGTGGGCCTGACCGTGCCCCGCGAGGGTGGCCGCGAGGCGGTGCCGCGCGAGGACAAGACCGACCTGTATGCCCTGCTGGACGCCGCTGCTGGCTGGTACGAAGGCGAACTGCCTCGTAACACCGACGCGCAGGCCTACTGCAAAAAGCGCGGACTGGACGCGGAGACGATCAAGCGCTTCCGCCTCGGCTGGGCCCCTGCCGGCTACGACGGCGTGATCAAGTCGCTGGGCAACACGCCGCGCCGGATGGAGCTGCTGAACGAGGCCGGCATGGTCGCCAGCAACGACAAGGGCAGCAAGTACGACCGCTTCCGCGAGCGGCTGATGTTCCCGATCCTCGACCGCCGCGGCCGCGTGATCGCGTTCGGCGGCCGCGTACTCAGTTCGGAACAATCCCCGAAGTACCTCAACTCGCCCGAGACCCCGCTGTTCCACAAGGGCCGCGAGCTGTTCGCGCTGTGGCAGGTGAAGCAGGCCAACGCGAACCTGGTGCGGATCGTGGTGGTCGAGGGCTACATGGACGTGATCGCGCTGCACCAGGCCGGGCTGCCGATCGCGGTGGCCACGCTGGGCACGGCAACCACGCCGGAGCATACCGAGCTGCTGTTCCGCGCCGCGCCCGATGTGGTGTTCTGTTTCGACGGCGACCGCGCCGGCCGTGCCGCGGCGTGGAAGGCGCTGGAATCCGCGCTGCCGCGGCTGCGCGACGGCCGCCAGGCGTACTTCCTGTTCTTGCCCGACGGCGAGGACCCGGATTCGCTGGTGCGCAAGGAAGGCAAGGAAGGCTTCGAGCAGCGCATCAAGGAGGCGACGCCGCTGTCGGACTATTTCTTCAACGAGCTGTCGCACGATGTCGACATGGCCAGCCTCGATGGCCGTGCCCGGCTCGCCGAACGCGCCCGTCCGCTGCTCGCAAAGCTGCCCGACGGCGCATTCCGCGACCTGATGGCGCAGGAACTGGAGAAACGCAGCGGCGCCCGCGCGATGCTGCAGGCCGACCCGGCCAGCCGTCGCGCCATGCAACGCCCCACGGCGGTGCAGCGCAGCCTGGTGCGCAGCGCGATCTCGCTGCTGCTGGCCCAGCCCGGGCTGGCGGATCGGGTCGAGAAGCCTTACCGCTTCCTGCGCCTGGACAAGCCCGGGGTGGAGTTGCTGGCCGAATTGCTGGATCTGGCACGCGCCCGACCCGGCATCAATCCGGCCATGCTGGTCGAGCATTTCGCCGAACGCGCGGAATACCCCTCGTTGCAGAAATTGATGGCCGCCGCGGCAGTCGGAGAACCCGAGGCGCAGGCGCTCGAATTCTTCGATGCCTTGCAGCGGATGGAGGATCAGGCGATCACCCAGCGCCGCGACGCGCTGACCGCGAAAAGCCGGAAGGGCGCACTGGACAGCGCCGAGAAATCCGAACTGCGCGAACTGCTGGCCGCGCGAGCGGGGCCGGCAGCCATATCGACCAGAACATGAGGGTCCGCGAAACGCCTGCGCCGATTTCACCCGACCGCCGCCCGGGATGCGGTAGCCGCGGCGCGTCTGTGGGATCATCGGCCCTTGCGCCCGCACGGGCCCGACGAGAAGCGCAAGAAACGTAATGGACCTGCTGCAGCATCTGGTCACGATCTTCGCCGAGAACGGCTACGTGGCGGTGTTCATCGCGCTGATGATCTGCGGCGCCGGGCTGCCCTTGCCCGAGGACATCACCCTGGTCGCCGGCGGCGTGATCGCCGGGCTCGGCTATGCCAATGTCCACGCCATGTTCGCGCTGGCGATGTTCGGCGTGTTGCTGGGCGATTGCGCGATCTTCCTGCTCGGCCATCATTACGGCTCGCGCATCCTGCAGTGGCGCTTCGTGGCGCGCATCCTCACGCCGGATCGCTACGCCAGGGTGCAGGAAAAATTCCATCGCTACGGCAATCGCGTGCTGTTCATCGCACGCTTCCTGCCGGGCATGCGCACCACGGTCTACCTGACCGCCGGCATGACCCACCGGGTCTCGTTCCTGCGTTTCCTGCTGCTCGACGGCACGGCCGCGCTGATCAGCGTGCCGTTCTGGGTCTACCTGGGCTATTTCGGCGCGGACAATCACGAGTGGCTGGCGACCTGGGTGCGCCGCGGCCAGACCAGCCTGTGGATCCTGGTGGGCATCCTGCTGCTGATTCTGCTGATCTCCTGGTGGCGGCACCGCCGTCGCCCGGACTGCGCGCAGGATTGAGCTTGCGCATGCCGCGACGCCGATTCCGTCCGGACAACTTCACGCTGGCCCTGCTCGGTACCGTCGCGCTGGCCTCGTTGCTGCCCTGCCGAGGCGAGGCGGCGCGGATCTTCGACGTGATCACCGACGCGGCGATTGCGCTGCTCTTCTTCCTGCATGGCGCGAAGCTTCCGCGCCATGCGATCGTGCAGGGCATGACCCACTGGCGCCTGCACCTGACCGTGCTCGCCAGCACCTTCGTGCTGTTCCCCCTGCTCGGGCTGCTGCTGCGACCCCTCGGCCAGGTGTTGCTGACCCCGGACCTGGCCAAGGGTGTGCTGTTCGTCTGCCTGCTGCCGTCGACCGTGCAGTCGTCGATCGCATTCACCTCGATCGCGGGCGGCAACGTGCCGGCCGCCGTCGTCAGCGCCTCGATGTCGAACCTGATCGGCATCGTGCTGACCCCCTTGCTGGTCGGGCTGCTGCTGGAAAGCCACGGCGGCGGCGTGTCCTGGCACGGCGTGCTGGACATCGTGCTGCTGCTGTTGCTGCCGTTCGCCGTCGGCCACCTCGCGCGATTCCGGATCGGCGGATTCGTCGACCGGCACAAGCCGCTGCTCGGCTTCACCGACCAGGGCACGATCCTGCTGGTGGTGTACACCGCGTTCAGTGCGGCGGTGGTGGAAGGGCTCTGGCGCGACACGCCGGTCTCCGCGCTGCTGGCGACCCTGGCGGCGTGCGCGCTGCTGCTGGCACTGGTGATGCCGACGATCACCTGGTTCGCGCGCCGACGCGGCTTTTCGCGCGAGGACGAGATCACCATCGTGTTCTGCGGCTCCAAGAAAAGCATGGCCAGCGGCATCCCGATGGCGAAGATCCTGTTCGCCGGCCAGCTCGGCGGCCTCGGCGCGCTGGTGCTGCCGCTGATGATCTTCCACCAGTTGCAGTTGATGGTATGCGCGGTGGTCGCGCGCCGCTATGCGGACAGGAATTCCCCGCTCCCGGCGGACGATGATCGCGAAGCCGATTGAGCAGGAAAGAACGGCGCGATTTTTCCGCCCGTGAGCCGGTCAGATCAGGCCTTGCAGAAACTGCCGCAGACCACGCCAGACCACCAGCGGAATCTGGTGGCCACCATCGAACGGCAACCAGCGCACCTCGGCCCCGCCGCTCGTCGCGGCGTCACGCAGCTCCTCGCCAGCGGCGAAAGAGAGCTCGTCATCGGCACGCCCATGGGCAACCAGCACCGGCAGGCCTGCCAGGCGTGGCAGGCGCGGCTGCCAGTCGGCGAACGCGATGCGCGTGGACGACAACAGGGCAAGTCCGTCCACGCGCCCGCCATGCAGCACGTAATCCATCGCAAGCATGCCGCCCTGCGAGAAGCCGACCAGGACGCGGCGGCGCGAAGCGAACTGGCGCAGCAATGCATCCAGTCGATCCCGAGCCTCGGCGCGACCGGGCGGATCCATCGTCCACAGATCCATCGGCCCCCCACCCAGCCGCCGCAAACGCGCCTCGGAGTCGACCGGCCACCAGCTGCGGCCACGCGCACAGGGCAACGGTGCATCGGGGAACACGAAATACGCCGGCACCCCCAGCGAGTGCGCGAACGGCGCCAGATCCGATCCGCACATCTCGCGCCCGTGCAGCACCACAACGACGGTGGCGGCGTCCGGATCGCCGATCGTGATGGCCGACAGACCGCCGAACGTGCCATGGGCCTCGCGCAGCATCATGGCACCGGCAGCGGCGCAAGGCGCGCCTTCAGCGCGAGGAAGTGGCGCTCGTAGGCATGCCACGAAAGCGCGCCGAGCGCGAAGGTCGCGGCGATGGCGATGACCTCATAGGCCAGTGCCTCGGCCAGCGTGGGCGCCGCGGCGAAAGTCGCCAGCAACGGCAGGCCAACGAAAAGATGCAGCGGCGCATAGAACACGTACATGCCGTAACTGTAGATGCCGCAATGACGCAACGGTGTCCACGCAAGCGCTCGCGCCGCCAGCCCGGAGCGGCCCAAGGCGCCGACCAGCAGCAGCGCGAAACCCACGGCGATCACGGTGTAGCCGAACGCCTGCATCATCGCACCGGTACGTTGCAGGTGGCCTGCCGCGGCGCCGCCCAGCAGCACCAGCAGACCGATCGAGGCGACCAGCCCCGGCCGGCGCTCGGCCACCCGCGCCGCACCGCCGCCGCCGCGCAGGAGCGCAGCGACCAGGGCACCGATCGCGAGTGCATCCATCCGGCACGGTGTGAACGAGTAGGCCGCTTCATGACCGATCGGTTCGCCGAGGTGGTGGCGCACGTAGATGCGGCTCGCCATCGCGACCAGCACCAGCACGCTGCTGACCACCAGCACACCGCGACGACCCAGCTGACGCACCAGCAGCGGCCACAACAGATAGAACTGCTCCTCGACGCAGAGCGACCAGAAATGCGGGAACGCAGGTACGCTGGCGCCGAAAGGCGCGGTGAAATTGGCCACGTAGATCCACAACCAGAGCTGGTGCCCGCTGCCATCGATCGGCCCCACCAGCCACGGCAGCAGGACGAAGGCGACAATCAACACGCCGTAGTAGAGCGGAAAGATGCGCAGGAACCGCCGCTTGAAGAAACTGCGGTAGTAGCCGGACGCCTGCCGGGTATCGAGCAGGATGCCGGTGATCAGGAAACCCGACAGGACGAAGAACAACTGGACGCCTATCCAGCCCAGGTCGAGCAAGTCATCCAGTGCATGGCCGAACGTCCCGGACGGCTGGATCACGTCGAAGCCGTGCAGCAGAACCAGCACGATCGCCACGCCGCGCAGTCCGTCCAGCGCGGCGAAATGCTGACGTGACAACGTGGGCGAAGCGTCGCGCATCAGCGATCCAGGGCCTCGCAGATCGCATCGAGCACGACCGGGTGCGCCCAGCGTGCGGTGAATGTGTGATCCGTGCCGGGAATGATGCGGACGCCCAGCTGGCCACCCGCGACGAGCCTGGGCACCACCGAACCGCCCTGCTCGGCAAGCAGCTGCTGGCCAGGATCACCTTCGGCGAAGATGAATCGCAACGCGACGCCGCGCCTGGCCAGGACGTCGAGTTCGCTGCCCAGGTCGTCGGCCAGCGGAATCCCCAGTCGGCGCATCGCCTCGCGCAGCGGGCGGTTGACCGCACCATGGACGCGATGAAGCAGGACCCTGGCCACGCGCACCAGATCCACCTGGCCACGCAGCAATTTTCGCCAGGACGAACCACTGGCGATCGACTTTCGATAACGCATGGCATCGGCGGCAACACGAAAGGCGGCGAAGTCGAGCGGCATGCCGATCTTGTAGTGGAAAGTCAGCGGGTTGATCGCCACCAGCGTGTCGATCGGCTGGCCGGCCAGCGCGGCCTTGAAGCCATGGTACGCACCGGAACACAGACCGACCACGGCGACTTGGGCGACGCCGTTGCGGCGTACCCAGTCGACCGCCATGCCGACGTCCGCGATGGCGTGCACGGAGTAGACCACGTTCTCCTCGGCGCCCGCACGCACGCGGCTGTCGCCGATGCCCGAGACGTCCAGGCGGACGACCAGATCGCCTGCGGCCGCGAGCCGGCGCGCCAACACCACGTGCAGGCGATTCGGGCCGATCTGGCCGACCGCGCCCGCGTTGAGCAGGATGACGCCGCGACGCGGCGGCGCCGCGGATCGGGTCACCATCGCATGCAGGCACTCGTCGAGCCAGACCGCCTCTTCGCTGATCGGCGCATCGCGGCCGTCCAGGGCAACCCGGGCCATGGGCAAGGCGGCTTCGCGTTGCCGGACGGCATCGCCACCGGGCAGCGGGCGAGCCCGGGCGAACGCGACGGTGGCGTCGATGATCTGCCGCGGGATCTGCGCGCGGTGGGGATCGAGCACCATCTCGACGTATCCCGGCAACCGGCGCTGATCGACTTCAACGCCGAGTGACGCAAGCTGCGCGGACCAGGCATCGTTGCCGGCAAGGTCGTCGCGGTCGAGCAGCAACACCGCCGGTGCCGGCGCCGAGGTCAATTGGCACAGATCGAGTGCACCCAGGGCCGCGCGCGTGGATGCCGTCAGCGCAAAGCCGACCAACTCCTGCGTGCCGTCCGTCCCCTCCGGCACGTCGGCGGGCGCCGGCGTCAAACCCAGCGTCATCTGGAGTAACCGGCCCTCACGCAAGAGCGCCTTGCCGCTTGGCACGGCGGCGATGGCCACCAGGCCGGCAACATCGTGGCGACGGCACGCCGCCAGTGTCGCCAGCGTGGCGCCGAGCCGAATCCCGGCGAATACCAAGCGGTCCGCTCCCGCACTCCTGGCCAGTTCACAGGCATCGTCGATGCTGGCCAGCCAGCACTCGAGGCGCTGCGGATCGAGATCGTCGCCAGCGCTGTTGCCGGTACCGTCGAGGTCGACGCGCACGGCGGTCACCCCGGCCTGCGCGGCTTCCTCGGCAAGATGGCGCAACGTACGCTGCGCACAGATTGCCTCGTATCCGAATGGCGGCACGATGACCAGTCCGATGCCCGTCGCCGGAACGCCGGCGCGGTGCAGCCAGCCGAAGCGCGGTCGCGACCCGTTGCCGAAAAAGAAGCCGGCTTCGGCAGCAGGCGCTTCCGTTCGCGGCGTGGTGCGGATGCTTGTCCTGTTCATCGCAAGTCGAGACGCACGACCGCTTCGGCATTGAGCGCGCTCAACGTGCCCCGCGCGGAGGACGGACGCCGATCGCTCGCCTGCAACAACACCGTGCGGCTCTGGCCGGGGGCCAGATGAAAGCCGTTGTCCTGCGCATCGAAGCCGGCGGCATCGATCGTCACCGACTGCGCAAACCGCCGCGTACTCACCTCCACGATGCGCTCCAGCCTGCCCGCACCCGGCCGTACGGTGGCGGCGAGTCCGACATCGGTCTCGCGGGTCGAGGGCAACCCGGCAGGGAACCAGAAGGCCTCGGCGACATGGCCGTCCGCTTCGCACAGGCGGGCGTGCAGGACGTCGGCCATCGGCGGGCCGAACCGGTACGCGAACGAGAGATCGGCGAAGCCTTCGAACAGGTCGGCCGCGGCCATCTCGACGCTGCCGTGCGCATCCACCTGGATGTCGCGGATCATGCGGCCAACGCCGATATCACCACCCCGATACAGATCCAGCTCGATCCGTGCGGCCAGTCCGGCGGCGGCGTCGTTGAACACGTGCAGCGACAGGCCGTTGACGCCCTCATCGCTGAATGCGATGGCGGTCGATTTCAGCGCGCGCCGCAATGCATGAAAGCAGGGCTTGGGCACGCCGTGCGCATCGATCACGCCCCAGCCCGCGCCGGGCCACAGGTCGCGCAGAAACCAGATCAGCGCACCGCGGGTCGGTGAGCGCTGGCGGCGCCATTCGCCGAACGCCTGTGCCATGACCTCCCCGGTGGCCACGCGCCCCAGGGCCAGATAGCGCTCATGATCGGATACGCGCAAGTTGACCGGGTCGACACCGAACAGCCGCGCCACATAGTGATCGCGCACATCGTCGAAGTCCCAGCCGGCGCCGAGGTCGCGCGGCGAGCGCACCTTCCACGCCGGATGGTGCACGCGCAGGCCCGGCCCACCGGGCAGGCCGCGTTCGTCGGGAATGTTCGCGAATGCCAGGGACTCCGAAGCGAACACCAGTTCGCTGCGGCGTGCGTCGTCCAACGGCCGCAAGTAGGCACCCACGCCGTAGTAGGACGAGGTACCGGCGTTGGCTGCATGCGGAAACGCACCGCCCTGCGCGCTGGAGGTGACATAAGGCATCCCCAGCGCCTCGACGCGGGCCGCGATGGTGCGGTGGAAAAGTGGCGGCGACCACAGCTCGCGTGCGGCCGCGCTCATCGCCGCCTGCTGCTCGACTTCGCTGTTGCCGCAGACCACGGCGAGACTGGGCCGGCCCTGCAGGCGCGCCAGCTGCTGGTCGACCTCGACCAGCACCCCGGCGACGAAGGCCTCGTCCTCGGGATAGTCCATGTTGGCGAACATCAGGTCCTGCCACAGCAGGATGCCGCACTCGTCCAGCGCGTCGTGGAAGGCCTCGTCCTCGTAGACCATGGTGCCGCCGACGCGCAGCATGTTCATGCCGGCAGCGCATACCTGGGCGATGGCCTCGTGCAGGGCATCCGGCGTGGCGGCCAGCTTGACGACATCCAGCGGCGTCCAGCAGGCGCCGCGACAGAACACGTCGACGCCATTGACGCGCAGCGCGAAATCCCCCTTGGCGCGTTCGATCTCGAGGGTGCGGAAACCGGTGCAGCCCAGATCGATGGTGACGTTTTTTCCGCCGCACTGCACCTCGACCGCGACCCGGTAACGGGCCGGCTCGCCATGCGTGTGCGGCCACCAGAGCTGCGCCCTCGCCACCTTCACGCAGCCCCGCCAGCGGCCTCCATCCCGCTGCAGTTCCGCGCTCGCCCGCTGGTCGCCGCGCTCGACGACAAGGCGTGCGGCACTGGCGCCATCGCCCAGTTCGAGCGCCAGCTCCACGATGCCGTCTTCGCCTTCGACCCGACTGCGCAAATCCGTCTCGCCGACAGTCAACGTGCGCTGCTCGACCCATACCGGCCGCCACGGCCCGGCCGCCGGACAGGGCGGCGACCAGCCTGGCGTGCGCCCGAGCAAGCTGGTACGGAACCAGCGCAGTTGCGCGTGCGCCAGCATGGGTACGCGCCAGCGCGGCCTTGGTCGCTTCTTCGCCAGCTCCGGGGCGAGGGCGGCGCAACGAATCAGCAAATCATGCGGCTTGCCGTCGAGTTCGAGCGGCAATTCGTGCGCCACGAACATGTTGTCGCCGTGCAGCAGGTGCATGCCGTCGAGCCAGACATCGGCCAGCGTGGCCAGGCCATCGAAACCGAGCACGACGGGTCCGACGGGGGCGTTCTCCGCGTCGAGACGCACGCGCCACCACCAGTCGACGGCGTCGAAATCGACCGGCGTGTCCCAGTCCCAGGCGCCAAGATCGCGCAAGGCTCCCGCCGCGGTATTCGGCGCGGTCGCCGGTTTCCACTCCAGTTGATCGAGCCGGTCGAGGCCGGATCCGGCGACAGCAGACGCGAACTCCCAGCCGCTGCCGATCACGCGGCGCCGGGTTCCCGTGACGCTGCGCGGCCGGGCCATTAGCCGGCCCCGGTCAACTCGTCGATGGCAGCGCCGATCGCACCCACGCTTTCGAACACGCTGCGCTTGAGCATGTGGTCGGGGAACTCGATGTCGAATTCGCCTTCCAGCGCCAGCATCACGTTGACGCTGGCATGCGAGGTCATGCCGGCCTGGTAGAGATCGGCATCGTCGTCGAGCGCTTCCGCGTCGCGGTTCAGGCGCGCATGCTGCTTGAGGATGGTACGGATCTTTGCGGCGTTTTCACTCATGGACGATTCCTGTTTGCAGTGACGATGGCGGGAACGCCGGCGCCCTCATGGTTTCCAAATCAATGGCGCCCGATCCGACGGCGGCGAGCGGATGCCTCGCTGCGCGCCATGCTAGGACACCGCTTCCAGGCAAGTCGTCGCCTGCTCCCATGCCTGCGCCCATTCACCGAAAATTGCCGTGGTCTCGAAGGGTCGCCCGGTGTTGACCGCGCGCGCCGCCTTCAGGATGAACGACTTGGCACCCGCCGAAATCGTTTCGTAAGCGGCCACGGCCGGCGCCCACGCGCCAGCGTCTTCGGCAAGACCGCCGCCACCGGCGGCCTGCCAGCGCAGGTGCAACGCCATCAGTTCGGCGGCCGAGCCGAGTTGCCGCAGGGTCGCAAAGGCCCAGGCGTGGTAATGCTCCAGCCCGCGTGCCTGCAGGTCCGGCAGTTCGCGCTGAAAGCGGACGGCGAAGCGTTCGACCGGGTTGTCATGCGGCAGTCGCGCGACATGGCGCCGGAGCAGCTCCCGCGAGATCGTCGCCAGTTTTTCCGGCGCGTGCCGCACCAGCCGGTCGACCCGCACCAGCTCGGCAAAGAACGGCAGGAAGGCCGGGTCGACCTCGGTCAACTGGAAGGTGTGGTCGAAGTCCTCGCCGTCGAGGGAGTAATACGACGCGTTGTGGAAATAGCCCAGGCGCCGCGCAGCGGCATCGACATCCACCAGCACGATCGTGGACTTCACGTGATTGCGCCGGTAATCGGTCCCGGCCACGTCGGGCAACCACCATGCATCGGCCTCGACCGAGATCATCTTGCCGGCGCCGAGATGTTCCTGCGCGTGTTCGAGCATCGGCCGCCATGCGGTCATCTCGTTGACTTCGATGCCGTAAAGCTCGCGCAACTCG
>DATNGL010000159.1:0-8968 GCA_035605895.1 Rhodanobacter sp.
GCCTGGTAATCGTCCAGCGTGCGGAAATGGATCAGCCGTTCGCCACCGTCGAACGGCAGCCGCCGCGGCGTCGCCCCGGTGGCCAGCAGCAGGCGGCGGTAGCGATAGGTGTCGCCGTGACCGTCGCGTGCCACATGCGCGACGCGATCCAGCGACTCGATGCGCCGGCCGGCATGCAGTTGCGCGCCGCTCGCCGCGGTGGCCAGATCGATGTCGGCCAGCGACTTGTCGCCCTTCCACAGCGCCTTCGACAGCGGCGGACGTTGATAAGGCGGCTGCGCCTCGTCGCCCACCATGCCGACGTTCGCGCCGGCGTCGACCGCGCGGATCGCCTTGACGGCCGCATCGGCGGCCATGCCGGCGCCGATGATCAGGTAATCGTGCTCATGTTCCATGATTTGCCTCCCGAGCCAACGAATTGGCCCATCATGCACCGCCCTGGCAGCGGCAACGTGAAATCCGGACGCAGCCGCTGAGACGGCTCGACGTACACTGGATGCATCGAACACGGAAAACGTTCCATGCCTCTCCCCAGACCCAGTTGGCTGTCGCCGCCTGTCAATCATGCCAGCTTGGGCAAGCAGATCGGGACTGCTTTCGTCGGTGATGGCATCCAGGTCGTCGCAGCGACTGATTCGCGTGCGCGTAAACTGATGACCTGCCTTCCGCGGAATACACCATGTCTGCTACCGAACTGCTGCTGATCGCTCTAGTCGTTGTCGTGCTCGTGGTCATCGCCCTGCAGGTAACTGTGCTCTTGCGCGGGCGCGATGCCGAGAAGGCACGCAGCGACGCCGAAAGCAGGTTGCGCGAGACCTCGTCACAACTGGCGTACGCGCAGGCCCAGGCGGAGCGGGCCGTGGCCATGGAGCGAGAATTCAAGGCCGCGCAGGAGGATCTTTCCGCAAGACGTGCCGAGCTGGCCAGCATGTCCAGCCAGCACGACGCGGCCGCACGGAACCTGGCGGTCGCCAACGAGCAGATCGCCCTGTTGACTGCCGCCGGCAAGACCTTTGCCGAGGAGAAAGGCGTCCTCCTCGAATCGCAGGCGCGGCTCGAACAGGAAGTGAAATCCGCCCGGCAGCGCGAGATCGACACCAGCAAACTGCTGACCGACGCGAAGGAAGAGATGGCCAAGGAGTTCAAGCTCATGGCCAGCACGCTGCTGGAGGAAAAGGGTGCCCGGCTCAACGAGCAGCAGAAGGTCACGCTGTCCAACCTGCTTGGTCCCTTCAGCAAGACGCTTGACGACTTCAAGGGCAAGGTGGAGGCAACCCGCGAGGCAGACCTTACCGCGCGCGAAGGGTTGATCGCGCAGATCCGCCACCTCACCGAGTTGAACCAGGACATCGGCGCGAAAGCGCAGTCACTGACCAATGCTCTGCGGGGCGAGAGCAAGACGCGCGGCATGTGGGGCGAAGCGGTGTTGCAGCGCATCCTCGAACTGGCCGGGCTGCGCGAGGGAATCGAGTTCCGCACGCAGGCAAGCCATCACACCGACGAGGCCGATGGCCGACTCATTCCCGATGTGGTGCTCGACCTTCCGCAGGAGCGCGCCATCGTCATCGACGCGAAGGTGTCGCTAGTCGCCTACGAACGCTTCGTCTCCTCGGCCGACGACGCCGCGCGGACCACGGCGCTGGACGATCATTCCGCATCGATCAAGCGGCACATCAAGGATCTTTCCAGCAAGAACTATCCCTCGCTGTACAACCTCAAGAGCGTGGACTTCACGCTGCTGTTCGTGCCGATCGAAAGCGCGCTGATGGCGGCGAGCGAAGCCGATCCGGGCCTGGCGCAATACGCGCTGGAGCGCCATGTGGCGCTGGTATCGCCGAATACCCTGTTCACGGTGCTGCGTACCATCGAGTACATCTGGCGCGTCGACAAGACCACGCGAAGCATGGAGGAAATCGTCAAGCGCGGTGGCCTGATGTACGACGCCGCGGTGCGCTTCGGCGAGCACGTCGTTTCCATTGGCGATGCACTCGCCAAGGCGACTGTGGCGACGCAGGCGGCGGAAAAGGCCTTGATCAATCCAAGGAGCGGACTGGTACGACAGGCCGAGCAACTGCGTGACCTCGGCATCAAGCCGAAGCGGTCGATGCCGAAGAAGCTGTCATCCGCAGGCGACGATCTGGAGTCCACGGAAAAATTTCCCGAAAGTGGGCTCGACGGTACCGACCTCACCCGCGAAGACGATGCCTGAGCGGGACACCACGATCCGGTGCGCGCACCTCGCGCGAACGCTAAACTGCACCATCCGCACCCCAAAGGCATCCGCATGAGCGACCAGCCCCATCCGAACGACGTCAGTCGTGAACAGGCCGAAGAAGCCGTGCGCGTCTTGCTGCGCTGGGCCGGCGAGGATCCGGCACGCGAAGGCCTGCTCGACACACCCAAGCGGGTGGTCAAGGCCTACCGCGACTGGTTCGCCGGCTACGAGTCGGATCCGGCCGACTACCTGCGCCGCACCTTCAAGGAGGTGAACGGCTACGACGAGATGGTGGTGCTGCGCGACATCGAGTTCGAGAGCCATTGCGAGCACCACATGGCGCCGATCATCGGCCGCGCCCACGTCGGCTACCTGCCGACCAACCGCGTCGTCGGGATCAGCAAGCTGGCGCGCGTGGTGGATGGCTTCGCGCGGCGTTTCCAGGTGCAGGAAAAACTCACCGCGCAGATCGCCCAGTGCATCCAGGACACCCTGCAGCCGGCCGGCGTGGCGGTGGTGGTCGACGCCAGCCACGAATGCATGACCACCCGCGGCGTGCACAAGCGCGGCGTGTCGATGGTGACCAGCCAGATGCTCGGCACGTTCCGCGACGACGCGCGCACCCGCGCCGAGTTCCTGCAGTTCATCGGCATCCACGGCGGCCATCGTTGATCCGCCATCTGCTTGTCGTCGCGGCGCTGTTGTTGCCGCTGGCAGCGTTCGCGCAGGACTCGCGCGCCGATTACCTGCGGCAATTCGACAGCAACGGCGACGGCAAGGTCAGCGAAGTCGAATACGTGGCCTACATGAGCCGTGGCTTCGAGCGCATGGATACCAACCACGATGGCGTGCTGGAAACCGGCGAACTGCCGGGCGGCCGCGGGCGACCGATCACGCTGAAGGCCTTTCAGGACAACCTGCGCCGCCAGTTCCACCGACTCGACCGCAATCACGATGGTTACCTGAACGCCCGTGAATTGACCGCACCCCCGGGTTGAGCCTCCGCATGCCGGCCACGCGGCAGACCGAAGGCCAACCCTAGCCGGAAATCGCGAGCTTCTCGGAACGATACAACTGCACGGTCACGAGCACCGCGAGGATCACGGCCACCGCGCTGCCGGCCACGCACAAGCCCAGTTGCCCGCCGGTCACGCCATCGCCGCGCAGCAGTTGCATGATGCCCAGGTTCTGACCAAGCAGCGGCACCGCATACATCCACGCCTGCGCCTTGATCGGCATGAACGACAGCAGCAGGCTGGGGATGATCGGCACCAGCATCAGCAACGAGATATAGGTCTGCGCCTCGCGATAGCTCTTGGCGAACGCCGCCACCATCGACTGCAGCGTGGCCAGCAGCACCACCAGCGGCAACATCAGCAGCAACGCGTTCGTGGCGAAATGCAGGCCCAGATCCAGCTCCATGCCGATCCGTTCGGCGGGAATGAGTCGGCCGACCACGCCGAAAGCCAGCAATGCAATCAGCAGGCTGGCCAGCGAAAATGCGCAGATCGCGGCCAGCTTGCCGCACAGGATCTGCCAGCGCGGCACCGGGTTGGCGAACAGCGGCTCCAGCGACTGCCGTTCGCGCTCGCCGGCGGTAAGGTCGATCGCCAGGTACATGCCGCCCATGAACAGCGTGATGACGAGGAAATACGGCAGCAGCGCGAACATCAGCACGGCGCGCGATTGCGGCGTCGCCTGGTCGCGGCGTGCCACTTGGAGCGGCCATGCGATGCCGGGCGACAGTCCGCGCGCGACCAGCCGCAGTGCGCCCTGCTGGCGGGAGTAACCCTCGACCAGCCGGGTCACGCGCTCCACCGCGGCGCTGGCATCGCGCCGCGACGAGTCGAAGAACAACTCCACCTGTACCGGCTCGCCGCGGCGCCAGGCCTTGCCGTAGTCGGGCGCGATGCGCAGTACCACGTCGGCGTCCTGCTGGCGCACGGCCCGCTCCGGATCGACGACCGCCGGCTCGGGCACCACGCCGCCTGCCTTCAATGCATCGAGCAGGTTGGGGGCGTATTCGGCGCCGATCACCGGCACCGGCAATGGCTTGTCGGCCTTGTCCAGCTCGCGGTTGAGCGTGACGCTGATCAGCATCACGAACAACAGCGGCCCCAGCAGCGGGCCGGTGAGGAACGCGCTGATCAGGGTGCGGCGGTCGCGCAGGTTCTCTTTCACCTCCTTGAGGAACACGGTCAGCAAGGCGTGGCGCCGTGGCGTCGTGGATCCTGTCGCGTTCATGCGGCGAGGCCCTCGTCGCTGCCGATGATCTTCACGAAGGCATCCTCCAGGTTGTTCTCGCCAGTCTGTGCGCGCAACGCATCGGGCGATTCGTCGGCCACCACGCGCCCGTGCGCGATCACCACGATGCGATCGCAGAGCGCGCCGACCTCCTGCATGATGTGGCTGGAAAAAAGCACGCAGCGGCCCTCGGCCTTCAGTCGCCGCACGAACTGGCGCAGGGCGCGGGTGGCCATCACGTCGAGCCCGTTGGTCGGCTCGTCGAGGATCACGTTGCGGGGATCGTGCACCAGCGCACGCGCAATCGCCGTCTTCACCCGCTGGCCCTGCGAGAAGCCTTCGGTGCGACGAGCGGCGATGTCGCCCATCTCCAGTGCCGCGATCAGGGCGTCGCCGCGACTCTTCAGGAGGTTCTCCGGCAGGCCCTGCAGCCGTCCGAAATAATCGATGTTTTCGCGAGCCGTCAGCCGCTTGTACAGGCCGCGTGCATCGGGCAGGACGCCCAGCCGGCGACGCACGCCCAGGGGATCAACGGCCGCATCGATCCCGTCCACCAGCACCTCGCCGCGATCCGGCGCCATCAGCGTGTACAGCATGCGCAGCGTGGTGGTCTTGCCGGCGCCATTGGGGCCGAGCAGCCCGGTGATCTCGCCGTCGCGGGCGACAAAACTCGCGCCATCGACGGCTTTCACCGGGCCGAACGCCTTGTGCAGATTCCTTGCCTCGATCATGGCGCGGCTCCCTAAGGGGTTGAACCGTTGAAGTCGATGAAGATCGGCGTGGGCTGCAGCCGATCGAGACAACTCGCGTCCAGCGTTTTCGGGTCGAGTTTCTCGACGAAATGCTCGACAAGCCGGGGAGTGCATCCCGCTGCCATCACGCTGTGCGCCTGGCCCTTGAGGATCAGCACGCGCGCATTCGACAAGTCCTTGGCCACTTCCCCGGCGTAGCGTGGCGGGGTCACCGGATCGTACTGGCCAGCCAGCAACAGCAGCGGCTTGTCGGTTTTCAGCGGCGCATGGAAATCGGCCGGACGCGTACCTTTCGGCCACACCGAGCAGACCGCCTTCAGCGCATCGACCATGCGCGTGCCCAGGATGGTGTCGGCGTCCTGCGGGCGCACGCCGAGCAGGTCGGCATCCTCGCTGCAGATCACCGAATACTGCATGCCGCTGCCGACCAGTTCGGACAGTTCGCCCGAAAGGATCTTCGCCTGGCCCAGCAGCGGGCCGACGTCACCGTGCGCAGCCGCATCGATCGACAGCGGCAGCAGCGCCGCGGTCTGCGGGGTATAGGCGAACATGCGCACCACGCTGGCCAGCGCGTTCTCGTTCAAGATCCGGGTCACGGTCTGCCAGGTCAGCGGATCGCGAAAGCTGACCTCGTGCGGGTTGGCACGCAGCGCGTCGCGCAGCTGGTACAGGGTCTGGCCCGGGTCGCCGAACTTCCGCTTGCATGCCGGTTCAGCGCTGCAACGGGCAAACTGCGCCGCGAGCGCATCATGCAGGTTGCGAGCGAAATCCTCGCCCAGCACCAGCGGGTTGGGCACCACACTGTCCAGCACCACGCTGCGCACCGCGTCGGGGTGGCGCATGACGTATTGCTGCGCCACCCGCGTGCCGTAGGACACGCCGACCAGGTCGAACGACGGGGAACCCAGCGCCTTGCGCACCTCCTCCAGATCCTGCACCGCGATGGTGGTGGTGTAGTAGCGCGGATCGGCATGGCTGGCCAGCTGCTTGAGGCAATCGGCAGCCTCGCGGCGCATCTGCGCGGCATCGAAGCTGCTGTCGTCGTCGCCGGCCAGCGGATGGCCGGCATCCTTGCAGCTCAGCGCGTTGGAACCGCCGGTGCCGCGCTGATCGAGCAGCAGCACGTTGCGATGCGCCAGCAACGGCTGCAGTACCGCCGCGACACTGGCCGCCGAATCGGTCGCCGCCTGACCGGGGCCGCCGGCGATGAAGACCAGCATGTCCTTGTTCGCCACCTGCGCACGCGAGCGCAGCACGGCCAGCTTGAGCCTGATGGTGCGGCTGCGCGGGTCGGCGCGATTCTCCCGCACCGGGAACATCGCGCACCATGCCGATGTGCTGAGCCCGCTGTTCGGCGGGGTCAGTTCGCACGCCGTCAGGGTCACCCCGCCGAGTTTCCAGGTCTTCGGTTTCGCCGGCGATCGAGGTTGGGCCGCCGGCGCCGCCAGCGTCGCGGGCTGGCCCTTGTGCTGTTCGCGCTGATGGGCGACACGATGGGCCGAGAGGATCGCCACCGCGATGGCAACCACCACGCCCATGCGCTTGCCGGGTTTCATGCTCACGGGTCATTCCCCAGGTTCAAAAATGGATTCGATCGGCTGGCCGAACAGCCGGGCGATCTTGAACGCCAGCGGCAGGCTGGGGTCGTACTTGCCGGTTTCGATCGCATTGACCGTCTGGCGCGACACGTCCAGCCGCTCGGCCAGGTCGGCCTGCGACCAGCCTTGCGCGCCACGCAGTTCACGCACGTGGTTATTCATGGTTTCGATAACGCCGGGAAACGAGCAGCTTGGCGACGCCGAACGTGCCGAACAGGCATGGCAACACCCAGATCGCGACGGCATCCGGCGCCACTTTCCAGCCGATGCCCGCACTCAGCAGCAAGCCGAAACTGAAGAAGCCGAACGCCGTCGACATCGCGGCAATCGCAATCGCCTCCAGGTCGATGCGCCGCTCCAGCTCATCATGGTCGCGAATGGCCCGAACCATGGCGCGGATCAACAATACGATCGGCAGCAGCGGAAGAATCGCCAGTACCGCCCGGCCGGCCACGCTTTCGGTTCGCGGCACCAATGCGCCATACGCCAGGATGAGCACGACATATCCCAGCATGGCCGGAAAGAATTCGCGCAGATAGCGCTGGTGCACGGCGCGCATCCGCTCCGGCCGGCTGAAGCGCGCGCACAGCAACCACACCGTTCCGGTTCCGGCCGCGACCCACCCCGCGTCCAGCAGCCACCGGTAATCGGTGAGCACGCCCGCGAGCAGGCACGTGACGCCAGCCAGCAAGGCCACGCTGCCTGCCCAGGCGAGCGCACGTTTGGTGGTCAGCGTGGTTGGCGTGGCGACGGTCGACGACTTCGATGGTTCAGGCATGCGGCAACTCCTGCGGCGTTCCAGTGGAACAGTTCATGGCCACCCCTCAAAGCGACTTCAGGAAACCATCCAGCACCTGCTGGAATTTCGCCGGCTGATCAAGCATCACGAAATGCCGCGACGACGAGATCGACACCACCTTCGCCTGTGGCGCGCCAGCCAGCAGACTCTTGTAGTACGCGGTCTTCTGCGCCTCGCTCATCAGCATCGGCGCCTGGCTGAAATCCGGCGCGTTATATGGCGAGATCTCCAGGACGGGCACGTTCGCGTTCTTCAACCCCGGGCGCAAATCGGACGCCAGGTCGTCGGCCATGTATTCGGCGGTCGCCTTGATGTCGCTGCGCGCGTTCATCGGCGCGTAGCGCGCCGCCAGCCGCGGATCGATCACGCCAATGTGCTGCATGTAGACGAGCGCCTGCTGCTTGAATTGTTCCGGCGTCAGTTGTGCCATTTTCTCGCGCGCCTGCGCGGCGACGGCCGCGCGCTGCTTCGGGTCGAGGCGATCCATTCCCGGGAAGACCGGCAACCCGTCCACCGCGACGACACCCGAAATCAGTTCGGCATGCTCACCGGCAAAGCGCAGGGCAAGCGTGCCGCCGAGGCTGTGGCCGACCAGCACCGGTTTGTCGATTTTCTCCTGCCGGATCAGCTGCAGCAACGACGCATCGGCGCTGTCGAGCAGGTGCCCACCCTCGGTCGGTGCGGGCACGCCGTCGAAGCCGGCCAGAGTCACCGCATAGACGACGTGCATCTTCTGCAAGTGGTCGATGGTCTGTCGCCACACCCATGGGCCACCTTCCAGGCCCGGAATCAGGACGATCGGCCGACCGTGGTCGCCGTAGCGCCCCACCTTGATGGTGCCAGCCGTGTCAGTGCTGGTGGCCGCCTGTGCATGCAATGCCCCGCCGCCGAACGCCGACGAGAGCAGCACGGCCCGCAAGAGAATCTTTCCACTCCAAAAACCCGATTTGCGCATGCTGTTCACCTGATCGTTGATGTCAAGCAGCCTTGACATGCATAGGCTAGACGATGCGCAAACCGAATGTCAAGCAAGCTTTACATATTCGACCGTGGACGCGAATTTCGCGAAATCTATGTGGAAAAATTGTAATAAACATGTTAAAAGCATGACCCAAGTCACATTCGCAGTGACCCGAATTTGTCAGGGACGATCCATTTTACTGACACGAGGGGTCACGTTTCGCAGTGAATGCACCCGCCGCAACCCAGTCGCCAAGCCCATGTAACCGCTTGCATGGATGGTTGGCACGCCGGTTGCTTATGACCTCATGCAAGTCCCAAAAACCCACCCGGAGAATTTCACCATGATGCTCAAGAAAACCCTGCTTGCCGCCGCCATGATTGCTTTTGGTGGCTTTGC
>DATNGL010000160.1:0-5177 GCA_035605895.1 Rhodanobacter sp.
CCCACGTTCGACATCATCTGCGAGAACAGCAGGGTGAGCACGGCCAGGCACAGTTGCAACACCCATGGTGCCGTGCTGCCCAGGTGCACCAGTACTTCCTGCGCGATCCACGCGGCGGTGCCGGTGGCATCCATCGACCAGCCCAGCGGGATCAGGCAGGCGGTGACGAAGATGGTCTTCCAGTTGATCGCCTTGTAGCCCTCGTCCATGTTCAGCACGCCGGTCAGCAGCATGCCGATCGCGCCGGTCATCATCGCCACCGACAGGTCGAGGTTGGTGAACAGCGCCAGGCATTTGGCCAGCAGGAAGAAGCCCACCGCCTGCCAGATCTTGCCGGGGCGCTGCTGTTCCTTAGGGATGTCGGTGACCACGACCAGATCCTTGTCCTCCGCGGCCAGCGCCAGGTCGCGCCAGTTGCTGTGCAGGACCACGGTGTCGCCCGCCTGCAGGCTGACCCCGCGCACGTCGTCGCGGAACACCTGGTCGCCGCGGGTCACCGCCAACACCGAAATGCCGAAGCGCTTGCGCAGGCGCAGCTCGCCCACGGTGTGCTTGATGAAGCGCGATACCGGCGGGATCACCACTTCGGAAATGCCGGCGCGGGTCGGGTTGAACAGTTCGCCGAGCTGGCGCATGCGGGTGGACAGGCGGCACAGCTGGTTGTTGGCGAACTGGCTCAGTTGCTCGTGCGGGCCAAGCACGCCGAGTACCGATCCGACCCAGATCACATGATCGGCCGGCGGCGCCATGCGCGCATCGTTGCCGCTCTTGATCGCCAGGATCAGCGGCGCGTTGTGCAACTGTTCGGCCTCGCCGATGCTCATGCCGACCAGCGGGCTTTCCGCGGTGACGGTGAGCTCGGCGGTATCGCCAGTGATGCCGTAGATTTCGGCGAAATAACTCTCGGTGCGCCCCGGCGTCACCTTCAGGCGTTCGTCTTCGTGGCCGGGCAGCAGCTTGCGTCCCAGAAAATAGAAATAGGCCACGCCGACCAGGGCCAGGGTCAGGCCGACCGGGGTGACACTGAACAGGCCGAACTTGGGGATCGTGTGCGCGCCCGGCGGCAAGTTCAGGTTGGCGCTGGCGATCAGGTCGTTGAGCACGATCAGGGGCGAGTTCGCGATCAACGTGGTGTTGGTGGCGGTGAGGATGCAGAACGCCATCGGCAACAGCAGCCGCGACAGCGGCACACCGGTACGTGCCGACAGCCGGCTGCTGACCGGTATCATCAATGCCGCCAGCGCCTGGCTGGGAATCACCGCGCTGAACAGGCTGGCGACCAGGTTGATGACCAGCCCGAGGCGCGACTCCGCACCGCGCGCCATGCGCATCACGAAGTTGGCGGTGAGGTTGAGCACGCCGGCGCGGTCCAGCCCCTCGCCCATGATCATGATCGCGATGATCGCGATCACCGCGTTGCCGGCGAAGCCATTGAATACGCGATCCGACGGGATCAGCCCGGTCAGCCCGATCACCACCACCACCAGCAGCGCCACCATGTCGGCGCGTACCCACTCCAGCACCAGCATGATCATGGTGAAGCCGACCAGGCCCAGCACCAGGATCATTTCAGGAGTGAGCGACAGACCCATCAGCCGACGTCCCGGCGGGTCGGCAAGTTGCGGTGGATACGATGGGGCAGTGGGAGCTTCACGCTGCGTCGATTCGTCCCTGTTGAATGCCCGGCAGTATAAGCGGCTGCGTGCTACGGCTGGTGAATCAAGGACAGGAGCAAGCCCGCCGGTAAAGCAGGTCCCACACGCCATGCCCCAGTTTCAGTCCGCGGCGTTCGAAGTGGGTCTCGATGCGCGAGGCAGGCTTTTCGGCGTATTGCCCGGAGCCGGATTGGTTGTGCCAGCCAGGTGCGGCTTCCATCACCTCCAGCATGTGCTCGGCGTATTCCTGCCAGTCGGTGGCCAGGTGCAGCAGGCCGTTTGGCGCCATGCGCGAGGCGAGCAGCTCGACGAAGCCGGGCTGGATCAGGCGGCGCTTGTGGTGGCGTTTCTTGTGCCAGGGATCGGGGAACCAGATGCGCACCTCGGCCAGCGCGGCGGGAGCGACCTCGTGCTCGAGCACCTCGACCGCATCGTGCTTGTAGAGCCGCACGTTGCGGGCATCGCGCGAAGCCAGCGTGTTCATCAGGCGCCCGACGCCGGGCCCGTGAACTTCCACGCCGATGAAGTCGCGATCCGGGTCATGCTCGCTGGCCCACGCCAGTGCCTCGCCGTTGCCGAAACCTATTTCCAGCACCCGCGCGGCAGAACGACCGAAGCTGGCGTCGAAGTCGCGCCGCGCACCGCGATAGTCGAGGCCGTAGCGCGACCACAAGGTGTCGAACGCCCGCTGCTGTGCGGGCGTCATGCGGCCTTCGCGCAAGACGAAGCTGCGGATCCGGCGCAGGTGCTCCGGAAAGGTGTCGTGGTCGCCAGCGGTCATGTGGTGTTCCGGTGTTCCGGGGTTCCCGGGATTCTGCGCGCACCAGCGCCGGAAGGCGGCTGGCGTGCGCAGCCCGCACGCCGGGTGCCGAGGGCGTGCAGCTGAAAGCGGACAGACTCTAGCGCAGCGTCATTGGTGCTGCCTGTCGTCATGGGAACGGGGCTCGGACTTGCGTTCCTGGTGCGCCTCGCTGCGCTGGGGCCGTGCTGCTTCGGCGCGCACCGGCGGTGCGGCCCGTTGTTGCGGCTGCGCATAGCGCGGTGCTTCATAGCGTGGCTGCTCGACGCGCGGCTGTTCGCGGGGCGGTTGGTAGCTCGGTTGCTGCATGCGCTGCGGCGGAGCCTCGTTGCGCGTATAGGCTGGCCGGCTCGGCTCCGCACGCTGGTAGCGGGCCGCCGGAGGGGCAGGTTCCGGGGCGACCATGCGGGGCTGGCTGGCCGCGGATCGGGGCATCTGCTCCTCGCGGATCGCGGCGGGCCGCCCGGCGTTGTCGGCGCGCTGGATCTGCGGTACTTGCGGCAGCGTGGAACGCGGGGTCCGCTGGCGGTTGTCCTGCTCGGCGCCGGAAATATAGCTGACGCCCGGGCGCGGCATGGATGAGCGTTCGCCGGTCTGGTCGCGGTCCCGCGGGTGGGCGAACCGCGCCGACGGCAGTGCGCCCTGGCGTGGCTGCTCGACCGGTTGGCCGCGCTGCACGATCGGCGCGTTCGGGATCACGTTCGAGGTACGCGGCAGGCGGCTGCGCTCAGCGCCCTGGTCGATCCGGCTGCCCGCCGCCGGTGGCTGGTTGACGGATACGCCGGCGCGCGGATTCAGCACGCGCACGTTCGATCGCGGCGACGGCGTCCGCGCGGAAGTCGCCAGGTTGTTGCCCGGCGCGATGTGGCGTTCGAACGTGGAGGGCGGCGCATGCCGCGCGACCACTTCGCGCCGGAAACCACCCAGCGGCAACTGCCGGACATGCGCGCTGCGCTGGCCGGACTGGCCGCCTGCCTGCGGACGGAGGTCGACGCCATGCGGTACCACCCGCGCGGCTTCCAGCTGGCGCGGGTCGACCTTGACCAGGTTGCGCTGCACGCGCTGGCCGGCGGCGAACTGTCGGCCCGACATGGCACTGAAGCCGCCCGGTGCCCGGCGATTGACGTAGCGCTCGTCGCTCATCGGTCGGTTGTCGCGATAGTGGCCGTAGTGGTTGTTGATGTTGTTGATGATGGTGACGTTGGTGATGTTGCGGGTCACCCGGATGTTGCTGACGTTGACGCGCTGGTAGTAGTCGCGATTGCAGCGGTACCAGGGGTTGTAGATCTCGCCCGGACCGAGTGGAAACCAGCCGATCGGCCCGCTGCCGATGCCCATCGAAAACCCGCCGCCACCGACGAAGGCGACCAGGGCCGGCGCATAGATCGGCCGTGCATGGCGCGGCCCGGGGATCCAGCCCCAGCCACGCGGCGTATGCGCCCAGCGACCGTAGTGGTAAGGCGCGAAGCCCCACGGCATCGCGTCGATCCAGGTCCAGCCCCACGGCGCGATGTAGGCCCAGCGGCCGACGCGGTAGGGTGCCCAGTCGGGACCGACGTCGTTCGGATACCACACTGCGCCGTAGTCGCTGGTGCTCTGCCATGCCCCGTACTCACGCAGGTCCGGCGTGCCGACCATGTCATCGGGCACGTACTGGTTGCTGTCCGATTGGGCATAGCGCTGGTTGCGCTGATCGACCCAGGCGTTGAAGTCGTCGCCGCCGCCGATGTCGCTGATCGCGATGGCGGCCAGGCTGGAATCGACGAAGCGGTAGCTGCGCCCGGCGAACACATCGCGCTGCGCATTGTTCTCGCCGTATACGGTGGCGTTGCCCTCGAACGCGGTGACCCGGGTCGCATCGCCGTCGATGTCCACCCGGAACCGGCCGGGCTGGTTGATGACCAGCGCCACCGTCGGCGTATCGATCTCGTAGCTCTGGCCGTCGTCCAGGCTCTGCACGCTCAGATTCAGCGTGCCCTGGGTCAACTCGATCTGGGCCATCTGGTCGTTGAGGTCAAGCAGGCCCAGGTCGGTACGCTGGTCCAGGCGCAAGGTGGCGCCCCCGAACTCCAGCTCCGCGCGCGCGCCGGCGCCACTGGACAGCTTGTCGCCCGTGGTGAGGGGGCGGTTGAGGTCGGCATCGTTCCAATCGCTCGCACCCGCCGGCAACAGGCCGAGGTCGCCGGCGACGTAGGACAGTCGCGCCACCCGCGCCGGTGGCGGGGCGCCGTCGTCACCCGTCGCGGTTTGCGCATGGATCGGCCCGGCGGCGGCGCACACAAGCCCGATCGCCAGGACGGCGCCATGGCGACGCAGCGAAACAAGTAGTTTGGTGAGTACCTGCATGACAGTCCCCTGTGAGCCGATGTCGGTTGCGCCGCGATGCCTAGCATCCACCCGGCCGCATGGCCAAGGTCATGATCGGATTATGCACACGGGCGAAGTTAGCTACACCTTAGTTGCTGGTGTCCGCGCGTCCTGCGATTCAGCTGGCCGCCATGCATGGTTCAGGGGCCATTGGGCTGCGTACTGCGGGTCCCGCGGCAGTTCCCAGCGCGCGTAACCCGGGTTACCATTCGCGGACGCCCGGCGGGTGTAGCTCAATGGTAGAGCTGTAGCTTCCCAAGCTACTGACGAGGGTTCGATTCCCTTCACCCGCTCCACTTCCCGATCCAGCGATCCCCCGAGTTGTCCCAAGCCCATGGTGGATCCGATCGGCACGC
>DATNGL010000161.1:0-4724 GCA_035605895.1 Rhodanobacter sp.
CGTGGTGCGCACCGAGGCGCACCTGGGCAACGCGATCACCATGACCAAGGCCGAGGCCAAGGCCGCGTTCGGCAACGAGCAGGTCTACATGGAGAAGTTCCTGGAGAATCCGCGCCACGTGGAAATCCAGGTGCTCGCCGACGGCCAGGGCAACGCGATCCACCTGGGCGAGCGCGACTGCTCGATGCAGCGCCGCCACCAGAAAGTGGTCGAGGAAGCGCCGGCGCCGGGCATCACGCCGGAGCAGCGCGCGGCGATCGGCAAGGTCTGCGTCGACGCCTGCCTGCGCATCAACTACCGCGGCGCCGGCACGTTCGAGTTCCTGTACGAGAACGGCCGCTTCTACTTCATCGAGATGAATACCCGCATCCAGGTCGAGCACCCGGTGACCGAACTGATCACCGGCGTCGACCTGGTGCGCGAGCAGTTGCTGATCGCCGGCGGCGAGAAGCTGTCCATCCGCCAGGAGGACATCAAGATCACCGGCCACGCGATCGAGTGCCGCATCAACGCCGAGGATCCGGACACCTTCATGCCCAGCCCCGGCACGGTGAAGCGCTTCGAGGCGCCAGGCGGCCCCGGCGTGCGGGTGGACACGCACCTGTACGACGGCTACCGCATCCCGCCGAACTACGATTCGATGATCGGCAAGCTGATCGTGCACGGCCCCGACCGCGACACCGCGATCGCGCGCATGCGCCTGGCCCTGGCCGAGACGGTGATCGAAGGCGTCAAGTGCAACATCCCGCTGCAGCAGCGGATCATGGCCGATGCGGGCTTCCACCATGGCGGCCAGAACATCCACTACCTCGAGAAGCGGATGGCCGAGCAGAAAGAAAAAGCCGCCGCCGGCACCTGACCACCTGTAGGAGCGCACCCTGTGCGCGATAGCTCTTCGCGATGGCTGGATGAGAGCATCGCGCACAGGGTGCGCTCCTACCGCTAACGAATACGCCCATGCCATTCCTTGAACTCTCCCTGATCGTCCGCACCGAGCAGCAGCCCGGCGCGGAGGAAGCGCTCAACGACCTCGGCGCGCTGTCGATCACCCTGCAGGACGCCGATGCGGAGACGCCGGACGAGCAGGCGATCTTCGAGCCGGGCGTGGGCGAACTGCCACTGTGGCCGACGATCACGTTGAACGCGCTGTTCGACGAACACGCCGACCGGCGCGGCCTCAGCGCCGCGCTGGGCGAGCTGCTGCCATGGCTGGAGCCCGACCAGCTGAGCTTCGCCGAGGTCGCCGACCAGGACTGGGAGCGTGCCTGGATGGACCAGTTCATGCCGATGCCGTTCGGCCGCCGGCTGTGGATCTATCCGTGGAACATCGAGCCTCCCGCCGACGACGGCCTCGTGGTGGTGCGCCTCGATCCCGGCCTCGCCTTCGGCAGCGGCACCCACCCGACCACCGCGCTGTGCCTGGAATGGCTGGACGGCCTCGACCTTGCCGGCAAGACGATCACCGACTACGGCTGCGGCTCGGGCATCCTGGCGATCGCCGCGCTGAAGCTCGGCGCGGCCAGCGCGGTCGGCGTCGACAACGACCCGCAGGCACTCACCGCTTCGGCCGACAACGCCGAACGCAACGACGTGGCCGATCGGCTCGCGCTGTTCCTGCCCGAAGACGTCGTCGCAGATGCCGCCGACGTGTTCATCGCCAACATCCTCGCCGGCCCGCTCGGCGAACTGGCGCCCACCTTCGCCGCGGCGGCGAAACCCGGCGCGCCGTTCGCGATCTCCGGCATCCTCGCCGGCCAGCAGGATGAACTGCTGCAGCGCTACGCCGAGTGGTTCGACGAGCTGCGCGTGGACAGCCGCGAGGACTGGGTACGCATCAGCGGCCGGCGTCGCGCCTGACGGCCATCACGGCGTCACGCATGCCGTGCAATGGCACCCCGCCGGCCCGCGGAGTGCCGCTTGCAGGCTGGTAAGCTTGCCGCCATATCGATCGACAGCGGCCCGCATGTATACCCAGTGTCCCGAATGTCTGTCCGTCTTTTCGCTGGACGCGCATACCCTTGCGCAGGCCCACGGCCATGTCCTGTGCGGCCATTGCGGCGCCGGCTTCGACAGCGTCGCCACCCTCACGGACCAACTGCCGCCCGAGCCGTTCGTCGAACTGCCGGTGAACGAGCCTGCGTTCGAGCCGCCAGCTGTCGACCTGGTCGTCTACCGGCCGCAGCCCGAAGCGTCGGCGGTGGTGACGGCCGACGATCCCGTTGTGCCCGTGACGGCAGCCACCGAGGACTTCTCGGACCTGGTCTTCGCGCCACGCTTTGCACGCGAACCGCGCAGGAAGCGGTCCCCCAGGCAGGCCCGTGCGCAGCCGCGCCGCCCGCACGCAGCCTCCGGCGAACGGCACTGGCCGTGGCTGGTCGCCTGCGTGCTGCTGTCCTCGCTGCTGCTGGCCCAGTTGGCCTGGGCGGAGCGCGACGCCCTGATCCGCAGCTCCGTCGTCGGCGGCTGGCTGCGCAGCAGTTGTGCCGTGCTCGGTTGCGAGCTCCCGCTGGTTGCGGCGCCGGCGCAATTGCGCCTGCTCGCCAGCAACGTGCAAGCCCATCCCAGCGTGCCGGACGCACTGATGATCAGCGCCAGCGTGCGCAACGATGCCGACTTCGCCCAACCCTACCCCGTGCTGACGATCACGCTCTCGGATGCGCAGGGTCGGCGACTGGCCATGCGTCGCCTGCAGCCGGAGGAGTATCTCGACGATGACGCGATCCTGCGCCGCGGCCTGGCACCGGGTGCCAGCGCCGTGCTGCTGCTGGAGGTGGAGGATCCCGGCGACAAGGCGGTGGCGTTCGAATTCGGTTTTGAATGAATCCGGCGCGACAGGTACTTAAAATTGCCGGCGCACACGGGTAGACTCGACCCCTCGCCATGGATGCCTGTCGGCATTCGATCCATGTCGCGAGCGCAACATCCGTCATCAACAAAGGCAGCGGCCCATGCAGCCGCCGCATCGTACGCGAGGGAAAATGTCCGTGAATGTCGCAAGACTGCCTGCAGCCGAGGCCGCCGTTTCGTCCTCGTCGCATGCTGCCGGCTCCTACAGCACGTTGGGCGAATGCGTCAGCCGCACGGTACGTCGCTATCTTGCGGACATCGGTGATGCCGAATGCACCGAAGGCCTGCACGCGCTGGTGTTGCGCGAAGTCGAAGTGCCGTTGCTGCGCGAAGTGCTGGCATTCCATGACGGCAACCAGAGCCGTGCTGCCGTCGCGCTCGGCATCAATCGCGCCACCTTGCGCAAAAAGCTGGCGACACACGGCCTGCTGTAAGCGCACCGATCGAAAACCGCCGACCATTCGGGCGGCTATAATGCGTGGCTTTCCCTTCATGGAAACCCGCTCATGTCCGCTCCCCAGCTCGTCCCGGTCCGTCGTGCCCTGCTCAGCGTCTCCGACAAGGCCGGCCTGATCGACCTGGGTCGGCGCCTCGCCGCCAGGGGCATCGAGCTGCTCTCCACCGGCGGCAGCGCGAAGGCGCTGCGCGAGGCCGGCATCGCGGTCACCGAGGTCAGCGACCTCACCGGTTTTCCCGAAATCATGGACGGCCGCGTGAAGACGCTGCATCCGAAGGTGCATGGCGGTCTGCTCGGCCGCCGCGGCACCGACGACAAGGTGATGGCCGAACTCGGCATCGCGCCGATCGACCTGCTGGTGCTGAACCTGTACCCGTTCGAAGCCACCGTGGCCAAGCCGGGCTGCACGCTGGAGGACGCCATCGAGAACATCGACATCGGCGGCCCGGCGATGCTGCGTTCGGCGGCCAAGAACTGGAGCGATGTCGGCGTGCTGACCTCACCCGATCAGTACGCAGACGCGCTGGCCGAGATCGAGCAGCAGGGCGGCCTGACCCGCCCCACCCGCTTCCGGCTGGCCGTGGCTGCTTTCAACAATGTGTCGAACTATGACGGCGCGATCAGTGACTACCTGTCCGGGCTGGAACTCAACGACACGCAGGACGCCATCGCCGGCCATGCCGCCTTCCCGGCGCAGGTCAACGGCCGCTTCACCAAGGTGATGGACTTGCGCTACGGCGAGAACCCGCACCAGCAGGCGGCTTTCTACAGCGACCTGTATCCGCACCCCGGCACCCTCGCGACGTTCCGCCAGTTGCAGGGCAAGGAACTCTCGTTCAACAACATCGCCGATGCCGACGCTGCGTGGGAGTGCGTGCGCAGCTTCGTCAAGCCGGCCTGCGTGATCGTCAAGCACGCCAACCCCTGCGGCGTGGCGGTGAGCCTGGACGGCATCGGCAAGGCCTACGACCTGGCCTACCGGACCGATCCCACCTCGGCGTTCGGCGGCATCATCGCGTTCAACCGCGAGGTCGACAGTGCCACCGCGAAAGCCATCGTCGAACGCCAGTTCGTCGAGGTGGTACTGGCGCCGGGCTACGCGGATGACGCGCTGAAGGCGTTCGCCAAGAAAGGCAACGTGCGCGTGCTGGTCATTCCCCTGCCCACCGACGGCAGCCTGCTCGACGCCCATCCGGGCAATCATTCCAAGCGCGTGGGTTCGGGCCTGCTGATCCAGAGCGCCGACACCGGCATGATCGGCGCCGCCGACCTGAAGGTCGTCACGCGCAAGGCGCCCACCGAGGCGCAGATCCACGACCTGATCTTCGCCTGGAAGGTGGCCAAGTTCGTCAAGTCCAACGCCATCGTCTACGCCCGCGACCGCCAGACCATCGGCATCGGCGCCGGCCAGATGAGCCGC
>DATNGL010000162.1:0-6027 GCA_035605895.1 Rhodanobacter sp.
GGTCTTGTCGTTGACGCCGTAGACGAACATCGGCGTGTCGTCCTTCGACGGCGCCGACAGCATCACCTTCTTCGCGCCGGCGTCCAGATGCTTCTGCGCGGTTTCCTTGGTCAGGAACAGGCCGGTGGATTCGATCACCACGTCGGCCTTCACCTCGTTCCACTTCAGGTTGGCCGGGTCGCGCTCCTGGGTCAGGCGGATGCGCTTGCCGTTGACCACGAGCTGGCCGCCCTCGATCTTCACCTCGCCCTTGAAGCGGCCATGCACCGAGTCGTAGCTCAGCATGTAGGCCAGGTAGTCCGGTTCGAGCAGGTCGTTGATGGCGACGATCTCGATGTCGTTGGCGAAGTTCTGCACGGCTGCGCGCAGCACGTTGCGACCGATCCGGCCGAAGCCGTTGATGCCGACCTTGATGGTCATGAGGGAACGTCCTCCGAGGGCGATGGGGATGGTGCGTGGGCGGTTGGCAGGCGCAAGCCCGTCGTCCGGTGTTTCAACTCGGCGATTTTACAATGAAAGCGCCCTGGCCGCCCGCACGCTGCGACGCTATGGCAGACTGACGTCTTTGCGCCGGAGCATGCCATGATCAAGTTGGGCCCATCCCTTGCGGCCGCCGTGTTGCTGTTCTCGGTCACGACGCTGGCGCAGGCATGGGGTCCACTCGGCCACAGCGTGGTTGCGGAACTGGCGCAGCGGCACCTGAGCCCCGCCGCTGAAGCCGAGGTGGAGCGCCTGCTGGCGCCGGAGCACACCAAATCGCTGGCCGACATTGCCAACTGGCCCGACCAGATGCAGGACGATCCGGCCATGGCGACCCTGTGGAAGCAGACGCGCAGCCAGCATTACATCAACTTCCATGGCGGCAGCGACTGCGACTACGTGCCGCCGCGCGACTGCAGCGATGGCCGCTGCGTGGTGGCGGCGCTGGAGTACTACGTCGGCGTGCTGGGGGACCGCGGCAAGCCGGACGGCGTGCGTCGCCAGGCGCTGAAGTTCGTGGTCCATTTCGTCGGCGACATCCACCAGCCGCTGCACGCCGGCTATCGCGACGACAAGGGCGGCAACACCTATCAGGTGCA
This sequence comes from Rhodanobacter sp., assembly GCA_035605895.1. Taxonomy (GTDB): domain Bacteria; phylum Pseudomonadota; class Gammaproteobacteria; order Xanthomonadales; family Rhodanobacteraceae; genus Rhodanobacter. Next base: position 1,080 of record DATNGL010000162.1, read on the forward strand.
GTTCGACGGCAAGGGCACCAACCTGCACAAGATCTGGGACTCGCGCATGTTGTACACGCGCAACCTGGACTGGCAGGCCTACGCACAGCGGCTCGACTCGGGCGTCCCGGTGACCTTGCCGCCACCCATCGCGCCGCTGGACAATCCTTATGCGCAGTGGGCCGAGGAGTCCTGCCGGATCACGGCCGAGCCCGGCTTCTATCCCGACAATCACCAGATCGGTGCGGCGTACGTCGCGACCTGGCTGCCGCTGGCCGACACGCGCCTGCGCGAGGCCGGCCGTCGCCTCGCCGAGGTGCTCAACCTTGCTCTTGCACCCGCGCCGGATACGCACGACTGAACCCGGCCCCCCAACCCGAAACCTCGCTCCCGGTTACCGCATGACTACCCAGCCACCGATTCGCCGCACCAAGATCGTCGCCACGCTCGGACCCGCCAGCGATGCCCCCGGCATGCTCGAAAAGTTGATTGCCGAAGGCGTCGACGTGGTCCGCCTCAACCTTTCGCATGGCCAGCCGGACGACCATCGCGCACGCGCCAACGCGGTGCGCGCCGCCTCGGCCGCGGCGGGCCGCGAGGTCGGCATCCTGGCCGACCTGCAGGGCCCGAAGATCCGTATCGAGACCTTCGCCAACGGGCCGGTCGAGCTGGCCGAAGGCGCCTCCTTCGTGCTCGATTGCCGCCCCGACGTTCCGCCCGGCGATGCCGGCCGCGTCGGGGTCAGCTACTACGGCCTGCCCGGTGACGTGGCTGCCGGCGACGTGCTGCTGCTGGACGATGGCCTGGTGGCGCTGACCGTGCGCGAGGTGGTCGGCAGCGAGGTGCGTTGCCGGGTTCTGGTGGGCGGCAAGCTGTCCAATCGCAAGGGACTCAACCGGCAGGGCGGCGGACTCTCGGTCACCGCGCTGTCCGACAAGGACAAGGCCGACATCAAGCTCGCCGCGGAGATCGGCGCGGATTTCCTCGCGGTGTCCTTCGTGCGTTCGGCCGAGGACATGCACCAGGCGCGCCGCCTGCTGAAGGAAGCCGGTGGTCGCGCCGCGCTGGTGGCCAAGATCGAGCGCGCCGACGCGATTCCCGTGCTGGGCGAGATCATCGACGCGTCCGACGTGGTCATGGTGGCGCGCGGCGACCTGGGCGTGGAGATCGGCGACGCCGAACTGCCCGGCCTGCAGAAGAAGATCATCCGCGAGTCGGTGCAGCGCAACCGCGCGGTGATCACCGCCACGCAGATGCTGCAGTCGATGGTGCGCTCGCCGATTCCCACGCGCGCCGAGGTGCTCGACGTGGCCAATGCGGTGATCGACGGCACCGACGCGGTGATGCTGTCGGAAGAAACCGCCGCCGGCGCGCACCCGGACAAGGCGGTGGCGGCGATGCGCCGGATCTGCCTCGGTGCCGAACGCCAGTTCGAGCCGAAGGAGGACCTCACCGCGGGCAGCCATCGGCTCGACCGCACCGACCAGGCGATCGCGCTGGCGGCGATGATGCTGGCCGGCGAACTCGGCGTGCGCGCGATCGTGGCGCTGACCGAATCCGGCGCCACCGCGCAATGGCTGTCGCGCTATCGCACGGCCGTGCCGATCTATGCGCTGTCGCCGCTGGCCGATGCACGCCGCCGCATGCTGCTGCTGCGCGACGTGCAGCCCGTGGCGTTCGCCCATGGCGCACACAGTTCGGCGGCCAATTCGCTCGCCGCGATCCAGCAGCTGTTCGCCCAGGGGCGCCTCGCCGAGGGCGACCGGGTGGTGCTGACCCACGGCGATCACGTCGGCCAGGGCGGCGGTACCAATACGCTGAAACTGCTTTCGGTCGGTGCCGACGGCATGGTGGAGAGCCTGCGCAATTTGTGATCCGCTGAATCTGCCCGGATGCTTCGCCGCATCGCCACGCCACAAGGGGGAGTCATGAAGACGACGTTGTACACGGTGCTTTGCGTGGCCATTCGGCTGGGTGCCGTACTGATGGCGGTCGACATCCTGGAGCAGGTACCCGGCCTGTTCGTCTTTGCCACGCAGGCGCAGGATGGGCATCTCGCCTGGGGTGTCCCGGTGATCGAAGCTATCGGATTGCTGTTGGCCTTTGCATTGTGGACGTGGCCCAACTTGCTGGCGTGGTGGGCGCTGGGCAGGAATCGTCATGAAGTCCTGGAGACGTCGATTACTGCCGATCAGTTGCAATACATCGTGCTCTCCGTCGTGGGTGCGTGGATGGTCGTCAGGGGGGTGAGCGCCTGTCTGGCACGTATTGCCTACTTTCTGCTGCAACGGCACGAGGCGGAATCAAGCGGAGCGCAATTTACGAATTCAACGAATGAATGGCACTTGATCATCCAGTACGCGCTGGTCACGCTGGCCGGGGCGGCTCTCATGCTAGGTTCGCGTGGCCTGGTCGGCCTGCTGCGTCGACTTCGTGGTTATCCCGACGTCATCACTGAAACCGATCCCGACGCCAGCACCACGCAGGATGGTTAAACTGCTTCCACCGGGTTTTTCCGCCCTGCCAGGAGATCGCCATGAAGACTACATCACGACCGCTTCGCCAAGGTCTGCTGCTGGCCCTGGGCCTGGGCCTCGCCTCGCCGCTGCTGGCCCAGATGACCAGGATCGACCCGCAGAACCTCTACCGCTACTGGATCCTGCTCAATACCAAGGTGCAGATGGATGCGCCCAATACCGGCCTGAACCTCGACAAGCCCGGCTGCGTGGCGGTGACCTACACGGTGGGCTCCGATGGCGTGCCGCTGGATGTGCAGGTCGCCAAGGTGGTGCCCAAGAGCGATCTTGGCCCGATGGCGCGGAGCGCGGTGGCGAATTTCCGCTACGGCCCGTCACTGAACAACAAGGATCACCAGCCCGTCGCCACCTACTACGTCGTGCCGTTCAATTCGCCAAAGGATCCGGCCGGCCAGAAGCAGCTGATGGCACCTTGCCAGCTGCCCGGCTACGTCAACTGAGCCGCTTCGGAGCGGTTCGAAGCGCCGCCTTGACGCGTGTCGTGGCCAATCTGGCCTATAATCCGCCTTTTGAACCACGCCGCTTCGACCCGAGGCGGCGCCCACCATGTGCGGCCGGGCAGCGCCCCCGCAAGCGGAGTCATCATGAGCATTGAAGATCTCGAAAGCGTCGCCCTGGCGATGGTTGCGCCCGGCAAGGGCATCATCGCGATCGACGAGTCGACCAACACCATCCGGAAGCGCTTCGAGGCCGTCGGCATCGAGAACACCGAGGAAAACCGCCGTGCCTACCGCGAGTTGCTGCTGACCACGCCGGGCCTGAACGAGCACATCTCCGGCGCGATCCTGTACGACGAGACGATCCGCCAGTCCACGAAAAACGGCGTGCCGTTCACCCAGGTCATGAAGAAGCTCGGCATCATCCCCGGCATCAAGGTCGACAAGGGCCCGCAGCCGCTGGCCGGCTTCCCCGGCGACGTGGTCACCGAAGGCCTCGACGGCCTGCGCGAGCGCCTGCAGGAATACGCGAAGCTGGGCGCCCAGTTCGCCAAGTGGCGTGCGGTGATCAACATTTCCGAAGAGAACCCCAGCTCCACCGCGATCGAGGCGAACTGCCACGTGCTGGCCCGTTACGCCGCGCTGTGCCAGGAAGCGGGCCTGGTGCCGATGGTTGAGCCCGAAGTGATCATGGACGGCGACCACAGCATCGAGGTCAGCTACGAAGTGCACGAGGCCGTGCTGCGCAGCCTGTTCAACGCGCTGTACGAGCAGAACGTGATGCTGGAAGGCACCATCCTGAAGATCAGCATGGTCATCCCGGGCAAGGATTCGGACGAGCAGGTCGACGTCGAGGAAGTCGCCGAGGCCACCGTGCGCGTGCTGAAGTCGACCGTGCCGGCCTCGCTGCCGGGCATCGTGTTCCTCTCCGGTGGCCAGACCGACGAGCAGTCCACCGCGCATCTCAACGCGATGAACCAGATCGGCCCGCACCCGTGGCCGCTGTCGTTCTCCTACGGCCGCGCCATGCAGCAGGCGGCGCTGCACCTGTGGGCGAAGGACATGAAGGCGAACTACGCCGAAGCGCAGAAGGTGGTGCATGCGCGCGCCAGGGACAACGGCCTGGCCGCGCTGGGACAGTGGAACGGCTGAGCCTGTGGGGCCCCCCGCAGGAGCCTGCTCGCGGGTGAGGCTCCTGCCGTACCACAAACAAAGAGGGCGCCCGTGGGCGCCCTCTTTGCGTTCTGCCGGAATTTCAACCGGATATCAGAAACGATACTCGGCGCTGGCCGAGACCATGTCGGTGCTCAGATCGATGTTCTGCTTCTTGGCGTCGAAATAGTCGTAGTTCACGCCGACGCTGAGGTTCGGGGTGACGTTGTAGCCCACGCCGGCACCGGCGTACCAGCTGTTGTCATCCAGGCCCTTGCGCACCGGATTCACGTCGTTGCTGAGACCGTGGCCGGTCCAGCTGTACAGACCCGCGCGACCGCTGAGGTACCAGTTCTGGCTGAGGTTGAGGTGGGCATTGGCGCCCGCGGTCCAGCCATGCAACTGCGACTTGTTGTCCGCCACGACCGGCTGGCTGTTGAAGATGTTCTTGGCGTGGATGTTGCCCAGGTCGTTGTAGCCCACTTCGGCGCCGAGCGAGAAGTTCGGTGCCAGCGACCAGCGATAACCGCCATTCAAGGCATAGCCGGTGTCGTGGCCGTTGTCATACGGGCCATGATTGATTGCGGTGCGACCGACATTGCCGTTGATGAACCAGCCGCCATTGTCGGCCGGCGCGTTCTGCGCAAAGGCGGCGGGAACGGCCAGCAGGCCGGCGGTGGAGAGGGCGAGGGCAAGCAGGGACTTTTTCATTTTCATGGTGATGCTCCGGTTGTCATGGCAGTCGGCCCGAAAGGGGGAGTGGCCGCTGCTGCAGGTGCGCTGCCCAAGTCAGGCGGCGACACTTGTACCCTTAGATTGGGCGCTGGCAGAAAGATTCAATAC
>DATNGL010000163.1:0-4801 GCA_035605895.1 Rhodanobacter sp.
CGACAACGGCGATGCTCGATAGCGCGCAACGCTCCAACGAAGGCAAGCAACTTCCGCGTTTTTCGGTACTTCGCAAGCGGTGGACGCACATGCTCGCCGCCGCTCCGTCGCCGGGAGATCCGTCATGACGATGACGCTGGATGACATATTGGAGCATTCCGGAGTGATGCTTGGCGCCGGCAAGTTACCCACCACAGACCAACTCGTCGCTTGGCGCGAGGCAATAGCTCTGCACCTTGCGGGGATGGGTGAGCCGGTGGCTTGCCGATGGAAATCGCGCAGTACAACAAGAAAATACCAATGGGTATATGCGGCTTTTGGAAGCGCATCGACTCCGCCATCTGGAGCCGAATCGCTTTACACCGCGCCGCCCATCGACCTTGCCGCTGTGTGTGAGGTGATTGCTGAGATGAGAGATAGCAAGTACTTCGATCGCAATGGATGGATTCAAGACTGGGCCGACAAGCTCGAAGCCGCGATCAAGGGGGCCAGCCATGGGTAACCACCTCCGTGGCCGGGCTCCGAAGAAGACTGCCGGATTCTGCTGGGGCCGCACCCACTCACCAGACAATGGTATTTGCTACCGCCTGTTCCGCCGCGATCAGCGTGGCGCCCTGCACTACTTCATGCGGTCCTACAGCTTCGATGAACTGGCGAACGATCCCCGCATCCGCACACGGATCGCCCACGAAATCCATCAGGCCCGGCATGCGCTACGCGACCAGGTCGATACCGTCGATCTGGCGTTGATGGGGGTGGCGTGATGGAGCGCCCTATCCGCCGCTGCAAGCATGAAATCTTCAATGATCATTTCCAGAATTACCGGCGATACGGCCTGCCGAAGGCGCAACTGGTCATCGCGGACATTCCGTACAACGTCGGCAAGAACGCATACGGCTCGAACCCTAACTGGTACGTCGGCGGGGAAATCGCGAATGGTCAAAGCAAATTGGCCGGCGCGCAGTTCTTCGACACGGACGCCAATTTCAACATCAACGAGTTCATGCACTTCTGCTCGACGATGCTGGTCAAAGAGCCGAAAGAAACCGGCAAAGCGCCATGCATGATCGTGTTCTGCGCACACCAGCAGCAATTCGGGCTGATCCAGCTTGCCGAGAAACACGGATTCAAGGGGCATATCCCGCTGGTGTTCTACAAGAACTTCTCGCCCCAGGTGTTGAAGGCGAACATGCGGGTTGTCGGCAATTGCGAATATGCCGTGCTGTTCTACCGCGACAAGCTTCCGAAGTTCAACAACCACGGAAAGATGGTGTTCAACGCCATACCGTGGCCGCGTGAATCGGGCAGCAAGGTGCACCCGACACAAAAGCCCGTCGCGCTGCTGCAACAACTGATCGCGTTGTTCACCGATCCCGGCGAAGTTGTCATTGACCCATGTTGCGGAAGCGGATCAACCATCATCGCTGCCCGCCGCTGCCAGCGTTCGGGATACGGCTTCGAGATCAAGAAAAACTTTCACCGGTCGGCCCGTGAATGGCTGGAACGTGAAGGCCGTCAATCGGAGTTATTCGTCGCATGACCGACCGCCAATTCCGCATCCACATGGCCCGCATCTACCTCGCGCAGGCCCGCGTCTGGCGCCACCGCGCAGCCACGATGCCGTGGTACTGGCGCAGCTTCTGGGATTACCTCGACTACGCGGCTGAGTGCCGGCGTGAGGCGGCGGCGATGCGTGAGCCGGTTACCGGCGATCTGTTCGAAGCACTGAGGAAAGTTGCATGAACGCCGCAGAGAAGCTTCCGCGCCTATATACCGAACCGGAATTGGCCGACTATCTCGGCATTTCCACGATCACGCTTGCCCGCTATCGCAAAGCCGGCAAGATCGGGTGCATCATGGTCGGCCCGACGCCGAAATACACCGAACATCACATCACTGCGTATCTTGAGGCCCAGCAATGCAACGTTTCCAGCTCGGAATTTACTGGATCGAGCGCCGCAAAGGCACCGCGAACTGGCAACGTGCATGGCGCGACGAACGAGGCGTCAAACAGCGCGCTACGCTTGGCGCAACAGATTTTGAGCAAGCCAAGGTAGCCTTGGCGGAATGGTATGTCGCCCATGCCGCGATCAAGGATCAGGCGCCGGCTGATGTACCCATCGCTGCGCTGCTCACGCGCTACATGGCGCGTCACGGGAACACGATCCCTAGCAAGGACACCGCCAAGCGAAGCGCGGCGCTCTGGGGCGAATTTTGGGGCGATCGGACGGTTGCTGATCTGACCGTGGATGCGCAGGAAGCGTTTGTCGCATGGCTGCGGGCACAGAACTATCGCGGCAAGCCCTACAGCGAGGGCTACGTGCGCCGCGTGCTTGGCGTGGGCCAATCGGCGCTGAACCGCGCGTGGAAGCGCCAGGAGGTCGTCCAGGTGCCGTGGGTGGAATTGCCGCCCATCGGTGAGCCCTATCCGCACACGGCCAGCCGCGAGCAGCTCGTGGCGCTCCTGAACGCCATTCCCGCCGCATCGCACCTATGGGTTTACTGCATGATCCGATTGGGCACCGGCTGCCGTGGCGATGCCGCGCTAGGCCTGCAGCCGTTCCAAGTGGATTGGGACAACGATCTGATTCGACTCAATCCCGCAGGACGCCAGCAGACGAAGAAATACCGGCCCGTGGTGCCGCTGACGGCCATGTTGCGCCATGAGTTGGCTGGCTGCGACGACGCCTATTTCGTGCATTGGCATGGCAGGCGTGTCGCGTCGATCCGCAAGGCGTGGGCCAAGGTGCGCACGGATGCGGGTCTGCCGGTGTGGTTCGCGCCTCGTGTGCTGCGCCATACCGTCGCCACAGAGCTACGCCGTCGCGGCGTGCCGGGATGGGAGGTATCAGGCCAGATCGGGCACAAGGCGGCCGGCACCAGCGAGATTTACGCCAAGTTCGACCCGGCGTATCTGGGGGCTGCGCGAACCGCACTTGACGCATGGATGGTGGAGCTGACCCCGGATGTGCCCCGTTTGTGGGGTCATTCCGGGGTCAGTCGCCAGCGAAAAGTGGTGGGCGGTACAAGGATCGAACTTGTGACCCCTACCATGTCAAGGTTAGGGAAGATAAGCAAAAACAACGACTAGGGCTATCTTCGATGGTCACCAAGTGTCACGCAAAATCAGGGCTTGCGGGATGTGCTGGGGTCAGTTTGGGGTCAGTCGTCGCCCCGGCCATCGGCCCGCGCCTGATCGCACGTCGCCTGAGCTGACTATCGCCGGATGAGGCCTGACGGCCGGGCGGGATCATTGTGGTGGCGTCAACGAAATGATGCTGTCGGGCTTCGCTGATTTCTTGGTAGGATTGGCGCATGCGCATATGGCCATTCAAGAAGCGTGAGCCCCTGTCGGCTGATCGTCGTGTCGATTATCAGGAGCGCACGCACCAAGTCATGCGGCTGTTTGAGAGCATGTGCACAGAATCGGAGAAATCGGTCTACATGGGCGAGTTGTATCGTCAGGGCTACCAGGGTGGTTCTGTGTTCACCGGGATCATGTGGAGCGCATGCATGAAAGCCGCCCCCGACAAGTTGCAGCAAGCCGACCGCATCATCCCTTCTTCTTAGGCGCCGGCCAGCAGCCTGCAGCGACGCCATGCAGATCATGCGCGAGGATCTGCTTCGCCGTACCGTCCGTGAGGACATCGGCTTTGCTAGGCATGATCGGCGACCAGCCTGCGCATGGGTTTGGCTTAATCGCGGGTCCAGTCGTTGCGCAGCTTGCCAGCAGCGGTGGCAGGATCAGCAGTAGCCACCGGTTGGGCTGGCGCATCGGGAAGCTTCTGCACTTCGACGTCTGTTTCATGGCGTGACTCCAGTTGTTCGGCCATTGCCTGTGCCGTCGCAGCGGCCTCCTGCGCGTCTCGCGTCTTGACCTGTTCCGACGCCTTACCCTTCTCGCGGCCCCACAGCCAGATGCCACCGATTGCGGCCAGGACGGCACCGAGCGCGCAGACCCACTTCCAGACCTTGGCCCACAGCATCGCGATCATGCCTGCCCGCTCCGCATGATGGCTGCCAGCGCCTGCGCACGGCTCGGCGTTTGCTGCGCCCAAAGGCTGGCCAGCATGCCGTCCGCCGCATCACCCCAGCGTTTGTCGCGCACCGCCTGCAGGGTGTTCGTGAATTTGGCCAAGCCATCGGCGCCCATCTGAAAAGCCATCTCCACTAGCACGTCGAACCGCGCATCGTTGGCCGCCCGCATATCCGGCACCAGGCGCTGAACGCCGGCGATTGCGATATTCACGCGGTTGCGCAGCAGTAGATGCGCCTCGTCCTCCGTGATGCCGCCCGGGGCGGATAGCAACGTCCCGACGCCGATAGTCGGATTGCCGACTACGCGCGTCCCGGGCCGGATGTAGGCGCCCGTGGCGTCATCGTAGACCTGTAGGCGCAGCCCTTCATGCTCAATCAGTCGATCGTAGAGGTCGTCCATCACGCACCCGTCTGGTCGGTGTCATCCGGTTCCTTTGCCGGCTGTTTTACCAACCGCCCGATGATGCCGAGCACCAACAGGATGCCAGTGACCGCATGCGCCACGATCGGATGGATCAGCTGTTGCATCTCCGCCGGGATCGCCACCCACGCGCCTTGTATGGCCAGCGCGGCAGTCATGGCATGCATGCTCGACCAGCGCCATGCACGTTGCCAGTCGTCAACCAGTTTCATCGCGTCCATCCTTTCATCTTCGGATTGTCGGTCAGCAGTCGATCGCGCCACGCATCGACGTTGTTCACGCGGCGCATCAGATCGACCTGGTTCGCTTCAAGCCGCGTCGTGCGTTGCGTGAGGTCAGGCA
>DATNGL010000164.1:0-13827 GCA_035605895.1 Rhodanobacter sp.
CCCTTCTGTTGCTGAGGCATCACGCGCCCCGCAACGGAAAGATCCACGTCCTGCGAAGTTGTCGCAGTCAATTCGATGCGCACCAGCGCATGCCACGAATCGGCAAAGAACAGGGTTTCGCGCACGGTCAGGCCCAGGCCGGAAAATCGACGCACCAGATAGCCCGGCGCCGCATGACTTTCGACCGGGCTCAGGTCGATGTTCTGCTTGCTGGTGGCATCCCGTAACGTCAGCTGGGCGAAGCGCGCACCGACCCATTGACCCTCGCCAAGGCTGTGCACGAACGGACCGGAGAAGCCCGGCGCCGTATCGTCGGCGAGCGGCAGGCTGTAGCCATGCCACGACCCGGCGTCGAAAAAGATATTGAAGCTTCGATCCGCAGGTGTCTTCGGCGCACCATGCAGGTCGAGTACATCGATATAGTTTGCAGCGGTATCGGCGCGCTGCCCGGCTGGCTCGGCAAGTGCGACATCGCTGCCGAGACCAAGAACGGTGACCACCGCGGCGATGATCAAGAATGTGAGGTTGAGGGATGGACGCATGGCGTGTCGTTCCTTGGCGCAGACCGCAGATGAAAAGAACTCAGGTCACATTCAAGCGTTCAGTCTGCCGCCTGCCGTCGCGTCGACCGCTTGATGCGACCGACGCGACGCGGGCTTCCGGATAACGGCGGCGGCTACCCCACTCTTCAGAACTTGTACTTGACCTGGAAGTTGACCTCACGCCCTTCGATCGAACGGGCAAGAATCACGCCGCCGCCGCTGGCGAAGCCGAACAAGCGGGCATTGCCTTCGGTGATGCCGATCTCGTTGGTGACATTGGTACCACGCAGCGTCAACATCCAGTTCTGGCCGATGTTGGCGATGGCACCGATGGCGAGGTCGTGATAGCTGCCCAGCGGCTGTTGCTGCAGCTGGTCGCCATAGCGGTTGCCTACGTGTTCATAGGTGAACCAGAACTTCATGCTGCCCCAGTTGGTCGGCACCACATAGGCCGGAGTCAGCCGATACTGGATTTTCGGCTGGCGATCCAGAACCATGCCGCTGATGGTGTCGCACCGTTCGCTGCCATCCTGCGCGATATAAGGCACGCAGCTGTCGTAACCGGAGTAATGACCGTCCATGTAATTGCCGCTCAACGCGATCGAGAAATTCTTGAACGGCGTGACCGTCACCTGCGTGTTGATGCCCTTGGTCACCGAACCATAGACGAGGTTGATCTGCCCGCTAGGCAGATCGATCGAGTACGGGATGCCATGGAACAACCGGCGATAAGCACTGATGTCGGCATAGATCCACGGCGCCTGGTACTTGAAGCCGAGTTCCATGTTGTGGATCTTTTCCACCGGCGGATTTCCCTGGTTCACGATGTCGTCGAAGCTGGGCAGGAATACGCCGTCATTGACGCGCGCATAGGCGCTCATGTGGTCGCTCAGCGCGTAGTTCGCGCCCAGGGTCCACGACGGCGCGCTGCGCGAACCGGACGGATGATCGTAGCTGTTCGTCAGATACTCGGCGTTGTTGTTGTACACGGTGTACGGGTTGCCATCGAGGTCGCCGGAGGTCGTGTTCTGGAACCAGCCACCGATGTCGTCATGCTGGATGCGCATGCCGCCGTCGAAACGCCACTTGCCGATGTTCCATTCGTCGGCAACGAAGAACGCCATGGTCGTGGCGTGCCAGTGCTCGTTGAAGGCCATCCATGACTGGGGATCGGAATTCCAGAACAGTCCTTGCGCGTCGGTCAGGGCGTAGTTGTTGGTGCCATCGCTCAGATTGACCACGATCGGGTTCGGATTGCTCTTCGCCTGCAGCAGCTGATTGAGGCCGTCGTACTCGGAGTGGTCGATGGAGTACACCGCCGTGTAGTTGCCGACGGTCAGGGTGTTGCCACTGAACAATTCCTTGCTCAGACGAAATTCGTTGCTGATCGACTGGATCTTCTTGGGAATGAACTCGGGGTTCTGAACGGTCACGTTCTCGTTCATGTTCGCCGGCTTGCCATTGGTGTACGTGGCCGTCGCGGTGAGATTGGCGGGAAGCCCGAAGTCCGATGCGGCGCCGGCAATGAAGTTGCCCAGCGTGGTCGGATTGTCGCCCGTGCTGAAGAACGCATTGATATCCATGTGGCCGGCGACGAATAGCGCCTTGTCCGACAGCGACCAGCCGTTGTCGAATTCCAGATCCAGGTTGGCGCCCAGCATGTGGATGTCGCCACCCTCGCCGTTGGCCATGTCGATATTCTGACCACCTGGCTTGCAGCCTGCGGTGAAGCACGGCGTGGTCTCGAGGAACTGGCGCCGGTTTGCATTGCTGCCGAAGGTGCCGGTCAACGGATTGAACCCGGGGTAGGCCGAGAACTGGCCCGGCGCCGGGTTGAGGATCGGCGTGTCGGTGACGAACTGGTTCTTGTCCTTCAACACGCGCGCATAGAACATGACCGAACCGTGGGCGAGGTCGTGGCTCAAGGTCGCGGTCAGCTGGCCGCCCTTGTCGGCGGGGAATTGCGGGCTGCGCACGCCGTCGGATTTGCGCCAGAAGCCGCCGATGCTGCCGTACCAGCCACTGTCCTGGCCGCCGATGGGAAAGCCGTAGAAACCATCGAGGCGCCCCATGCCTTCCGACCCGTAGGTCACGCCGATGCTGCCCGAGGGCACCGCGGTACCTTCCTTGAGAATGAAGTTCGCGATGAGTCCGGGCTGACCGTTGCCGTACAGGACCGAGGTTCCACCCTGCACGGCTTCCATGCGGTCGATGGTGTCATCGAGGCGGAACATCGCATCGGTGAAGTAATCCCATTTCGGGAACAGCGGCGAGCCGTTCATCTGCAAGGTGACGAACGGCGCGCCACTGTCCGACGGGAAGCCGGCGACTTCGATGTTCGCGCCGGTCTGGCCGCCGGAAGATTCCGGATAGACGCCCGGCGACACCTTCAGCAGGTCCGCCACGCTGATCGGGTTGAGCTCCTTGATCTGCTCGCTCGTCACCGTGGTGATCGAGTAGCTGGCATCGATCTTCTTGATGCCGCCGAACGCGGAGTTGCCGGTGACCACGACCGTGTTGAGCGTCTGCACCGATGCCGGCTCGGCGGGTTTTTGCCTGGCGTGCTCGGTCGATGGCGCCGTCGGTGGTGGCGCGGTCTGGGATGCCGTGTCCTGGGCATGGACGACGCCGGTCGCCAGCATGACGCCGATGGCAACGCTTAGAGCCCGTCGATTGATCTGCGTGCGAGTTCTCATGATGAATTCTCCTCCCCGAGACATATAAATGATTGTTGTTTGCGTGGACCCGATGCCGTTGCGTCTGCACGCCTGCTGGTCCCACGTGATTCCTGAAACTGTCTCGCCTGTTCTCCCGCCATCCATGCCACGGGTATCGCCTCGGCGAGCTCGCATCCTAACTCAGAAAATTCAATTTGTACTACCATAGTATAAAATGCAGATGAAACGCGAAGGGATCGCACGCGATCACCCGGCGCGGGCTGCCTGCGGGATGGCAGTTGGAAAGGTGCGCAAGGACGGACGCGCCAGCGATGCCATCGCCTGCCCGGCATGCGCCGGGATACCGTGCATGGTCCGCTCAAGGCAGCACGCACACGTGGCGGCGGCTCGAGGCCTTGGTTGGCGGCAGGACAACGGTTCGCTGCCGCCGAGCTTCAATCCTGCGCGGCCACCCGTATGCCTGGGTACCGCGCAACCTTCACTCGGTACGTTTGTATGATAAATTTCGAGCGTTACCGCACTGCAACATGTTGCGGCACCCGATCCACACGGCTTCACGCCATGGCTGCGTGACAACACCGGAAGCACCCTTACCGCGGAGAGAAGTTGAACATGAAGGCTACGGATTCACGCAATCTGCATGGCCATGTGATCCGTGAACTGGGCAAGCGGATTGTCGTCGGCGATTTGCGGCCCGGCGATGTGTTGCCGCGCGAGGAGGATCTGGCCGAAAGCATGGATGTGAGCCGCACGGCCCTGCGCGAGGCATTGAAGGTCCTGTCCGCCAAGGGCCTGATCGAGTCGCGCCCGCGCGTGGGTACCCGCGTACGCGCGACGCACTTCTGGAACCAGCTGGACGCGGATGTCCTTTCCTGGCGCTGCGCCTCGATGCCAACCGACGACTTCATCGAGAAACTGGTGGAGATGCGCGAAATCATCGAGCCGGCTGCCGCGGCTGCGGCAGCACGCCGACGCACCGCGACCCAGCTGGTCAACGTGGATCTGGCCTATCGAAAAATGGAGGCTGCCCGGGACACTGAGGAGTGGGCCGCGGCGGATCTCAGCTTTCACGATGCCGTGCTTCAGGCGACCGGCAACGAGTTGATGATCTCGCTTTTCTCGGTGGTCGAAAGCGCGCTCGGGATGTTCTTCGTGTTGTCGGCGAAAACGGCCGGTGACTTCAAGTATTCGCTACCACAGCACCTGAAAGTACTTGAAGCGATCCGCCGCCAGCAGCCGGAGGTCGCCCGCAAGGCGATGCAAAGCATGATTGAAGACTCGCTGGCCAACCTGCACAAGAAGCGCAAGGGAAGCTCCAAAAAAGGTTCCTGAGCTGCATCAGGTGTTGGACCGGTCGTCGGCGACGCCACGTCCACGCAACCGGGCTACGACCCGCGCAATACCTGATCGAGCTTGTCCAGGAATTCTTCGGCGTTGGCTTGGCTGAACACGATCGGCGGCTTGATCTTCAGCACGTTGTCGTCCGGCCCCTCGGTGGAGAGCAGCACGTGGCGTGCCTTCATCGCTTCCACCACGGCCTTGGCCTTCGGCTGGTCGGGAGTTCCCGCGTCGCGAGCACGCACCAGCTCGGCGCCGACAAACAGGCCGCGACCGCGCACGTCGCCGATGCAATCGTGGCGATGCTGCAATTCGCGCAACCCGTCCATCAGGAAATCGCCGACGCGACGCGCGTTCTCCTGCAGCTGTTCGTCGGCAATCACGTCCAGCACCGCCAGCGCGATCGCGCAGGACACCGGATTGCCGCCAAAGGTATTGAAGTACTCCATGCCGCTGACGAAGCTGGCGGCGATCTCCGGCGTGGTCACCACCGCGCCCATCGGATGGCCGTTGCCGATCGGCTTGCCCATGGTGACGATATCCGGCACGACGCCCTGGGATTCGAACGCCCAGAAATGTTCGCCGACCCGGCCGAAGCCGACCTGCACTTCATCGGCCAGGCACACGCCACCGGCCGCACGCACCGCCGCGTAGGCTTCAGCCAAGTAGCCTTCCGGCAACACGATCTGGCCGCCGCAACCCAGCAGCGATTCGCAATAGAACGCTGCCGGCGCGATGCCACGCTGACGCAGGCTGTCGATGGCCGCCGGCAACAGCTGGCCATACTGTCGACCGGCCGCCGAAGTTTCGCGGAAAGGCCCGCGATAGACGTCGGGCATCGCCACCACACTCACATGCGTACTCTGCCCTGCCCCACCCTTGCCGTTGAACTTGTACGGGCTCAGCTCGACCATCGACGGCGAATGGCCGTGGTAGGCGTGATCCACCACCACCACGCCCTGTGCCTTGGTGTGTGCCCGCGCCAGGCGCAGGGCGAGGTCGTTCGCCTCGGTGCCCGAGTTGGTGAGAAACACGACCGACAGCGGTTTCGGCAAGGTCGCCGTCAGGCGCAGCGCATACTCGACGATGTTGTCGTGCAGGTAGCGGGTGTTGGTGTTGAGCTGTGCCATCTGCGCCTGTCCGGCCGCGACCACGTGCGGATGACAATGCCCGACATGGCAGACGTTGTTGACCATGTCCAGGTAGGCTTGGTCGTGCTGGTCGTACAACCAGACGCCTTCACCGCGCACGATCTTGAGCGGCTCGTTGTACGACACGCTGAGGGTCGGATTCAGCAGCTGCTTGCGCAAGCGCAGGATGTCGGCGTTGCCACGTTGCGGCACGTTGCCGGAGGCGGTGGGATCAGTCATGGCTTGGTTCCGGAAAGAGCCGACGATGGCATCGTGGCCGACTTCGGCAAGTTCGCGCAACAGCGCGCGCACGCCTTGCTGCGACACGAGGATGAAGGGATTGTCGGGCTCTTCCCGATGTGCGCGTGTCGCCATCAGCACGCTGTGGCAAAGACGCGCGAGGATGAAGGCATGCAGTTGCTCGAGCTCGACACGCAGCAATGGGCACTGCGCCAGATAGCCGCGAACGATGGTGCGTGCACACGACACCGGATCGGCTTCATGCTGCATCGCATAGGTACAGGCGATCGCCAGGTCGGCCAGCCGGAAACTGGTGCACATGTCGCCGAAATCGATCACCGCGCGGACGCGCTGGCCGCCGCCGTCATCCGCCACGATCACATTCAGGTCGTTGGCATCGTTGTGCAGCACCGTGATCGGCAGCTGCGTTCGCCATGACGGCAGGCGGGCGCAGAACGCCTCGGCGTGCGTCTGCACGATGGCGCGCAGGCCGGCATCTTCGATATGCGCGATTTCGCCGAGCAGCGTTGGCAAACGCAGCAGATTCCAGTCGTGCTGGCGATCGCCCGCCGGATGACGGAAGTCCTGCAGCCCGCGCGTCAGCCGGCCGACCGCACCGCCGAGGCTCTCATGCAACGCCGCGCGCTGCGTCTGCGGGACTGCTCCGATGGCATCCGCATACGTCGTGCCGGGCACGAAGCTCAATACACGCACCTGGCATGGCTGCCCCGCGATCGGCATGGTCAGCAGGTGTTCGCCGTCCATGCTGAGCTGTACCCGTGGCCACTGCAGCGCCGGCTCGCGCTTGGCCAGCGTCATCATGGCCTGATTCTCCAGGTCCAGATCCAGCCGCGACCATGACGGGTGCGCCACCTTCAGCACATACTCGCCATGCCCGGTGCGGATGCGGAAGTTCTGATCGGCATAGGATGGCAGGGCGCAAATATCGCCATGGATGCGCCAGTGCCGGTCAGCCAGCGCCAGCGCCGCGTCAGGAGTCAGGATGTCCATAGGATCGCGCACGAATATTGCGGGAGTCTTAATTGTAGTATAAGTTGACATTTGAATCTCACCACAGGCGCATCCCATGTTTCGGCCCTTGCTGGCGGCGCTACTGGCCGCCGCCATGATGATCACCGCCAACGCGAATCCGGTGGCTACGAAGCTGGTCGATACCGGCGGCCCGCATCCAGCAAGGCTGCAAGGTGCAGCCTTGCTGCACCAGCGCGAGCCGATGAGTTTTGGCGTGTTCTATTACCCCACGCAATGGCCGCGCAGCCAATGGCAGCGCGACTTCGATGGCATGGCCAGGCTCGGCTTCGATTTCACCCACATGGCCGAATTCGACTGGACCTACCTGGAGCCGGAGGAGGGTCACTTCGATTTCGCATGGCTCGACCACGCCATCGACCTGGCCAGCAAGGCTGGGTTGCGCGTCGTCCTCGGCACGCCGTCGGCAGCGCCGCCAAGCTGGATGGATGAGCGCTACCCCGAGGTCTACCGGGTGGACGAGCACGGCCAGCGCCATGAACACGGCATCCGCGCGGAAGTCTCCCTGGCCAATCCGAAGTACGAAGCCTTCGTGGCGCGCCTGGTCACCGCCATGGCCGAGCATTACGGCCACGATCCGCGCGTCTGGGGCTGGCAGGTCGACAACGAGCCCGGCACGTTCCTCGATTACAGCGCCAGCGCGCGGGCGGCGTTCCAGGCTTGGCTGCAGAAGAAATACGGCAGCATCGAGGCGATGAATACGGCATGGGCCGGTTCGTTCTGGAGCACCCGCTACGGCAGCTTCAAACAGGTGCACCTCCCGAATGCCACGCTCGCTGCCGAAGACAAGCTGAGCCCGCATTCGCAGCTGGATTTCGCCCGCTACCAGGCCGACACCACCGCGCACTTCCTCGATGCCCAGGCGCTGATCATCAAGAAGTACGCGCGCCCCGGGCAGTGGGTGACGACCAACTACACCAATGTCACCACCGCCACCGATCCGCGGCGCGCACATGATCTGGACTTCCCGACCTTCACTCTGTATCCGGTGCAGGGCTCGAACGTGCTGGGCGGCAACAGCTACGAAATCGGCAAGCCCGCCAACCTGATGGAAGCGGCGGCGTATTTCCGCTCCATCAACGGCACCTTCGGCGTAATGGAATTGCAACCGGGCCAGGTCAACTGGGGCGAGATCAATCCGCAGCCGATGCCCGGCGCGGTCAGCATGTGGATGTGGCATGCGTTTGCTTCTGGCGCCTCCCTGCTCAGCACCTACCGTTATCGGCATCCGCTGCGCGGCAGCGAGATGTATCACGAAGGCATCGTCGGCACCGACGGCGTGACGCTCTCGCGCACCGGACGTGAATTCGTCGACACCCTGCATCAGATCAAGGCGTTCGAATCGCAGCTAGACGCCAAGGCGAAGCTGCCGCAAAAACTGGCAACGCGCTACACCGCTTATCTGTGGAGCCACGACGTGTTCTGGGATCTGGAGATCCAGCCGCAAACCACGTCGTGGCACAGCTGGGCCTACCGGAACGGCTACACGCTGGCCGTGAAGAGCACCGGCGCGCCGATGGATTTCATTGCGGAAGACGATGACTTCAGCCGCTACCCGTTTCTGATCGCACCGGCCTACCAGATGGTCAGCAAGCAGCTGGCGGACAAATGGCGGCGCTACGTGGAACAGGGTGGCCATCTGATCCTGACCAGCCGCACCGGGCAGAAAAACGAGCTCGGCCAGTTCCCCGAAGGGCCTTGGTATGCACCGATCCTGGATCTGATCGGCGACGACGTCGATGGCTTCGACATGCTGCCGCCGAGCGCCAGCGCAAAAGTCACCGCAGGTGGAAAGACGCACGAGTGGCACCGCTGGGCCGACATCCTCTCGCCGCGCCAAGGCACCCAGGTGCTCGCCACGTATGCCGATCATTACTATGCCGGCAAGGCGGCGGCGACCACCCGCAAACTGGGCAAGGGCAGCGTCACCATGATCGGTGTGTCGACCGATGACGGCGAACTGGAACGCGAGATCGTGCGCAGCGTCTATCAACGTGCGGGCGTGGCGATCGAGGATCTGCCGAAGGGTGTGTTCATCGACTGGCGCGGCGGGTTTGATTTCATGGTGAACTACAACCCGCAGCCGTTTGCCCTCGTGCTACCGGAGCGCGCGAAGATCGTGCACGGCAAGACGCCAGTGGCTCCGGCGCAGACGCTGATCTGGAAGGACACTTCGCCGTGACGCGCGCGACATCCATGTGCCATGGGGAAGCCTGAATCCATGAGCGGCTTGATCGGACTCGACTGGGGCACCACCAGCCTGCGCGCCTACTGGCTCGATGCGGCTGGCGAAATCCTCGAGACGCGGGCGCGCCCCTGGGGTGTTCGCCATCTGCCAGATGGCGGCTTCGATGCCGCGTTGACCGATATCACCGCGAGCTGGCCTCGGTTGCCCCGACTGGCCTGCGGCATGGTCGGCAGCCGCCAGGGCTGGCTGGAAGTTCCGTACATGGAGCTTCCCGCCGACACCGCACAGCTTGGTAGCGCCGTCTGCAGCCTGCGCGCCAACGATGGTTCGGACGTCCATATCGTTCCCGGCCTGCGCAATCCGTACGGCCCCGACATGATGCGCGGCGAGGAAACCCAATTGCTTGGCGCGCTTGCCTTGCACCCGGCACTAATCCCCGATTCCACCTGGATCCTGCCGGGTACGCACAGCAAGTGGGCCCGCGTGCGCGATGGCGCCGTGACCGACTTCTGTACCCTGATGACGGGCGAACTTTTTGCGTTGCTGCAGCAGCATTCGATCCTTTGTGCCGGCTCGGGCGATGCGGCGGCGAATCCTGACGCGTTCGCGCGTGGCGTCATCGCGGCACGCGACAGCGGCAGCGCCGGAGGATTCAGCCGGCTGTTCTCGGCTCGTGCGTTGATGCTCGACGGCACGCTCACATCGGACGCCGTGCCCGAGTATCTCTCCGGCCTGCTGATCGGCGAGGAGCTGCGCTCCGGCCTTGCCTCGAATCGTTTCCGCCATGACGCGCCGCTGCAGCTGATTGGCGATGCCGCGCTGTGCGCGCGCTATCGGCTGGCCGCGGCCCACTTCGACATCGATCTCGTCGAATCCCTGCTGGATGCCGCCGCGCGCGGACTGTGGCAGATCGCCTGCGATATCGGCCTGGTCAACACCGGCTCGTCCACGGCAGCCAAGGAAACTTCTCCATGCTGAGCTCCTGGCTCAATCCGCTGCCGCTGGTCGCGATCCTGCGTGGCATCGCCCCTGACGAAGCCGTGAGCATCGGCCGCGTACTCGCCGAGGCCGGCTTTCGCGTGCTGGAGGTGCCGCTCAACTCGCCGCAGCCGATGGAAAGTATCCGTCGGCTCAGCCAGTCTCTGGGCGACAGCGTTCTTGTCGGCGCCGGTACCGTGATGACGCCGGCGCAGGTGGATGAAGTCACCGCCGCCGGTGGCCGGTTGATCGTGATGCCGCACGCCGATACCGCCGTGATCCGCGCCGCCAAGGCGGCCGGCATGATCTGCGTGCCTGGTGTCGCCACGCCCACCGAGGCCTTCGCCGCGCTGGCTGCCGGTGCCGACGGACTGAAGCTGTTTCCCGCCGATCAGGTGACGCCCGCCGGGCTCAAGGCCTGGCGTGCGGTTCTGCCAGCCTCGGTGGCGGTGCTGCCGGTCGGCGGCATCGCGCTTGGCAACATGGCGGCATGGCTCGCCGCCGGCGCACAAGGGTTCGGCATCGGTGCCGCGCTGTATGCGCCCGGCCTCGCCGCCGATGAAGTCGCCAGCCGCGCCCGTGCATTCGCACAGGCGTGGGCAGCGGTCTCTCCAAAGTCTCAGGAACACCGTGCATGAAGATCACCAAACTCACCACCTTCCTGGTGCCACCGCGCTGGTGTTTCCTGCGCATCGACACCGATGCCGGCATCAGCGGCTGGGGCGAACCGGTAGTGGAAGGTCGCGCACATACCGTGGCCACCGCGGTCGAGGAACTTTCCGATTACCTGATCGGCAAGGATCCCCGCCATATCGAAGATCTGTGGAACGTGATGTACCGCGGCAGCTTCTACCGCGGTGGTCCGATCCTGATGAGTGCCATTGCCGGCGTTGACCAGGCGCTGTGGGACATCAAGGGCAAGCATCTTGGCGTGCCGGTGCATGAACTGCTCGGTGGCCCGGTGCGCGAGCGCATTCGGGTGTACTCGTGGATCGGCGGCGACCGTCCGGCGGATACGGCCATGGCGGCGAAGGCCGCGGTCGAACGCGGCTTCACCGCGGTAAAGATGAATGGCACCGAGGAGATGCACTTCGTCGACAGTCACGCCAAGGTCGAGCGCGTGCTGGAAAACGTGCGGGCCGTGCGCGAGGCGGTCGGCCCGCACATCGGCCTGGCCATCGATTTCCACGGCCGTGTGCACAAGCCGATGGCCAAGGTGCTGATGCGCGAGCTGGCGCCTTACGAGTTGATGTTCATCGAGGAACCCGTGCTGTCCGAGCACCTGGATGCGATTCCGGAGCTCGCCAGCATCGCCCCGGCACCGATCGCGTTGGGCGAGCGTCTGTATACGCGTTATGACTTCAAGCGCGTGCTGCAGATGGGCGGTGTCGACATCATCCAGCCCGACCCTTCGCATGCCGGCGGCATCACCGAAACCCGCAAGATCGCCGCAATGGCGGAAGCCTACGACGTGGCGCTGGCGCTGCATTGCCCGCTCGGCCCGATCGCGCTGGCGGCGAACCTGCAGCTCGATGCCGTGTGCCACAACGCCTTCATCCAGGAACAGAGCCTGGGCATCCATTACAACGCCGCCAACGACCTGCTCGACTATGTGGTCGACCGCAATGTGTTCGCCTACGCGGATGGCTACGTCGCGATTCCCGGTGGGCCCGGCCTCGGCATCGAGGTCAACGAAGCCTATGTCGCCGAACGCGCCGGGGTCGGTCATCGCTGGCGCAATCCATTGTGGCGCCACGACGACGGCAGCGTCGCCGAATGGTGATCGTGCCTTTTCCCGATTCCGGAGCCTGCTGATGCCTTCGTTCGCCAGTTATCCCAGCTTGATCGATCGCAGCGTGCTGATCACTGGCGGCGCCAGCGGCATCGGCGCGGCCTTCGTCGAAGGCTTCGCACGCCAGGGTGCGCGGGTGGCTTTTCTCGACGTAGACGATGCCGGCGCGGCGTCGCTATGTGCGTCGCTCGCCGACGTGCCGCATGCACCGCACTATCTGCATTGCGATCTCACCGACCTGGACGCGCTCCATGCTGCAATCGTTGCGGCACGCGCGCAGATCGGAGCGGTCGCCGTGTTGGTCAACAACGCGGCCAACGACGCGCGCCATGCACTGGCCGACATCGACTCCGCTGATTTCGAGCGCAACGTGGCGGTGAACCTGCGTCACCAGGTCTTCGCCACCCAGACGGTGATTCCGGACATGCGCGAGCTCGGCGGCGGCTCGATCATCTGCCTGGGCTCCACCGGCTGGATGAAAAGGAATGCGGGCTATCCGCTCTACGCGATGGCCAAGGCTGCCGTACATGGTTTTGTCAACGGCATGGCACGCGAGCTCGGCCAGCAGCACATCCGCATCAACAGCCTGGTACCGGGCTGGGTGATCACCGACAAGCAGGCGCGCCTGTGGCTGGACGACGCCGGCCGCGAGGAGATTGCGCGCACGCAGTGCATGCCCGGCTTCCTGACGGCCGACGACCTGGCGCGTGCCGCCCTGTTCCTCGCCGCCGACGACAGCCGCATGTGTACCGGGCAGGACTTCATCGTGGACGGCGGCTGGGTATGACAGCCCCGACCGTACTGGCGCCGATGGACCTCGCGCTGGACGCCGGCAATACCCTGGGCGAAGGCATCGTCTGGTGCGAGCGCGCCCAGGTGCTTTACTGGACCGACATCCAGCGCGCCACGTTGTACCGCCTGCACATTGAAAGCGGCACGCTGAAACACTGGCCGCTGCCCGAACGACTCGCTTCGTTTGCGTTATGCGAAGCCGACGGCTGGCTGCTGCTGGCACTGGCCTCGCGGCTGGCGTTTTTCCGTCTCGCCGATGGCCACCTACAAACGCTGCACGAGATCGAGCCCGGGCTGCCCACGCGCTGCAATGACGGTGCCTGCGATCGCCATGGCCGCTTCGTGTTCGGCACGATGCACGAGTCCACCGAAGGCCGCATGCAGGCGCTCGGCAGTTTCTGGCGACTCCATGCCAACCTCGGCCTGGAACAGCTCGCGCTGCCGAAGGTCGCCATCAGCAACAGCATCGCCTTCAGCCCCGAGGGCACGACGATGTATTACTGCGACTCGCTGTCACGCCGCATCCAGCACTGCGCGTACGGCGACATGCTGGGCACACCGCAACTGTTCGCAGACCTGGGCGAGCTTGCCGGCGAACCGGATGGCTCCTGTGTCGACGCCGACGGTTCGCTGTGGAACGCGCAATGGGGGCTCGCTCGGGTGGTCTGTTATGCCGCCGACGGCCCGGTGCGCCGGCTGCTGCCGGTGCCAACGCGCCAGCCGACCCGGCCCGCTTTTGGCGGCCCCGCTCTCGACACGCTCTATGTCACCAGCGCGCGCGATGGATTGTCCGGGGCGCAGCTGGATGCCGACGTCCACGCTGGCGCGCTGTTCCGTTCCCGGGTCGGTGTACGCGGCCTGCCCGAACCACGTTTTTCCGGCATGCCGGCGTGAGCACCACTCCATGAAAACCGCCGTTCAACCAACCGCTCATCGCCGTTCGCGGCCTGCAGGATTCCCTTCATGAATACTGTCGCGACATCCCCGCTCCATCCGTCTCGCACCACAGCCCTGTTCACCTGCATGCTGGCCGCGCTGGCCGGGCTGATGTTCGGTCTGGACATCGGTGTGATTTCCGGTGCGACCCAGTTCATCCAGA
>DATNGL010000165.1:0-3568 GCA_035605895.1 Rhodanobacter sp.
CAGCTGATCGGCGGCATGGTGCTGCACCAGGGCAAGATCGCCGAGATGCGTACCGGCGAAGGCAAGACGCTGGTCGCCACCTTGCCGGTTTACCTCAACGCGATTGCCGGCAAGGGCGTGCATGTCGTCACGGTCAACGACTATCTGGCGCGGCGCGACTCGGCGCAGATGGGCAAGCTCTACAATTTCCTGGGCCTGACCGTGGACGTGGTCTATCCGGGCATGGACCACGCCGATAAGCACGCGGCCTACGCGGCCGACATCACCTACGGTACCAACAACGAATTCGGCTTCGACTACCTGCGCGACAACATGGCGCTGAGCAAGGAACAGCGCTACCAGCGCGGCCTGCATTACGCCATCGTCGACGAGGTCGACTCGATCCTGATCGACGAGGCGCGCACGCCGCTGATCATCTCCGGGCCGGCCGAGGACTCCCCGCAGCTGTACCTCGCGGTCAACAAGATCGTGCCGCGGATGGTCCGCCAGGCCGAGGAAGAGGGCGAGGGCGACTACTGGGTCGACGAGAAGCAGAAGCAGGTGCACCTGTCCGAAGCCGGCATGCAGCACGCCGACGAGCTGCTGCGCGAGGACGGCGTCATCGACCAGGACAGCGGCCTGTACGACTCCAAGAACCTGGCGGTGGTGCATCACCTCAACGCCGCGTTGCGCGCCAACGGCATCTACCAGCGCGACGTCGACTACATCGTGCGCGACGGCGAAGTGATCATCGTCGACGAATTCACCGGGCGTACCCTGGCTGGCCGGCGCTGGTCCGACGGCCTGCACCAGGCGGTCGAGGCGAAGGAAGGCGTGCCGATCCAGCGCGAGAACCAGACGCTGGCCACGGTGACGTTCCAGAACCTGTTCCGCATGTACAAGAAGCTGTCCGGCATGACCGGCACGGCCGATACCGAGGCGTTCGAGTTCCAGAGCATCTACGGCCTGGAGGTGGTGGTGATCCCCACCCACAA
Organism: Rhodanobacter sp.; assembly: GCA_035605895.1. Classification (GTDB taxonomy): domain Bacteria; phylum Pseudomonadota; class Gammaproteobacteria; order Xanthomonadales; family Rhodanobacteraceae; genus Rhodanobacter. The sequence continues at coordinate 975 of DATNGL010000165.1, forward strand.
GCCGATGATCCGCAAGGACAACGCGGACATGATCTTCCTGTCGCAGACACCGAAATACAACTCGGTGATCGAGGACATCAAGGACTGCCACAAGCGCGGCCAGCCGGTGCTCGTCGGCACCACCTCGATCGAGGTATCCGAACTGCTGTCCGGCCTGCTGACCAAGGCCAAGGTGCCGCATGAGGTGCTGAACGCCAAGCAGCACGAGCGCGAGGCGCACATCGTGGCGCAGGCCGGCGCACCGGGTCAGGTCACCATCGCCACCAACATGGCCGGCCGCGGTACCGACATCGTGCTCGGCGGCAGCCTGGAGGCGGCCATCGCGACCCTGCCCGAAGGCGCCAGCGAAGTGGATCGCCAGCGCGTCAAGGCCGAGTGGAGGAAGCGCCACGAACAGGTGCTCGCCGCCGGCGGCCTGCACATCATCGGTACCGAACGGCACGAGTCGCGACGCATCGACAACCAGTTGCGCGGTCGTTCCGGCCGCCAGGGCGACCCGGGCTCGTCGCGCTTCTACCTGTCGCTGGAAGACAACCTGCTGCGCATCTTCGGCGGCGAGGGCCTGGTGCGCTGGATGAAGCGCTTCGGCATGAAGGACGACGACGCGCTGGAAGATCGCATGATCAGCCGGCAGATCGAGAAGGCGCAGCGCAAGGTCGAGCAGCACAACTTCGACATCCGCAAGCACCTGCTGGAATTCGACGACGTCGCCAACGACCAGCGCAAGGTGATCTATCGCCAGCGCGACGAACTGCTTGAAGGCGAGGAGGTCTCGGCCACCGTCGCCGACATTCGCGATGACGTGGTGCAGACCATGGTGAGGGCCTACGTGCCCGCCGAAAGCATCGACGAACAATGGGACCTGGCGGGACTGGACCGGGAGCTGTCGAGCGAGTTCGGGCTGTCGGCCGACATCAGGCACTGGGTGGAACAGCAGCACGAAGTCGACGCCGAGATGATCCTCGGGCACGTGCGCGAGCAGGTGGCCGCGCTGTTCGGGGTCAAGGAGGCGCAGATCGGCGCCGAGACCATGCGCCAGCTGGAAAAGCACGTGATGCTGACCGTGGTCGACAACGCCTGGAAGGACCATCTTTCCAGCATGGATTACCTGCGCCAGGGCATCTACCTGGTGGGTTACGCACAGCAGGATCCGAAGCAGGCGTTCAAGCGCGAGTCGTTCGTGCTGTTCTCCGACATGCTCGCCCGGATCAAGTCCGAGGTGGTGCAGATGCTCGCCCGCATCCGCATCCGCAGCGAGGAGGAAGTCGCGGCGATGGAGGCCGAGCAGCAGCGCATGGCCGAGCGCCTGCAGAAGCAGATGCTGGCTACCGGTGGGGGCGCTCCGCCCAGCGCCTTCGGCGATGCGGGCGAGGCGGCGGCTGGCACGGGTGGCATGCGACTTGTGCCGCAATCGGCGCAGCACGACGGCCCCAAGGTCGGGCGCAACGAACCCTGCCCCTGCGGTTCGGGCAAGAAGTACAAGCACTGTCACGGCCAGCTGACCTGAGCCAGGGTGACAACCAAGGAAAACCCCGCCACGGCGGGGTTTTCCTTGGACGACAGCGGCAGGTCAGTCTTCGCCGCCCGGTGGCCGCTTGCGGTGGGGCTCCGCATTCACGGTGATGTACTGCGGCTCTTCGCCGTCCAGCCGCAACGCCGTGAGCTTGCCTCCCCATACACAGCCGGTGTCGATGGCGTGCACGCCCAGCCCGGCGAATCGACCGAGCGCGGACCAGTGGCCGCAGACGACGCGGATGTCGCGCCGGCGCATGCCGGGCACGGCGAACCACGGATACAGTCCCGGCTTCTGCGTGCCGGGGGCGCCCTTGGCGTCGAAGTCGATGCGGCCGTTGACATCGCAATAGCGCATGCGCGTCATCGTGTTGATGGTGGCGCGGTATCGATCCAGCCCCTGCAGCCGGCTGGACCACTGCGCCGGGCGGTTGCCGAACAGGTTGCGCAGCACGCGCGGGTGACGCGGACTGGACAACTCCCGCTCGACATCCTGGGCGGCACGCTGCGCCTGCCGCAGCGTCCACATCGGCGCGAGGCCGGCATGCACCATGGTCCAGTTGAGCTGCTCGTCGTGGTGCAGGAGTTTCTGCGAGCGCAGCCACTCGAACAGTACCGGCGCGTCGCTGGCAAACAGCACTTCGCGCAGTTCGGGATTGACCCGCGCCTGGGCATCGGGCTTGCGTTGGGCGATGGCCAGCAGGCTCAGGTCGTGGTTGCCCAGGGTGATCACGCTCGATTCGCGCAGGCCGTGGATCAGTCGCAGCGTCTCCAGCGACTGTCCGCCGCGGTTGACCAGGTCTCCGCAGAACCACAGCTGGTCCTGCGCGGGATCGAAGCGCAGCTTGTCCAGCAGGCGTTGCAGTTCGGGATAGCAGCCCTGCACGTCGCCGATCGCGTAGGTCGCCATGTCAGTCCTTGACCATCAATGCAGGGTGCGCGGGATGGACAAGGTGAAGGTCGGTATCGGCGCCTCGAACTCGGTGCCGTCGTCGGCCAGCATCTGGTAGCTGCCGCCCATGGTGCCCACCGGGGTCTCGAGCACGGCGCCGGAGGTGTACTCGAAATCATCGCCGGGCCGC
>DATNGL010000166.1:0-2596 GCA_035605895.1 Rhodanobacter sp.
GGTGTTGATGGCCGGCCTGCAGGGTGCCGGCAAGACCACCACGGTGGCCAAGCTGGCGCGGCTGCTGACCGAGCGCAAGAAGAAAAAGGTGATGGTGGTCAGCTGCGACGTCTACCGTCCGGCGGCGATCGAGCAGTTGCGCACGCTGGCCGAACAGGTCGGGGTGAAATTCTTCCCGTCCGAGGCGGGCCAGGACCCGGTCGCCATCGCCAAGGCGGCGGCCGCGGCGGCTCGTCGCGAAGTGGTCGACGTACTGATCGTCGATACCGCCGGCCGCCTGCACGTGGACGAGGCGATGATGGCCGAGATCAAGGCGCTGCACGCCGCGATCACGCCGATCGAAACCCTGTTCGTGGTCGACTCGATGACCGGCCAGGATGCCGCCAACACCGCCAAGGCGTTCAACGAGGCGCTGCCGCTGACCGGCGTGGTGCTGACCAAGACTGATGGCGACGCCCGCGGCGGCGCGGCGCTGTCGGTGCGTTACGTCACCGGCAAGCCGATCAAGTTCCTCGGCGCCGGCGAGAAGACCGACGCGCTGGAGCCGTTCCATCCCGATCGCCTGGCCCAGCGCATCCTCGGCATGGGCGACGTGCTGTCCCTGGTCGAGGAGGTCGAGCGCAAGGTCGACCAGGACAAGGCGCAGAAGCTGGCCCAGAAGGTGATGAAGGGCAAGCGCTTCGATCTGAACGACATGAAGGACCAGCTGGAGCAGATGAACAACATGGGTGGCCTGGCCGGCCTGATGGACAAGCTGCCCGGTGTGTCCGGCTTGCCGGACAGCGTCAAATCGAAGGTCAACGACGGCGAGATGAACAAGATGATCGCCATCATCAACTCGATGACGGCGAAGGAACGCCACCATCCGGATCTGCTGAACGGCTCGCGCCGCGCCCGCGTGGCCCGCGGCTCCGGCACTCAGCCAGCCGACGTCAATCGGGTGCTGAAGCAGTACATGCAGATGGAAAAGATGATGTCCAAGCTCGGCAAGGGCGGCAGCAAGGGTCTGCTGCGGCAGATGCGTGGCGCGATGAAGGGCATGGGCGGGATGGGCGGGTTGCCGCCGATGCGCTGATCGAGAGCGGGGAACGTTTGGTTTCGCAAGAATTGTGGATCGGGCTGCAAATGGAATTGCGGAAGCCATGGGGGCAGGGCTTGTCGGCTTACACTCTTCCCCGTTCCCCGTTCCCCGTTCCCCCAGCCCTTCCCTTTTCCCGAAAACCCGCTAAAATGCCCCGTTTACCGCGCACGACTCTCGTGTGCCTGCCGCTCATTCGGCAATTCTGGAGTTCTACCATGGTCAAGATTCGTCTTTCGCGCGGTGGCGCCAAGGGCCGTCCGTTCTACCACGTCGTCGTGACCGATCAGCGCAGCAAGCGCGACGGCCGCAATATCGAGAACGTCGGCTATTACAACCCGGTTGCGTCGGGCAAGGACAAGCGCCTCGAACTGAACGTGGCTCGCGTGCAGGAATGGGTGGGCAAGGGTGCCCAGCTGACCGACAAGGTCGCTGCCCTGGTCAAGGAAGCAGGCAAGCAGCAGGCCGCTGCCTGAGTATGGCCACAGCCGGTCGGCGCGTCCTGATCGGGCGCATCGTCGGGTTGTATGGCGTGCAGGGCTGGCTCAAGATCGAATCCTGGGCTGAGCCGCGGATGCGGATCTTCGACTACCAGCCGTGGCTGCTCACCGCAGCGCCGGGTGTGGAGACGCAGATCTCGGGAGTGAAGGGTCGCTCGCAGGGCAAGGGCATGGTGGCCCAACTGCCCGGAGTGGATGACCGTGAACAGGCAACCGCGCTGATCGGTACCGACATTCATGTCGCCCGTGAGCAGTTGCCGCCTCCCGCGGAAGGCGAGTATTACTGGGTCGATCTCGAAGGACTCGAGGTTGTCACCACGGAGGATGTGATGCTGGGGCGGGTCAGTCACCTGTTCGCCACCGGTGCCAACGATGTCGTGGTGGTCAGGGACGGTGCGCGCGAGCGGCTGGTTCCTTTCATCCAGGGTTCGTATGTGCGTTCGGTGGACTTGTCCGCAGGGCGCATGGTGGTGGACTGGGATCCCGAATTCTGACGTCGCCGGGTCGTGGGACTTGAGGATCTTCGGATCATGCGCATCGATGTCGTCAGCCTGTTTCCCGACTTCGTGCGTCAGTGTGCTGCCGTTGGTGTGGTGGGACGCGCGCAGCAACGCGAGTTGCTGCAGGTGGAAGCCTGGAATCCGCGCGACTACGCCACCGACAAACACCGCAGCGTGGACAGCAGCTCGTATGGCGGCGGTCCGGGCATGGTGATGATGATCGAGCCGTTGCGCACGACCCTGGCGGCCATGCGTGACGCCGCACCGGAACCGGTGCATCTGGTTTATCTCAGTCCGCAGGGAGCGCGGCTGACGCAGGGCAGGGTGGAGGCGCTGGCGAAACTGCCGCGCATCGGCCTGCTTTGCGGACGTTACGAAGGTGTGGACGAGCGTCTGCTGGCGCACGAGATCGACGAGGAGCTCTCCATCGGCGATTATGTGCTGTCCGGCGGCGAGCTCGCCGCCGCGGTGATCATCGACGCGGTGGGGCGCTTGCAGGACGGTGCGTTGAACGACGC
>DATNGL010000167.1:0-15378 GCA_035605895.1 Rhodanobacter sp.
CAGGAAATCGAGCAGTTCCTCGAACTCGGCGTCGGTCTCGCCGGGGAAGCCGACGATGAACGTGCTGCGGATGGCCAGGTCCGGCACCACCTTGCGCCAGGCGTTGATGCGCTCCAGCGTCTTGTCGATATTGCCGGGACGCTTCATCAGTTTCAGGATGCGCGGGCTGGCGTGCTGGAACGGGATGTCGAGGTACGGCAGCAGCTTGCCGGCTGCCATCAGCGGCATCAGCTCGTCCACGTGCGGGTACGGATAGACATAGTGCAGACGTGTCCATACGCCGAGTTCGGATAGGCCTTCGCACAACTCGGTCATGCGCGTGCGGTACGTCTTGCCGCGCCACTCGCGCTCGGCGTATTTCAGGTCCACCCCGTAGGCACTGGTGTCCTGCGAGATCACCAGCAGCTCCTTGACGCCACCCTTGACCAGCCGCTCGGCCTCCAGCAGCACCTCGTCCACCGGGCGCGACACCAGGTTGCCGCGCATCGAAGGGATGATGCAGAAGCTGCAGCGATGATTGCAGCCTTCGGAAATCTTCAGGTAGGCGTAATGCTTCGGCGTCAACTTGACGCCCGTGTCCGGCACGATGTCGATGAACTTGTTGCGCTTCGGCGGCAGCGCCGTGTGCACGGCGCTCATCACGCTGGCATAGTCCTGCGGGCCGCTGATCGACAACACGTCCGGGTAGGCCTCGCGGATCAGTCCGTCGCGCTTGCCCAGGCAGCCGGTGACGATCACCTTGCCGTTCTCGTTGAGCGCGGTGCCGATGGCATCCAGCGACTCCTGCACCGCCGCGTCGATGAAGCCGCAGGTGTTCACCACCACCGCATCGGCGGCGCCATAGCTGGGCACGATCTCGTAGCCCTCGACCTTGAGCTGGGTCAGGATGCGCTCGGAATCGACCAGCGCCTTGGGGCAGCCTAGGCTGACGAAGCCGATCTTGTGGGCAGTATGTGACATGGTCGGGAACAGCCGTGGATATGGCGGGGAAACGGTCGATTATACGGGAGCGCCGCGCTCCTGCCGCTGCGGCTAACATCAGGGTTTCGAAGCAGACCTGAGGTACGGCCATGGGCCAGCACATCAATCTCCCCACCAGCGGCACCCAATGCATCGGCGCCTACCTGGCCGAACCCGACGGCAAGTCCAAGGGCGGTCTCGTGGTGATCCAGGAGATCTTCGGGGTCACCGCGCACATGCGCAGCGTGGTCGATCGCTTTGCCGCGTTTGGCTATACCGCGATCGCGCCGGCCTTCTTCGACCACCTGGAAACCGGCGTCGAGCTGGACAGCGATCAGGTGGGCGCCAACAAGGGCAGGCAACTGGTGGCGGAACTTGGCCTCGATCGCGCGCTCGAGGACGTGGCCAGCGCGGCGGAAGCGATCGCTTCGGCGGGCAGGATCGGCACGGTCGGCTATTGCTGGGGCGGCACGGTCGCCCTGCTCGCGGCGCTGCGGCTGGGCCTGCCGTCGGTGAGTTATTACGGCGCGCGCAACCTGGCCTTCCTGCATGAAGTGCCCAAGGCACCGGTGATGTTCCATTTCGGCGAGAAGGACCAGCACATCACGCCGGACATGGTGGAAAAGCACCGCGTCGCGTTTCCGCAGATGGACGTCCATACCTATCCGGCCGACCATGCCTTCAACCGCGACGGCAGCGCGCCCTACCACGAGCCCAGCGCGAAACTGGCGCTGCAACGGACGCTGGCCTTCTTCGACAAGTACCTCGCCAACGCATGAATAGTGGCGCGTTCGCACTCGATCCCCGGCTGGCCGCGGACACGCGCCTGGTCGCCTCGCTGCCGTTGTGCGACGTGCAACTGATGAACGACGCACGCTACGCCTGGCTGGTGCTGGTACCGCGCCGCGGCGGCCTCGTCGAAATCGCCGACCTGAGCGATGACGACCAGGCGCTGCTGTGGCGCGAAGTGAACCTTGCCGCACGCGCGCTGCGCGCAGTCGCGCCCTGCGACAAGCTCAACTTGGGCGTGTTGGGCAATATCGTGCGGCAATTGCACGTGCACGTCGTCGCACGCTGCCGGGGTGATGCCGCGTGGCCTGGCCCGGTCTGGGGTCACGGCCAGGCGCAGCCCTACGCCGAGGATGCGCTGCAGGAACGGCTGGCGGCAGTGCGCCACGCACTGGAAGCGTCGAGTTAGCGTGGAGACCGCCTCGATCCAGTTCGAGCCGTTCGCCGAGGATGCACTGCTGCTGCGCTTCGACCATCGCATCGACGCGGCGATCAACGCGCGCGTGCATGCCGCCGTCGCCACCTTGCGGCGCGACTTGCCGCTACTGGAATGCGTGCCGGCCTATGCCAGCGTGCTGTTGCGCTTTGACCCGCTGGCCTGGCGGGACGCCAACACCGCCGACCCGCACCAGGCGCTGGAACGTGCAGTGCGCAGCGCGCTCGGCGCCACTGGAACCCCGCTCCGAGCACCGCGCGAACGGGATATCCCGGTGTGCTACGGCGGCACCCACGGACCGGATCTGGCCGACGTGGCGCAACACCTCGGCCTGACGATCGACGACGTGATCGCCCGTCATGTGACCGCCGATTATCGCGTGGCCATGCTCGGGTTCGCGCCCGGCTTTCCCTATCTGCTGGGGCTCGATCCCACGCTCGCGATGCCACGCCGTCGTGATCCACGCCAGCGCGTCCCCGCGGGCAGCGTGGCGATCGGCGGCGGGCAGACCGGCATCTATCCGGATCAGCTGCCCGGCGGCTGGCAACTGATCGGCCGCACGCCGCTGCGCCTGTTCGATGCCGCCGCCACGCCGCCGTCGCTGCTTGGCGCAGGCGATCTCGTGCGCTTCCGTGCCATCGACGAGGACGAGTTCCGGCACCTCGAAGCGGAACAACGCGCATGAGCGTGACGGTGCTCAAGCCGGGCCTCCTCAGCACCGTCCAGGACGGTGGGCGCCCTGGCCATGCCGCGGTCGGTGTCGGTCGCGCCGGCGCCATGGACGTGCCGGCCTGGCGGCTGGCCAATGCCCTGGCCGGCAATCGCGGCGACGAGGCGGCGCTCGAATGCACCCTGCTTGGCCCGACCCTGCGCTTCGAACGCGCCGCGTGGATTGCACTGACCGGCGCACCGATCCAGGCGCATGTTGGCGAGGTGACGCTGCCTCCATGGACGGCCTGCCACCTGCCCGCCGGCAGCGTGCTGCAACTCGGTGGCATGGCCGTCGGCTGCCGCAGCTATCTGGCCGTGCGTGGCGGCTTCGACGTGCCACCGGTGCTGGGCAGCCGCAGCAGCGACCTGCATGCGCGGCTCGGCCACGAGGCGGGCCGCGCGCTGCAAGCCGGCGACATGTTGCCGATCGGCCCCGGCGCCCCGCGCGGGCCAGACACCACCCAATCCGTCCATGCCGCGTGCTGGGGACTGGACCCGCAGCCATGGTTCGATTTCGCACTGGAGCCCATCACGCTGTTGCACGGCAGCCACTGGTCGCAGCTGGACGAGGCCTCGCAACAGCGCCTGCATGGCGCCCGCTTCGGCATCGGCAAGGACAGCAACCGCACCGCCAGCCGTCTGGACGGCCAGACCCTGCAACTGCGCGCGCCACTGGAACTGATCTCCGAGGCCGCCCTGCCCGGCACCGTGCAGTTGCCGCCATCCGGCCAGCCGATCGTGCTGATGGCCGAGGCGCCGGTCACCGGCGGTTATCCGCGCATCGGCCAGGTCGCCGCGGTCGACCTGCCGCGGTTTGCGCAGCGCCGGCCCGGCGATGCCGTATGCTTTCGGCATGGCAGCCTGGAAGACGCGATCGCCCGGCTGGCCACGCGCGAGCGTGCGCTCGACCGGTTGCTGAAACACGTCGCGCAACGACTGCAACAAGATGGATGCACCAACGCATGACACGCATCGACCTCAACTGCGACCTTGGCGAATCCTTCGGCGCGTGGCGCATGGGCGAGGATGCGGCGCTGCTGGAACTGGTCAGCTCGGCCAGCATCGCCTGCGGCTTCCATGCCGGCGATCCGCTGATCATGCGGCAGACGGTGCGCCTGGCCGCGGCACGCGGCGTGGCGATCGGCGCGCATGTGTCGCTGCCCGACCTGCAGGGATTCGGCCGGCGCGAGATGCGCGTCAGCGCGGACGAGGCCGGCGCCATGACGCTGTACCAACTCGGTGCCCTGCACGCCTTTGTCCGGGCCGCCGGTACGCGGCTGGCCCACGTCAAACCGCATGGCGCGCTGTACAACATGGCCGCGCGCGACCATGCGCTGGCCGACGCGATCGCCCGCGCCGTGCAGGCGTTCGATCCGCAGCTGATCCTGTTCGGCCTCGCCGGCTCGGCTCTGATCGACGCCGGCAACGCGATCGGGTTGCCGGTGGCGGCGGAAGCGTTCGCCGACCGCCGCTATGGCGCCGATGGCTCGCTGCAACCGCGTGGCGAAGCCGGTGCGGTGATCGACGATGCACAGGCCGCCACGGAACAGGCACTGGGCATCGCCCGCGACGGCGTGGTGGCGACCGCCGATGGCCGCCGGGTGAACCTGCATGCCGACACGCTGTGCCTGCACGGTGACGGTGTCCATGCGGTGCAGTTGGCGCGCCAGTTGCGCGCTGCGCTCGAGCAGGCGGGCGTTCGCATCGCGGCCCCGGGCATCGCATGATCCTGCCCTCCACTGCCCGCACGAGGCGCGCATGAACTACTGGCCCCTGCTTGGCGTCGCGGTGATCGTGGTCGGCTTCGCGCTGCGCTTCAATGCAGTGCCGGTGGTGGTTACCGCCGCCATCGTCAGCGGCCTGCTGGCCGGCCTGTCGGTGCCCGACCTGCTTGCCCTGCTCGGCAAGAGCTTCGTGTCGGCGCGCATGTTGCTGCTGTTCGTGCTGACCCTGCCCGCCATCGGCCTGCTCGAACGCGCCGGCCTGCGCGAACATGCGCAGCGCTGGATGGCCCGATTGCAGAACATGACCCTGGCACGATTGCTGATCGGCTACCTGCTGCTGCGCCAGTTGCTGGCCACAGTAGGCCTGACCGGCGTCGCCGGCCCCGCGCAAACGGTGCGCCCCCTGCTGGCGCCGATGGGCGAGGCGGCGGCGGAAAAAATCCTGCCCGGCTTCGATGAAGCCGACCGCGAGGAACTGCGTGCGGTTGCCTCCGCCACCGACAATATCGGACGCTTCTTCGGCGAGGATGTGTTCATTGCATTGGGCGCGGTACTGCTGATCCAGGGCTTCTACAGCCAGCATGGCATCGAGCTGAGCCCGCTGGCGATCGCGCTGTGGGCGTTGCCTACGGCGATCGCGGCATTCGCGATCCAGTCGGTGCGGATATGGTTGTACCAACGCCGCCTGCAACGTCGCGCCACCGCCTTGCGCAATGGGCAGGGCAACTGAGCATGTTGCGCATCGAACACGCCTACTGGCTGATCGCGGCGTTCCTGCTCTACAGCGGCTGGCGCAATCTGCGCGACTGGCATCTGTGGCACGCCGCATTCTGGATCGTGCTCGGACTGTTGTTCGGGGCGGGCGACTTCATCCTCGCGCAATCGACGGCGGGCCATGCGCTACCGGCACAGGTCGCCGGGGCCGGTGTGATCGCACTGGCGCTGCTGGCGCCGCAGCTGAAGCGCATGGCGCACCCGGAAAGCAGCAGCGCCGAACAGCGCCTGCAATCGGCGATCCGGCTGGGGCACATGCTGTTCGTGCCGGCCCTGCTGATTCCGCTGGTGACGCTGCTGGTGGCGCTGTTCGGTGCGTACCTGGCCATCGGCAGGCATGCCTTGTTCGCCACGCCGCAGATGACGCTGACCGGACTTGCCCTGGCTTGCGTGGTGGCGCTGCTCGCTGCCTCGGTGGTGGCACGCACGCCCATGCACGAAGGTGTAGCGGAGGGCCGGCGCCTGCTCGACGCGATCGGCTGGGCCGCGTTGCTGCCGCTGCTGCTGGCGGCGCTGGGCCAGGTGTTCACGCAGAGTGGCGTGGGCGCGGCGATCGCGGCGATCGCCACCGATTTCCTGCCCACCGGCAATGCCACCGCAGCGCTGCTGGCGTTCGCGCTGGGCATGGTGCTGTTCACGGTGATCATGGGCAATGCCTTCGCCGCGTTCCCGGTGATGATGGCCGGCATCGGCCTGCCGCTGCTGATCCGCCAGCACGGCGCCCACCCGGCCATCCTCGGCTCGATGGGCATGCTGTGCGGCTACTGCGGTACCCTGCTGACCCCAATGGCCGCCGACTTCAACCTGGTGCCCGCGGCACTGCTTGAACTGCGCAATCCCTACGGGGTGATCAAGGCGCAGGCGTGGAGCGCGTTGTGGATCTTCATCTGCACCTTCCTGCTGATGTGGATGCTGGTGTTCCACTGAATCGGGAGATCCCCATGAACAAGACCCTGCCGCGCATCCTGCTGACCGGCTTCGACCCGTTCGATGGCGAAACCGTCAACCCCTCGTGGGAAGCCGTGCGCGCCCTGCACGGTCGGCGCGTGGGCGGGCACCTGGTGGCGGCGCGTCGATTGCCAACCGAGTTTGCCGCCTCGCTGCGACTGCTCAAGGCTGCCTTGCGCGAGCTGAAACCGGTGCTTGTGGTAGGCGTGGGCCAGGCCGGCGGCCGGCCGCAGCTGTCGCTGGAACGGGTGGCGATCAACCTGCAGGATGCGCGCATCCCGGATAATGCCGGTGCGCAGCCGATCGACGAACCGGTGATCGCCGGCGCCCCGGCCGCTTATTTCAGCACGCTGCCGCTCAAGTCCATGCTGGCGGCGCTGCACGATGCCGGTTTGCCCGCCGAGATATCGCACAGCGCCGGCACCTACGTCTGCAACCACATCGCCTACGCGATGTTGCACCTGGCCGCAAAAAGGCGCGGCGTGCGCGCCGGTTTCATCCACATTCCCTATTTGCCGGCGCAGGCCGCAAGCTTGCGCGGTGCGGCCAGCATGGCGCAGGCCGAGGTGGAGCGCGGATTGCTGATTGCGCTGCGTACGGCGGCAACCACGTCCGTCGACCGCAAACTCGCTGGCGGCAGCCTCGACTGACGCGTCGTCCCGGACGTCATTGCCAATGCAAAAGCCCGCGAATCACTTCGCGGGCTTTTGGTGCGGCGGGAGCTTATTCGCGCGCTGTCGCCCGGTTCAGGCTCCGGTCCCGATGCCACCGTTGGTGTGATCCCGTTCCGGCGGCGCCTCGGCCGGTGCGCGCTGATGATAATCCTCCAGCTTGCGCGCCTTGGTATTGACCGGGCTGATCTCGGTCAGGCGACCCTTGTGGTCGAAGAAATAGGCCTTGAACCCGTAGTCGATCGACATGCGCGCCATGTATTGCAGGTGCTTCTTGCCGACCTTCGCGTCGTCGCTGTCGATCAGCAGCACCTTCTTGGGCAGGCGTCCCTGGTCGCGCAGGTAGGAGAAGTGGCTGCCTGCATCGGTGGCTGAAAGCACCGCGCCGTCGATAAGGAACTGGCCATCCTTGTAGGATTCCATGGTCAGGTCGAACTGACCCTTCATCGACGTGGCGAGATTCTGTTCCTGCTTGACCTCGCCGCGATGGCAACCGGCCAGCAACAGGACACTGCCCAGCATGATCGCGGCCGTGATGCGGGCAAGCAGGGTGGACGTTCGGCTCATGCGGATCTCCTGGAAGGGCGTTTGTCGCAGCGGATGAAGTCTAGCAGCCTGTCGGCTTCGGGTTCGCGGGTTCGCGACGCCGTTCAGGCAGGCGTTCTCAAGTGCGCGGCAGGGTCACGCCCTGCTGGCCCTGGTACTTGCCGCCGCGGTCCTTGTAGCTGGTTTCGCATTCCTCGTCGGATTCGAGGAACAGCATCTGCGCCACGCCCTCGTTGGCGTAGATTTTTGCGGGCAGCGGCGTGGTGTTGGAGAACTCCAGCGTCACGTGCCCCTCCCACTCCGGCTCCAGCGGCGTCACGTTGACGATGATGCCGCAGCGCGCGTAGGTGCTCTTGCCCAGGCAGATCGTCAGCACCTTGCGCGGGATGCGGAAGAACTCGACGGTGCGCGCCAGCGCGAACGAGTTCGGCGGGATGATGCACACGTCCGCCTCGACATCGACGAAGCTCGACGGGTCGAACGCCTTCGGGTCGACGATGGTGGAATTGATGTTGGTGAAGATCTTGAACTCGCGCGCGCAACGCACGTCGTAGCCATAGCTGGAGGTGCCATAGGAGATCAGCTTGTTGCCCTGGCGCAGCTTGACCTGACCCGGCTCGAACGGCTCGATCATGCCCTGGCTCTCGGCCATGCGGCGGATCCACTTGTCGGGTTTGATGCTCACGCTGACTCCAGTTCGGTGACGGGATGGCCCATGGCGGGGACATGCCGGGCGCAAAACGGCAAAAATACATGGTCGGGACGTCGGTGCGCCAGCCAGCCACGCTCAGGCGACCGGCAAGCCCTCGACAAGGACATCCAGCGCGACCCGCAATTCCGCGCACCACTCGGCGCTGGCCAGCACCTGCTCCGCCGAGCAGCCGGCGCCGGGGAGCGCCACGGGCACCGGCTGTGCCGCCAGCAACTGCGCCGACATGGTGAACAGAATCTCGGCCAGGGCCTCCTGCGCATGATACGAACCGCGCGCCGCCGCATTCAGCAGCAACACCCGCTTGCCCGGAAACTCCAGGCTGCCGACCAGCCAGTCCAGCAAGTTCTTGAAGGGGCCGGGCACGCCGTGGGCGTACTCCGGACAGGCGATCAGCAAGGCATCGGCGCGACCCACCGCCTCGCGCAACGCCAGCACGGAGGGTGGCGGCGGATCGCCATCGTCATCGGGATTGAACAACGGCAGCGCGCCCAGCCCCTCGTAGAGCTCGAGCTCGATGGCGGCTGGGGCCAGCCGTCGCGCCGCCTCCAGCGCGGCGCGATTCGCCGACAGCCGGCGCAGGCTGCCGCACAGGCAGAGCACGCGCCCGGCCGGCGCCGTCATGCAGCGGGGGCGCCCTGCACCACGATCTTGCCCAGCCCCAGCGACTTGTTGCGCGGCTGCCGTGACAACCGTCCGGCGGCATTGCGGGCAATTTCGCGGTAACGGGCAGCGAGATCGGAATCCGGCATCGCCACCACCGTGGGATTGCCACCGTCGGCCTGCTCGCGGATGCGAATGTCCAGCGGCAGCGAACCGAGATACGCCACGTCGTACTGCGCCGCCATGCGCGCACCGCCGCCTTCGCCGAAGATGTGTTCCTCCTGGCCGCAGTTCGAGCAGACGTGGGTGGCCATGTTCTCCACCACACCGAGCACCGGCACCTCGACCTTCTCGAACATCTTCAGCGCCTTGCGCGCATCCAGCAGGGCGATGTCCTGCGGCGTGGTGACGATCACCGCGCCGGCCACCGGTACCTTCTGCGACAGCGTGAGCTGGATGTCGCCGGTGCCCGGCGGCAGGTCGACGATCAGGTAGTCGAGCTGCTCCCAGCGCGTGTCGGTGAGCAGTTGCATCATTGCCTGGGTGACCATCGGGCCGCGCCAGATCATCGGCGTGTCGGCCTCGACCAGGAAACCGATCGACATCACCGGCATGCCATGGGCCTGCATCGGGATGATGCTCTTGCCGTCCGGCGAGCTCGGCTTGCCGCTGACGCCGAGCATGGTCGGCTGGCTGGGGCCGTAGATGTCCGCGTCCAGCACGCCGACCTTCGCGCCCTCCGCCTGCAGCGCCAGCGCCAGGTTCGCCGAGACCGTGGACTTGCCCACACCGCCCTTGCCGGACGCCACCACGATGATGTTCTTCACGTTCGGCAGCGGCCCCAGCGTGCCCTGCACCTTGTGCACGTGTACACGGCTGGTGATCGAGACCGCGGCCGATTCGATCGCCGGGTCGGCCTGCAGAGCCTCGCGGACTCGGCCACTGATCGCCTCGATGGCACCGGCCGCGGGATAGCCCAGTTGCAGATCCACCGACACCCTGGCGCCATCCACGCCGATCGCGCGCACCGCCTCGGCCAGGCTCGCGCCGGTATGGGAGTCGGTCAGCCCGCCGAGGATCTGGCGGACCAGGGCTTCATTCGCCTGTGTCATGTCGGTTCGGATGGTCGAGAGAGGCCCATTATGCCAGCCGTGCCGGCCTCACCGGCTGATGCAGATCAGCGCAGCACCTGCAGCTGAACGGTCGCGTCGCAATGGCGCAATGCAGCTTGACGACCCTGCCGATCCTCGCCAGTCTCGGTTCCATACGCTTTCGTACGGGAGGAGCACCATGAAGCCAGCGTTCCGTTTTGCCATCGCCACCAGCCTGCTGCTCGCCGCCGGCGCCGCACTCGCGGCCAACGACACCCCGGTCGGCACCTGGAAGACCATCGACGACGAGAGCGGCCAGGCCAAGTCGATCGTGCAGATCACCGACAACAACGGCGAGCTGCAGGCGCACATCGTGAAACTGCTCAACCGCAGTCCGGAGGACATCGCCCGCGATGGCGCGGTGGCACTGTGCAAGAAGTGCGATGGCGAGCGCAAGGACAAGCCGGTCGAAGGCATGAACATCATGTGGGGCGTGCACAAGGACGACGCTGTCTGGGACGGCGGCCACATCCTCGACCCCAAGAGCGGCAAGGTTTACAAGGTCAAGCTCTCGATGCTCGATGGCGGCCAGAAGCTCAATGTGCGCGGCTACATCGGCTTTTCCTGGGTCGGTCGCTCGCAAGTCTGGGAACGACAGCCCTGACCGCCCGCCGGCATGTGACCTGAAAGCGCGCTCCGGCGCGCTTTTTCGTGGGGCCGCCGCTTCACGCATCGGCGGGCGATTTGGACGGCCATGCCATAATGCGCAGTCATTCCAGGATTGTGCCTTCCATGCCCCGTCGCCTGCTCGTCACCCACGCCCTGCCCTATGCCAATGGCCCGCTGCACCTGGGCCACATGCTGGGCTACATCCAGGCCGACATCTGGGTGCGCGCGCAGCGGATGATGGGCAACGAGGTGCATTTCGTCGCCGCCGACGACGCGCACGGCACGCCGATCATGCTGGCCGCCGAGAAGGCCGGCATGACGCCGGAAGCGTTCATCGCCGGCATCCGCGCCGGGCATGAGGCCGACTTCGCGGACTTCCATTTCAGCTTCGACCACTACCACACCACCCACTCGGACGAGAACCGCGAGCTGGCCTCGCTGATCTACACCCGGCTGCGTGATCGCGGATACATTGCCAAGCGCACCATCAAGCAGCTGTTCGATCCGGAAAAGCAGATGTTCCTGCCGGATCGCTACATCAAGGGTGTGTGCCCGGTGTGCAAGACGCCGGACCAGTACGGCGACAATTGCGAGAACTGCGGTGCCACCTACGCGCCCACCGACCTGATCAACCCGTACTCGGTGATGTCCGGCGCCACGCCGGTGCTGCGCGATTCGGAGCATTACTTCTTCGAGCTGTCGAAGTTCGAGCCGCTGCTGCGCGACTGGTTCGCCGGCAAGTTCACCCAAGGCAGGCCGGTAGCCAACAGCGGCGTGGCGGCCAAGCTGCGCGAATGGCTGGACGGCGGCCTGAAGGACTGGGACATCTCGCGCGATGCGCCCTACTTCGGCTTTCCGATCCCCGACGCGCCCGGCAAGTTCTTCTATGTCTGGCTGGACGCGCCGGTCGGTTACCTGGCCAGCTTCAAGGCGCTGTGCGACCGCACCGGGCTGAAATTCGACGACTTCCTCGGCCCCGACAGCAGCGCCGAAATGCACCACTTCATCGGCAAGGACATCATCAACTTCCACGGCCTGTTCTGGCCGGCGATGCTGCACGGCGCCGGCATGCGCACGCCGACGGCGCTGCACGTCAACGGCTATCTGACGGTGAACGGCGCCAAGATGTCGAAGTCGCGCGGCACCTTCATCCAGGCGCGCACCTATCTCGACGCGGGCATCGATCCCGAGTTCCTGCGCTACTACTTCACCACCATGCTGAGCGACGCGCCGGTGGACCTGGACCTCGACCTGAGGGCGTTCGAGGAACGCATCAACTCGCACCTGATCGGCAAGTGGGTGAACATCGCCAGCCGTACCGCCGGCTTCGTGCAGAAGTTCTTCGACGGCAAGCTGGCCGATCATTTCAGGGCCGAGGAAGCCGCACTGTGGCAGACCCTGCTGTCGCACTACGACGGCGTCGATCAGTTGTACGAGGCAGGCGAATTCGCCGAAGTCACCCGCCGCTTCGTCAGCATCGCCGACCTAGTCAATGGCCATATCGCGGCCAAGGCGCCGTGGGTGATTGCGAAGGACGAAAGCCGTCGCGACGAGCTGCAGCAGGTCTGCACGCTGGCCCTGCACGGGTTCCGCCTGCTCTCCGGCCTGCTCAAGCCGGTGCTGCCGGCCACGGTGGCCGCCGCCGAACAGTTTCTCGCCGCGCCGATAACAAGCTTTGATGACGCCCGCCGCGAACTCCACGGCCACGCCGTCCACGCCTTCGAACCGCTGCTCGCCCGCATCGACCCCAAACGCATCGAGGCGATGGTCGAAGCCTCGAAGGAATCACTCGGCGCCCCCGTCGAAGCTCCCGTTGCCGACAAGAAGAAAAAAGCCATGAACGACAGCCCGAAGCCAGCCACAACGACTCCCGACTCCCCGCTCCCGACTCCCGGCGTCGTCGGCATCGATGACTTCGCCAGGCTCGACCTGCGCATCGGCAAGGTCGTCGCCTGTGAATTCGTCGAAGGCTCGGACAAGCTGCTGCGCTTCGAGCTCGACGCCGGTCCGCTGGGCAAGCGCCAGATCTTCTCCGGCATCCGCGCCGCCTACGGCGAACCGCAGAAGCTGATCGGCCGCAACGTGGTGTTCATCGCCAACCTGGCCCCGCGCAAGATGCGCTTCGGCCTGTCCGAAGGGATGATCCTGTCGGCCGGCGACGGCGGCAGCGACCTGTTCCTGCTCGACGCCGACCAGGGCGCGACACCAGGGGCCACGGTTCGGTAATCGGCAGCGGTGGCTCTCTGGCATTGAATGACCCGCGCCCGGGTCAGGCCTTGGGTGTTTTCTCTTTCGCAGGTGGCGACGGCGTCATTGGCGGGAACTGCAGCCACACCTGTGTGGGCTCACCGGACTGGCCTTGAGCCTTGCGGAGCAGACTCGAACCGTCGACAGGCATGGCTTTTCCCGTCAGCTTATGCTCGCCGCAGCCATCGGATTGGCAATTCCATGCCGAGCCGCCATGCAAATCGAGGTTCACGAGGTAAGGGGCATCCGCTAGCAAGCGCTCTGTCACCGTGGCGTCCTTCCCGCGAGCAGGGCCTGTAAAAGCACTGTGCGCATTACCCATGAATGCAATAACCAGCTGATCCGCCGCTCCTTGCTGGACTTCGCCATGGATGATCTGTGCCATCGCAGTACTGCGATAGGCATCGTCACCGCCAGCCTGCTTGATCGCAGCATCGCCCGGATAGTCAGTGACCGTGGTGAACACGTCCACATCGCGACCTTGTTCGCGCAGTTTCCGCACACTCTCGATAAGCCGCACGATGGCCTGACTCATGCGCCCCTGCCCTACGGCCCAGAAACCATCATGCAAGAGGGCGGCACGATCAGCCGCAGTGCCATGTGAAGCCATGTAAGCCTGAATGGGCTTCTTCTCGAACGTTTCCATTTCCAGGCCAAGCTTGACCGGCCGCTGCGCGGAGGCATCGCTCACCAGTTGCGCCACGAAATCGGGAATCTCGTTGCTGCCGTGGTAATCGCCGACGATCAGCAATCGCCGATTGGCCGCATCGCAGACAATCGCCCGGGCCGCCTGCGTCAGCGAAGCCGCCTTGTCGAAACGGCTCGCCGTGCAGGACATTGCGGCCTTCGGTGGCGAAGCAATCGCCACGGCCCCCGCCAGCGACAAGCCGAAGATCATCGTGACCTTCAGCGCAACCGCCACAGACAATTTCGACATCCTTTGTTCCCCGTCTGCCGAGCCCGTTTGCCGACATGGCAAAAGTCGGAACAATCAGCCCAGTTCCGCGGCGCTGGCAATGATCCTGCCGACGAGACCGTAAGCCTTGGCATCCTCGGCCGACATCCAGTAATCGCGTTCGGTGTCCTTGGCGATGCGCTCGTAGGTCTGCCCGGTTTCCCGCGCGAAGATCTCGTTGAGGCGCTTGCGCATGCGGATGATCTCGCGCGCATGGATCTCGATTTCGCTGGCCGAGCCACCGGTACCGCCGGAGGGCTGGTGCAACAGGAAACGCGTGTTGGGCAGGCTGAAGCGGTTCTCGCGCTTGACCGCGGCGTAGATCAATGCGCCGGCACTGGCGACCCAACCGGTGCCGACGATCTTCACTTCCGGCTTCACGAACTTGATCATGTCGTAGATGGTGTCGCCGGACTCGACGTGGCCACCCTGGCTGTTGATGAAGATGGTGATCGGGTCGTCGCTTTCGTATTGCAGCGCAAGCATGCGCGCGGTGACGCGCTCGGCCAGCTTCTGGTCGATGCTGCCATAGATGAGGATGGTGCGCGCCTTGAACAGGCGATCCTCGATTTGCGGCGGACGCTTCTCCGGCGCCACTGGCTTGGCGTCATCGTCGAGTGTGGTGATAGTGCTGTCGTTGATACGCATGCAGATTTCCTTGGTGATCGTGCCGGATCGCCGATATCGACCGTGTCATCCAGCCCGTGCAGCATGAGGTAATGGCAAACCGCACCACTTCAAACCATCGGTGCCAGACCGGATTGCGCCACAATATGGCACATATGGCCACCGAACCTTCCACGCTGGCGGCGCAGATCGACGCGCTGCTGCCGCAGACGCAATGCGAACAGTGCGGCTACCACGGTTGCCGGCCCTACGCCGAGGCGATCGTCCGTGGCGAGGCGCAGATCAACCAGTGTCCGCCCGGCGGCGCGGCGGGCATCGCGAAGCTGGCCGCGTTGCTGCAGCGACCGGCATTGCCGCTGGACCCCGAACATGGCATCGAGAAACCACGCATGCTGGCGCGCATCGTCGAAGCTGACTGCATCGGTTGCACCAAGTGCATCCAGGCCTGCCCGGTCGACGCGATCATCGGCGCCTCGAAGCTGATGCACACCGTGCTGGCCGACGACTGCACCGGCTGCGAGCTGTGCGTGCCGGCCTGCCCGGTCGACTGCATCGAGCTGGTGCCGATGCCGGCGGCACAGGTCGACGACGCCCATGCCGATGCCGCGCGCGCGCACTTCCGGCGCCGCGAAGCCCGCCTGGCGAGTGAGCACGCCGCGCGCGAAGCCGAGCTGGCCGCGCGCAAGGCCGCCGTCGACGGTGGCGTACGGCGCAATCCGGTGCTGGAGGCCCTGGCCCGCGCCAAGGCGAAGCAGCAGGCACCCAAACCGTGAAGCGCGCCGACGTGGTCGAGCTGTTCACGCGCCTGCGCGAACTGGATCCGCACCCCACCACCGAGCTTCTCTACACCAGCCCGTTCGAACTGCTGGTGGCCGTGGTGCTGTCGGCGCAGGCCACCGACGTGGGCGTGAACAAGGC
>DATNGL010000168.1:0-3070 GCA_035605895.1 Rhodanobacter sp.
TCTATCGCCACGCCGAGGCACGCGCCGCCGAAGCGCTGACCAACGTGATTCACCTGATCTACCAGGACCGGCCGCACGAAGGCCATTTCAAGGATTACGAGTTCAGCGCCGCCAGCATGCACAGCCACTGGCAGAGCGGACTGGACGACATGCGCCACACCCTTGCGCATCCGCACTGGCTGGCTGCGCCCGATCCCGAGCATCCGTTCGTGACGCACGACGTGCATCGCCGCGAGGCCGGCTGAGCGGCTCAGCTGTCGCGGGCGACCTGCAGCCCGGCGGCCGACTGGCTGACCGGCATCACTTCGACGCGGCTGATGTTCAGATGCGGCGGCAGGTTGGCGATCCACCAGATCGTGTCGGCGATGTCGCCGGGGGTGATCGGGTGGACGCCGGCGTAGAGCTTGTCCGAGGCAGCCTGGTCGCCGCCGGTGCGCACCAGGGTGAACTCGGTCTCGGCCATGCCCGGCTCGATCGAGCTCACCCGCACGCCGGTGCCGTGCAGGTCGGTGCGCAGGTTCTGCGAGAACTGGGTGACGAAGGCCTTGCTGGCGCCGTACACGTTGCCGCCGCGGTAGGCGTAGCTGCCCGCGATCGAGCTGATGTTGACGATCGCGCCGCGGCGCTCGATCAGTTGCGGCAGCAGCAGGTGGGTCAGCGTCACCAGGGCGGTGACGTTGGTGTCGATCATCTGCTTCCACTGCGCCAGGTCCGCCTGCTGCGCCGGCGCGGTACCCAGCGCCAGGCCGGCGTTGTTGACCAGCAGGTCGATGCCGGCGAACTCCGCCGGCAGGGACGCGTGTGCCGCGCGCATGGCCGCCTCGTCGCGCATGTCGAAGGCGGCCGCATGCACGCGTCCGCCCCCATGCCTGTCCACGAGCTGCTGCAATCGATCGGCACGGCGACCGCTGGCGATCACCCGCCAGCCGCCGGCAACGAAGCGTTCCACGCAGGCGGCGCCGAACCCGGCGGTGGCGCCGGTGATCCAGACGGTCTTGCCGGTCATGCCGTTACTTCCCTTCCTTCAGGGCGATGGCCGGGATGCCGGCGGCGGCCAGCTTCTGCTTGGTCGCCTCCAATTCGGTCGCCGAGCGGAACGGGCCGAGCCGAACGCGATGATAGGTCTGCCCGCCGACATCCACCGTTTGCACGTTCGCAACGAAGCCTTGCATGGCCAGCTTGGCCTTCTGCGTTTCGGCCGCCGAGGCATTGGGGAACGCGCCGACCTGCAACAGGTAGCCACTGCCGCCGGAGGGTGGCGCCATCGACTCGGCCGGTGCGGCGGTGACGTTCTGCACGGCCACGCCGGGCGCGCTCACGGGTGCTGGCGCTGACTGTGGTTGTGTCGGGGCGGCGGTCTGCTGCTGCTCGGCCTTGGCCTGCGCGCTGATTTCGGCATCCGGGATGCGCACTTCCTTTTCCGACAGCACCGAATAGAAATCGTACTGCGGCTTCTTCGGACTGCTGTCGCTGGCGGCCGGTTCGAGCACGCCCGGCTCGCTGCCGCGCTGGGCGGTGGCCTGCGGGTTGGCCTGTGGGCCGGCCGGTTTGCGCAGGCTGGTGAACAGGCTGCCACGCATCGCCAGTGCCATCAGGATGGCGCCGATCAGCACGCCGATCACCGCATAGCCCCAGCCCGGGAACCCGTTGCCGCCGTTGCGTACCGCCTGCCGGCCCTTGCCCTTGCGTGCTGCCATTACATCTTCTCCGGGGCGCCGAGGCCCAGCAAATCCAGCCCATTCTTCAACACTTGCCGCGTCGCCACCACCAGCGCCAGCCGCGCGTTGCGCAAGCTCGCATCCTCGACCAGGAACTGGTGCGAGTTGTAGTAGGTATGGAAGGCGTTGGCCAGTTCGCGCAGCCAGTTGGCGATCAGGTGCGGCTCCAGGCTGGCCGTGGCGGCCTCGACCTGCTCGGGATACTTCGACAGCTCGGTGAGCAGGTTCTGCTCGTGCTCGTTGTCCAGCCGATCGAGGTGGGCGAGGCCATCGGCCAGGTCGAGGGTGAAGCCCTTCTCCGGCGCCTGGCGCAGCACGCTGCACACGCGGGCATGCGCGTACTGGATGTAGTAGACCGGGTTGTCGTTCGATTGCGAGCGC
Organism: Rhodanobacter sp.; assembly: GCA_035605895.1. Taxonomy (GTDB): domain Bacteria; phylum Pseudomonadota; class Gammaproteobacteria; order Xanthomonadales; family Rhodanobacteraceae; genus Rhodanobacter. The sequence continues at coordinate 2,100 of DATNGL010000168.1, forward strand.
GCGAGGTCGACATCAAACACCAGCTGCGAGTCGCTCTTGCGCGCGATCAGGAAGTAGCGCGTGGCGTCGCGTCCGACTTCGTCGATCAGGTCGCGCAGGGTGACATAGCTGCCGGCGCGCTTGGATATCTTCACCTCTTCGCCGCCGCGCATCACGGTCACCATCTGGTACAGCATGTAATCGGGCCAGCCCCTGGGAATGCCGCAGTCGAGCGCCTGCAAACCGGCCTTCACCCGCGCCAGCGAGCCGTGGTGGTCCGAGCCCAGCACGGTCACCGCGCTCTGATAGCCGCGCTGCCACTTGCTGAGGTGATAGGCGACGTCGGGCACGAAATAGGTGTAGCTGCCGTCGGACTTGCGCATCACGCGGTCCTTGTCGTCGCCGAAATCGGTGGTGCGCAGCCACAGCGCACCACCTTCCTCGTAGGTATGGCCGTGGGCGACCAGCTCGCGCACGGTCTCCTCGACCTTGCCATCGGTGTACAGCGAGGACTCCAGGAAATAGGTGTCGAAGTCGACGCCGAACGCCTGCAGGTCCAGATCCTGCTCGTGGCGCAGGCTGGCTACGGCGAAATGGCGGATGGCGTCGAGGTCGTCGACATCGCCGGTGCCGACCACGGTTTCGCCGTCGGCGACCACCGACGCGCGGTCGAGATAGGCGCGTGCCACGTCGGCGATGTAGTCGCCGCGATAGCCGGCCTCCGGCCAGTTGCTGTCCTCCGGGGTGATCCCGCGCGCGCGCGCCTGCACCGAGATCGCCAGGTTGGCGATCTGCACGCCGGCGTCGTTGTAGTAGAACTCGCGCTTCACGTTCCAGCCGCTGGCGTCGAACAGCCGGCTCAGGCAGTCGCCGATCACGGCATTGCGCCCGTGGCCCACATGCAGCGGTCCGGTCGGGTTGGCCGAGACGAACTCCACGCCCACGGTCTTGCCGGCGCCGCTCGTATTGCGTCCGTAGGCATCGCCCTGGTC
>DATNGL010000169.1:0-8192 GCA_035605895.1 Rhodanobacter sp.
CTTGTAGCTGGCCTCGCCATTGAAGCCGCGCATGTGCACCTTGGGCAGCGACAGGTAGATCGTGGAGAACGTGGCCTCGTCGAAGCCGGAGATCTGCTTGTTGTTGAGGTTGGAGGCGTAGGCGTCCAGGCTGGCCGAGAACGTGTCGTTGTAGAAGCGCCAGCCGAGGTCAGCCGTGGTGGCCGTCTCCGGCTTGTTGACGAAATCGCTCGGTGGAGCCGGCTGCCCGGGGGCATTGGCCGCCGCACCATTTTGCAGCACGGCGCCGTTGATCGGCGCGCGGAAGGTCTTGCCGATGCCGAAGTAGAACTGGTTCTGCTCGTTCAGCTGGTATTTGACGCCCGCCGTCGGGCTTATCTTGTGATAAGTGGCACTCGCATCGGCCACGCCGTATTCCGTGTATCCCGAACGCACCGAGCCCGGGTACTCATAATCGAAACCGGTGCGCTTCACCCACAGGTAGGCGGCACCCGCGGTGATCGTCCACTGGTCGTTCGGCGTCCACGTATCGGTCGCGAATACCTTGCGCGTGTCGGTATTGGTGTACTCGTTATAGAGTTTCTGCACGCTCCCGTCGGGATAACGGATCAGGTCGACGCGGGCCCAGTTGTCGGACGGAATGCCGGTCGCGGGATCCACTGGCGTGAACACCTCGTGCTGCTCCTGGCGCGGGTTATCCCACCAGAAACCGTATTCGAGGCTGTTGTTCTCGCCAAAATCCTGGTTCAACTTCGCGATGACGCCCGGACGCATGGTGTACGAGGAGCTCAGCGAGTAAACCAGCGCCTTGCCACCAATCTTGCCGTCGCCATTCAGGTCCTGATTGGTGTACTGATACAGGTTGGCCGTGGAGGTGGTTTCGGTGAAGGTGGTGCCGCCGCCGCCGCCGCCATTGCCATACTGGAAGTAGGGCACGACCGAGAGACGCAGGTTGTCGCTCAACCGGAACTCCCCGTCCATGCTGGCCAGCCAGCTGCGGAACGGATTGGTGTGCAGCTTGTAGAAATTGGTATCGGTGGGACTGGTCAGCGTCGCATCGTAGTTCTGGTTGTAGTCCTGCTGCGCCTGCGCCTTGGTCAGGCTGCGGTAGCTGTTCTTGAACTGGCGGTTGTACTGGAACGACGCCGAGATGGAGTTGTTGTCGTCGATCGTCCAGAGAGACTTGGCGTCGATCTTCGTCACCGTCATCTCGCCGGGGCCACGCCAGGAATCCGCCGTGTTGTTGGAGTACGACACCCACGAGCGCACCGGGCCGGTGTCGCCGGTATTCAGGCGCAGGAAAGTGCGGCGGTAGTCGTTGCTGCCGAAGGTCTGGCTCACGTCCAGCCCGGCGGTATGCGAGGGGTCGATGGTGACCCAGGCGATCGAGCCGCCCGCCGCGCCGGCAACCGGCGTGTCGACATCCGGATAGCCTTGCAGCACGGTGATGTCGCCCATGTTTTCGGTGTCGCCGTACTCGGTCGAGTAGACCTTGTAGTTGCCGCTGTCGTTGACCGGCGCGCCGTTGACGGTGGTGCCGATCTCGTCGCTGGTGAAGCCGCGGATGCTGTAGTTGCCGTCGTTCAGGCCGGTGAAGTCGTCGGTGGACGCGTTGACACCGGGAATGCTGTCGATCATCTGCACGAAAGTACCGCCCGGCGCCGCCTTGATGATGGCGTCACGACTGATCGTCGACACCGCCTTCGGCGCGCTCTGTACCGACATCAGGCCGCCGCCAAGCGACAGCGACTTGCCCTGCACCAGCACGGTGGACAACTGCTGCACGCGCCTGGTGTCGTTGGAGGTGGTCGTGTTGGATGTACTCGAGGCGCTCGTGCGCGGCACCGCCTTGGTGGTGGTGCCGCTGGGCGGCGCGTCCTGCTCCGGGGTGGCTTGTGCCATGGCCAGACCAGTGCTCATGCAACAGGCCAGCGCAATGGCAACGGATAGACAGGTTCGTTTCATTATGGATTCCATCTCAGTGGTTCAAAACTTGAGTGATCTTTGATAATCGACAAAAGGCGCTGCCTGGCAAATCCGTCATCGCAATTAATTGCGAAAACTGTCCGGAAAGCGAAAGAAAAAACGCATATTCCGGGCACAAAAAAAGCCCCGCGTATGTGCTGGGCAAGATGATTTTGCTGCCTCGCCATTGCTCGTGGCTCGTGCAGTGGCCGTCCAGCGCCATGCACGACTTCACTTTCGCAATCCTGACGGGATTACCTTACAACAATTTTACATCAAGTCGCACCACCGTGAAATCGCAAAATCCCATGCGGCTCTTTCCGCACCCAACTGACAATCAGGTCGGTATCCACAAAACACGGGCGGAATGCCGGGCCTTCCGTCCACGCCGACTCATGCTTGTTGCGCGGCAACTGAATCGTGGCGGCGAAGTGCCTGGCGCGGAACGCGGGATCGACCGTGTCAGGGCACGGAGTGCAGGAAGGACGCCACACCCGACATGAACATCTGCACCGACAAGGCGATCAGCAACATGCCCATCACGCGTTCCAGCGCAGTCAGCACGCTCTCGCCGAGCCAGCGGAACAGGTAGGTGGCGCTGAGCAGGATCGCCGACGTGGCCAGCCATGCCAGCAGCAGAGCCACCACCCAGTCTGCCGTGCGGCCGGGCTGGGTGTTGGTCAACAGCAACAAGGCCGCCATCGCCGAGGGGCCGGCCACGCCGGGGATGGCCATCGGCACGATGAAGGGTTCGCCCTGCCCGGGCTTGCCGAAGATCCCGCCGCCATCCGCCGGCGGAAACACCATGCGGATGCCGATCAGGAACAGCACGATGCCGCCGGCGATGCTGATCGAATCCGGCTTCAATTGCAGCAGGTGAAGCATGTGCTGGCCACCGAACAGGAAGGCCAGCAGCACGCCCAGCGCGATCAGCAGTTCGCGCACCATCACGCGACGCCGCCGACGCGGCGGCACGCCCTTGAGCAGGCTCAGGAAAAACGGGATGTTGCCGAGCGGGTCCATGATCAGGAACAACATGATCCCCGCCGACAACGTGGTCATCTGCGCTTCCATGTCGACTCCGTGGTGGGATGCTTCCGGGCCATCGCTCAGTCTGCGCGCAGATCCAGCACCGCGCCACGCGCGGCCCGCGCCTGCGCAGCAAGCAGATAGACCGCCGCGACCGCGCTGGCATCCGGCGTCGGGCGCTGCAGGATGTCTTCGCCGAAGTAGGCCAGTCGGCGCAGCGCCGTGCGCATCGGCGCGGGCAGCATCGCGTGCACGCGCAGCGGGCTCTCGTCGGTCTCCTCGTGCAGGATCGCCACCAACCGCTCCAGCGCCGCCTTCGACACGCCATAGCCGCCCCAGTGCGCGCGTTGCAGCAACTCCGGATTGTCCAGCACGAACACCACCGCACTGTCGCTGGCCTGGGTGAGCAGCGGCAGGCACGCCTGGGTCAGCGCAAATGGCGCGTTGACATTGACGTGCATGGCACGCAGCCAGTCGTCCGGCCGGTGCATCGCGATCGGGGTCAGGCCGGCGAAGCTGGCGGCGCAATGCACGATGCCGTCGAGGCGGCCGAAATCGCGCTCCAGCCCTTCCGCCAGGGCGCCGTATTCCTTCGGCGTGGCCACCTCCATGTCCAGCGGATGGATCACCGGCTCGGCCAGGCCTTCCTCGCGCATCGCGTCGTAGAGCTTCTCAAGCTGGCGCTTGCGCTTGCCGGTGATCACCACGGTGGCGCCGGCACGCGTGGCCGCACGCGCGACCGCGCTGCCCAGGCCACCATAGGCGCCGGTGACCAGCACCACCCGACCAGCCAGGGTGTCGGCTGCCGGCTGCCAGCCCGCGGGAAGATGCGCCACGGGCAAGGTGGTCAAGATGCCATCCCCGCCACGTCACTGGCCATGCGCCGCAGTTCACCGGCCACCATCAGTTCCTCGATGATGTCGCAGCCGCCGATCAGCTCGCCATGGATGAACAACTGCGGGAAGGTCGGCCAGTTGGCGAAGTGCGGCAGGGCCGCGCGGATCTGCGGATCGGCCAGCACGTTGACGGCATGGAACTGGGCGCCGGCCTGCGTCAGCGCCTGCGCTGCACGGCTGGAGAAACCGCACATCGGGAATTGCGGTGTGCCTTTCATGAAAAGCACGATGGGATGCTCGGCCAGCATCGCCTTGATTCGCTCGTTTGTATCCATGGTCGGGGTTTCATCTTTACAATGCACGCAATCCCTTATTGTACCAGTCGCCCGCCGGGCGCCGTCCGCAGCGCCCGCGCTTTCTCCCTCAGCAACTGCCAAGGAGCCGCTCATGGCCATCGAACTTCCCCCGCTCCCCTACGAAAAGAACGCATTGGAGCCGCACATCTCCGCCGAAACGCTGGAATACCACTACGGCAAGCATCACCAGGCCTACGTCACCAATCTCAACAAGATGATCGAAGGCACCGAGTTTGCCGACGCGAAGCTTGAAGACATCGTCAGGAAATCCTCCGGCGGCATGTTCAACAACGCCGCGCAGACGTGGAACCACACGTTCTACTGGAATTCGATGAGCCCCAGTGCTCCTCAGGGCCGGGGCGGCGGCGAGCCGACCGGCAAGCTGGCCGATGCGATCAACAAGGCGTTCGGCTCATTCGCCAAGTTCAAGGAGGAGTTCAGCAAGTCCGCCGCCGGCAACTTCGGTTCCGGCTGGACCTGGCTGGTGCAGCGCCCGGACGGCTCGCTCGGCATCGTCAACACCGCGAACGCGGCCACCCCGATCACCGGCAGCGACAAGCCGCTGTTCACCGCCGACGTGTGGGAGCACGCCTACTACATCGACTACCGCAACGCGCGCCCGAAATACCTGGAGGCGTTCTGGAACCTGGTGAACTGGGACTTCGCGGCGAAAAACCTCGCCTGATCCCGCCGCAATGCCACAAAAAAAGCGGAGCCTGCACCGGCTCCGCTTTTTTGTGATCGCCGGAACGGGTCAACGCAGCGATTGCAGCACCGGCGCCGCCTGCTCTTCGCGGCCCAGCGCCACGGCCAGTTCGCCCAGGCGGATCGCCAGTTGCGCCGCGTCCGCCGCACATACCGTGGCGTGGCCCACCTTGCGACCCGGCCGCGACTGCTTGCCGTAGTCATGCCAGTGCGCATCCACGCCCCGCAGCACGGGCGCGGCCACGGGCAGTTCGCCGATCCAGTTGAACATGGCGGCGACGCCGCGCGCGGCGGTATCGCCCAGCGGCAGGCCGAGCACCGCGCGCACGTGATTCTCGAACTGGCTGGTGTGCGCGCCCTCGATGGTCCAGTGGCCGGAATTGTGCACCCGCGGCGCCATCTCGTTGCCCAGCAGCTCACCGTTCCTGACGAACAGCTCCAGCGCGAACACGCCGACGTAGTCGAGTCGCTCGGCCAGGGTGCGCGCCAGCGCGGTGGCGCGCTGTTGCAGCTGGCCCAGCTGCGGCGCAGGCGCCAGGCTCATCGACAGCACCCCGTCGACATGCCAGTTGCCGGTCAGCGGCCAGGTGCGGAATTCGCCATCGCGGGCACGCACGGCGATCACCGACAGCTCGCGCTCGAACGGCACGAACGCCTCCAGGATCAAGCCGTGCCTGGCCGCCTGCGCGCCCAGCGCGGCCCAGGCGGCGTCCGCATCGGCCGGACCGGCAAGGCGAAACTGTCCCTTGCCGTCGTAACCGAGCCGACGCGTCTTGAGGATCGCCGGGGTACCGACCTTCGCCAGCGCCTGATCGAGTTCCTCGCGGGTGTCCACCGTCATGAAATCCGGGGTTGGCAAGCCGCATTCACGGAACAGGGTTTTCTCGGCCAGCCGATCCTGCGCCACGGCCAGTGCCTGCGGCGCCGGGAATACCGCCACGCGTTCGGCCAGCCACCGCGCGGTTTCGGCCGGCACATTTTCGAAATCGAAGGTGACCACGTCGACCTGCGCGGCAAACGCCTCCAGCGCGGCGTAATCGGTCCAGTCGGCGACCACCAGCGGCGCCACCTGGCCCGCACAGGCATCGGCCGAGCTGTCCACCACCATGGTCCTCGCACCCAGCGGCGCGCCGGCCAGAGCCAGCATGCGAGCCAGCTGACCGCCGCCAAGAATGCCCACCACGGGTTGTCGCTGCCCGCTCAAGAACGCGGATCCGGCTGCTCGAGCACGGCCTGCGTCTGCCGTGTCCGCCAGTCTTCCAATGCATGGGACAAGGCCTGGTCGTGCAGGGCCAGCACCGCGGCGGCCAGCAACCCGGCATTGACCGCGCCGGCACGCCCGATCGCCAGCGTGCCGACGGGGATACCCGCAGGCATCTGCGCGATCGACAGCAGCGAATCCATTCCGTTGAGCGCCTTCGACTGCACCGGCACCCCGAATACCGGCAGACGGGTCTTGGCGGCCAGCATGCCGGGCAGATGGGCAGCGCCGCCGGCACCGGCGATGATCACCTGGATGCCGCGCTCCGACGCCTGTTCGGCATAGCTGAACAGCAGATCCGGCGTGCGGTGCGCGGAAACCACCCGCACCTCGTGCGCCACGCCCAGCTCGGTCAGCACGCCGGCCGCGTGTTGCATGGTTTCCCAGTCCGAACGCGAACCCATCACCACGCCCACGCGCGGCGCCTTGCTAGCTGGTGTCATGGCCGGAACGTCCAAAAACGGCTATTGTACGGGCTTTCCCGACCCGACACACCCGAACCAGGCCACCATGGACAAGCGCCTTCTCGACATCCTGTGCTGCCCGGTCAGCAAGACCCCGGTACGCCTGCTGACGCGGCACCAGCTGGACGCACTGAACGAGGCGATTGTCGCCGGACAGGTCGATACGGTCGCCGGCGTGGCCGTGCACGAACGGGTGGCCGAGGCGCTGATCACCGTCGATCACAAGCTGATTTACCGCATCGAGGACGGGATCCCGGTCATGTTGCCCGAGGAAGGCATCGGCACCCTCCAGTTGACCGATTTCCCGTGACGTAGGACACAGCTGCCATGACTGCACTGTCAGCGCGGGCTGTGGGCGTGGCATGGGGCCGGAATTTGGCTTATTGTCATCCCCCGCGCCGCCTTTCCTGGCCCAGCCGTGCGCGGGGCACTTCAGGGGGATGTGGCGATGAATGAAGCCAGCGAGCCAACCAGGGTCGTCAACTTGAGCCAGCGCATGGACCCGTCCAGTGAGCGCGTCGGCGAGTTGCTCAGCGCCGTGCGTGGCATTGCCGGCAAGAAGCTGCAGCAATCGGCGAGCAATGCGTTCGAACGGGTCGACGACGCGCTGTTCGACCTGGCCGAAAAGGCTGAGAACAACGCCGCCCAGATGCACTATTTCGACGGCATGCGCGAGGTGCGCAAACGTCGCCCCGGTATCGAGCGGAACTTCCTCGGTGCGATCGCCCGCCACCTGAGCGACCTGGCCCATCCCGCGAATGCGAAGGCGGCAGCTGCTGCGTCACCGTCGCCCGGCACGGCCGAGCTGACCCTGGTGGCGGAAAGCGACCTGGAAGAATCGCTGGCGATCACCAGCATGATCAGCAAGAACGAAGCGCGCCTGGCGCGCGATCTGTTCGCGGTCAACCAGCGGCTCTCGGTGATCTGCGGCGGCCGCAAGATCGACGATACGAACAATCCGGTGGCCCCGACGATCCTGTCCCAGGCGTTTCGCCAGGCGCTGCAGGAACTCACCGCGGACATGCGCGTCAAGCTGATCATCTACAAGCTGTTCGATCGTTACGTGCTGTCGGTGCTGGAAGAGCTCTACCAGGAAATCAATACCGAACTGGTTCGCGCCGGCGTGCTGCCGCAACTGCACCACCAGATATCGCGCGGGGGTCAGCAAGTACCGCCTGGCACCGGCGGTACGGATGCCGGCGGACCGGCCACGGGCAACGAAAGCGGCGAAATCCCCGGCGACCTGCTGCATACCCTGCATGCCCTGTTCAGCGCACGCCGGGGCAGCGCCAGCGGCGGAGCTGGTCGCGAAGGCGGCGCGCACATCAAGCCGAGCGGCCCGTTGCCGTCGGCCAACGAACTGCTCGGCGCGCTCAGCGTATTGCAGAGCCAGATCGTCAGCGCCGGCCCGCTGACGTATGACCAGGTGGACGATGCCGCCGCGCTCGGTCGCGAAGTCATGCAACTCAAGGCGCAACTGCTGACCCAGATCGGCGCCCTGCGCGGCGAGCGGCCCAGCCATGTGGCCAGCATGGACGAGGACACCATCGACCTGGTCGGCATGCTGTTCGAATTCATCCTGGAAGACCGCAACCTG
>DATNGL010000170.1:0-2034 GCA_035605895.1 Rhodanobacter sp.
GCCAGTCGTCCGACAGTTGCTGGAACGAGATCAGCAGGTCGTAGCCCTGCAGGGCGCAGGCGCGGGTGATCGAACCGAGCATCGACAGGAAGAACGGGTTGATGTGCGATTCGTCGGCGGTGGGATCCTCGAAGAACAGCAACGCCAATGTGCCGGTGTGCATCCGGCGCAGGTTGGAGGCGTTCTTGTCGATCTTGTAGTTGAGTTGCTCGGCGGCGGCCTGGACGCGCCGCCGGGTTTCCTCATTGACCAGCGGGCTGCCGCACAGGGCGCGTGAGACCGTGGCCTGGGAAACCCCGGCCAGGTGCGCAATGTCGATCGATGTGGCCTTGCCCTTCATCCGCGACCCGATCCGCAAACTGTCCTTCGAACGCTGCACGATCGGCCATGCAAGGGCCGTCGCCGTTTCCGAATCCTAACTGCTTTGCGCGCCGCCTGTCGTAGATGGCCCGGCGCGCCTCCACGCTGCGGCAGATGGTGGCCGGTACCTGCTCGGCGGCACCGGCCAGAAAGGAGTGTTCGGTGACCCTCATGCCTGCATGTCCTCCAGTTCGACGCCCTTGGTCTCGCGTACCGCGTACAGCACGAAAATCAGCGAAAGCAGGGCAAAAGCCGCATACAGCCCGTAGGCGAAGGTCAGGCCGATCTCGGCCAGCGCCGGGAAGGTGCTGGTGATCGCGAAATTGGCCAGCCACTGCGCCGAGGCGGCGACCGCCAGCGCGGTGGCGCGGATCCGGTTGGGGAACATCTCGCCCAGCAGCACCCACACCACCGGACCCCAGCTCACCCCGAAGAACACCACGTAGGCATTCGCCGCGACCAGCGCCACCATGCCGGTGGCGCCGGGCAGGTTCAGCGCGGCGCCGCTGCCGGTAGCCTGCGAGAAGCACCAGGCCATCGCCGCCAGGGTGATCGCCATGCCGGCCGAGCCGATCACGAGCAAGGGCTTGCGTCCGATCCTGTCGACCAGCGCGATCGCCACCAGGGTCACCAGCACGTTGACGATCGAGGTAACCACGGTGATGGTGAACGAATCGGCCTCGCTGAAGCCGACCGAATGCCACAGCGTGGCCGAGTAGTAGAAGATCACGTTGATGCCGACGAACTGCTGGAACACCGACAGCAGGATGCCGATCCACACCACCGGCAGCAGGCCCGTGGCCTTGCTGCACAGGTCGCGCAGGCGCGGCTTGTGTTCCGAGCGTAGGCTGGCCTCGATGTCGCCGAGTTTCTTGTCCAGTGCCGCTGCGCTGTGCATGTTCAGCACTTTCTGCAGCACCACGCGCGCTTCCGCCGAGCGGCCCTTGGCCACCAGATGGCGCGGCGATTCGGGCACCGCCAGCACCAGCAGGCCATAGATCAGCGCCGGCACCGTTGCCGCCAGGAACATCCAGCGCCACGCCGGCATGCCCATCCACAGCACGCCTGCCGCACCACCGGAGGCATCGGCCAGCCAGGCATCGCTCAACAATGCCGCGAAGATACCCAGCACGATCGCCAGCTGCTGCATCGAACCGAGCCGACCGCGAATGCGGGCAGGTGCCACTTCGGCGATATAGGTGGGCGCGATCACCGAGGCCACGCCGACACCGATGCCGCCCACCAGGCGCCACACGATCAGGTCCCATACGGCCATCGCCAGACCCGAACCCAGGGCGGCGGCAACCAGCAGCACCGCGGCCACCTGCATGGTGCGCACCCGACCGAAGCGGTTGGCGAGCATGCCGGCGTACCACGCGCCAAGCGCCGAGCCCAGCAAGGCGCACGACACGGCAAAACCGATCTCGCCCGCATTCAGCGCGAAATTACCCCGGATCGCATCGACCGCGCCGTTGATCACGGCCGTGTCGAAACCGAACAGGAAGCCGCCCAGTGCCGCGGCAGCCGAGATCAATACCACCCGCAGCGTGGCGTGCTGGCCCAGCCCATCTGTCGCGCTCGTTGAACTCATCGCGTCCCCCAGGTGATGTCATGTCCCCATGCGCCCGATTCTGCGGCGCCGCCGTCGTGCTGTCCGATTGAATACGTATGCAA
>DATNGL010000171.1:0-2336 GCA_035605895.1 Rhodanobacter sp.
CGATGTCGGCATCCATGTCGGCGCTGGTGTCGAACAGCGGGCCGAGCTGGATCGTCTTGTCGGAGTAGTGGAACGCGACCGGGAAGATCGGCACGCCGGCGTCGTGGGCGATGTGCCAGAAGCCGCTCTTCCAGCGCGCCACCGGTTTGCGCGTGCCTTCCGGCGCGATGCCGAGCCAGAAGGCATCGCGCTGGCGAAACTGGTCGGCCATCTGCTCGACCACGCCCTTCGCCGCGCCGCGGTCGATCGCCATGCCGCCGAGCCGGCGCAGCAGACCGCCGAGCGATCCGCGAAACAGTTCCTGCTTGGCCATGAAGTGCACGTCGGCACCGATCGCCACCTTGATCAGCAATCCCCAAACGCCGTCCCACCAGGAAGAGTGCGGCGCGGCGATCAACACCAGCCTGGGCGTGTCGGGAAAGTCGCCGACCAGGCTCCAGCCGGCCATGCGCAATACGCCACGACAGATGCGGCGCCGCCAGCCGTCGTGCAGCTTCGGCATCTGCGGGGGCAGCTGCGCTGGCGCGAACAGGCGACCGCTCATTCGATATCCGGCTTGCGAGAGCGGCCCTGCTTGATTCTGCCGCGCTGCTGCTTCGCGACCAGTCGCCGCTCCTTCGAGGCGCGGGTGGGTCGGGTGGCCACGCGTTTCTTCGGCGCCTCCAGCGCGCCATGGATGATCTCGACCAGACGCTCCCGCGCGTCGTCCCGGTTGCGCGCCTGATCGCGGAAACGGCGGGCCTGGATCACCAGTGTGCCCTCCCCGGTCAGCCGGCGATCGCGGCGCGCCAGCAACCGCGCGCGAACATCATCGGGCAGGGACGGCGAATTGGCCACGTCGAAACGCAGCTCCACCGCGCTCTCGGTGCGGTTGACGTGCTGGCCGCCCGGGCCGTCCGCGCGCAGGAAGCGCTCGACCAGTTCGGACTCCGGCAGGTGGATGGCGCGGCTGACGATCAACATGCGGTGAGTTTAGTCGAGCGGGGGCATGTGATGGACCCGGCCGTGAGAAACGAGTGGGAAAGCGGCCGATCCTGCTCTCGCTCTCCCTTATTCCCCCTTCCTGGCGCTCTAGCGTGGCAGCGTCCAGCCGAAGCGCGACAGCAGGCTTGTGTACGCCTCGTCCAGCGGCGCCTCGATCGTCATCGCCTCGCCACTCAGCGGGTGCGCAAAGCTCACACGCCACGCATGCAGCAGCATGCGGTGGCAGCCGAAGTGCTGCTTGTAGAGGCGGTTGTGGTCGCCGCGACCGTGCTGGCAATCGCCGATCACCGGATGGTGAATGTGCGCCAGGTGCTTGCGGATCTGGCGGAAGCGGCCGCTCTCCGGCTCGGCCAGCAACAGGGCGTAACGCTGCTGCGGATAGCGGCCGAGTTCGATCGGCACCTCGATCGTGGCCAGCCGGCGGTATTGCGTGCGCGCCTCGCGGCGCGGGCCGGTTTCGCGCGAACCCGGCAGCGGATAGTCGACCACGCCTTCGGCTGGTTCCGGCCAGCCGCGCACCACCACCAGGTATTGCTTGTGCACCGAGCGGCCCATGAACTGCTCGCCCAGCGCGGCGGCGACTTCCTTGCTGCGCGCGACCAGCAGCACACCGCTGGTCGCGCGGTCGAGCCGGTGCGCCAGGTACACGCTGTCGCCGACCTGCTCGCGCAATAGATCGATCAGGAATTCCTCGGTATTGCCGACCATTTTCGAGCGATGCACGGCGAGGCCCGCGGGCTTGTTCACTGCGATAAGCGCGTCGTCCTGGTAGAGAATGTCGATCATGGGAGTGAATTCTTGTTGCAGGAGCCCGCTGGCGGGCGAGCCTTTCTCGTGCAAGAGCACCGCCCGCCAACGGCTCCTACGGGAACGGTCAGCGCGAGCGGGGCCAGCCAATAGCGAACGCGAGCAGGCCGGCGACACCTGAACACACAGGCGGCCAGATGCCGTGCTGCGGCGCCAGCGTGCCAAGCAGTACGGCCCCGATCAGCAATGAACTGCCGAGCAGGCCGCAGGCGAGCAGCTTGTGTTGGCGACGGGCGTTTTCCAGTTGCAGCTTCAGGGCCAGCGGATCGCTCAGCGCACGCTGCTCGCCGCGACCGGCCTGGCGCAGTGCGTCGCGCACCAGTTCGGGAAATTCCGGTGCATGGTGCAGCCACTCGGGCAGCCGCTTGCGGATGTCGCGCAAAGTGCGCAGCGGGCTGTACCGCTCGCGCAGGATGCGCTTGAGCACCGGATGCGCCACCGCCCAGATGTCGATCTCGGGGTCGAGCATGCGCCCCACGCCCTCGATGTTGAGCAGGGTCTTCTGCAGCAGGATCAACTGCGGCTGCAGGGTCAGCTCGAAGCGG
>DATNGL010000172.1:0-6105 GCA_035605895.1 Rhodanobacter sp.
GTCACCTCGCTGCGGTCGGGTTGGCGCGCAGCCAGCAATTCGGCGCCGATCATCCAGAACCCGCCGATCACCAGTGCCCACGCGATCGGGGTCACCGCGTCCGGCAGCTTGAAGCCGAGCTTCACCGCGACGAAGCCGAGCACGGCGGTGATCAGGAAGGCCACGACCAGTTTCAGCAGATAGTCGCGATTGGCAGGGGCGCGCCATTGCGTCAGCAGCTGCCAGATCCGCTTCCAGTAGATCAGCGTGACCGCGAGGATCGCGCCGGCCTGGATGCCGATGTTGAACAGGTCCGAACGCGCGCCGAGGCCGAACTTCTCGGCGATCAGCAGATGGCCGGTGCTGGAGATCGGCAGGAACTCGGTGATGCCTTCGATGATGCCGAGCAGGATGACATGAAGCAGATCGGTCACGGGATGGTTCCGGATGGACGAACGGGATCGGCCGGGGCAGGTGCTCCAGCTGGCGGCACAGTTTACGTGGGATTTGGCCAGGCCAATGGCGGTGACTTGGCGGAGCCCCGGGGTGCGATGCCCGATCGTTGGCCAGACACGATGCCGGTCGGCCGATATGCCTGGGCTGCCGAGTCGAGACGCGACGCGCGTGACCCGGTCTCTGGCCGGGGCTGGTGCAAGTAAAGGCGGCTGTGGATACCCCGGGTCGTTGCACCGCGAAGGGGCCTGAACATCCCCGGCTTGGGGCAAGTCGCCTTCGAACCCGTTCCTGCGTTGCTGCTGCGATGCGGCAAAACGATGGTTTCGTCGCCGGCACGACACTTGCTCGGCACGAGTCGGGGCAACGCATCGCGGCGTTGCCCCGATGCCTGGTGCCATGCACAAGGAAAGGCGTCGATGGACCCCGCGCCAGCGTGGAATGAGGGGCAGATCGATGAAGCGATGGTTGATGAGGGCATGTTCCGGTGCGGTCTTGCTGGCGGGGCCGGCAGCGCGGGCGGCGGAAGCCACCAGCAGTACCAGCGGCAGCGTGGCGGTAGTCAACGACTACCTGTTCCGCGGCCTTTCGCAAACCAGCCAAAAACCGGCGGTGCAGCCGGGCATCGAGTACGACCATGCCCGTGGCTGGTACATCGGCGCATGGGGCAGCAACATCAGCTGGCTGTCGGATGCCTCGACCTCGGCAGCGCCGGTCTCCAGCAGTCTCGAGGTCGATCTCTACGCCGGCTATCGAGGCAGCTTTGGCAGCGGCTGGAGCTACGACGCCGGGCTGTACGAATACTACTACCCCGGCGACTATCCAACCGGCTTCACCCGGCCCTACACCACGGAAGGCTATTTCTCGCTGGCGTACAGGACGCTGTCGCTGAAGTACTCGTACTCGTTCACCAACCTGTTCGGCTTCCCCGACAGCAGGCACAGCGACTACCTCGACCTGTCCTGGAACGTCGAGCTCACCCCGGGCTGGACCCTCAACACGCACATGGGGCACCAGTACGTGGCCAACACGCCGGGCTTTTCCTACGCCGACTGGAAGCTGGGCGTGACCCGGGCCTTCAGCCATGGCTATTCGGTCGCGCTCGGCTACTACGACACCAATGCGAAGCGCATCGCCTACACCAACGCGTACGGCCATTTTGTCGGCCGAGCCACCGGCGTGCTGACCCTCAGCAAGGCGTTCTGAACCGCCGGCAGCCACACTGACGGCTGCGGCGCCCATGGCCGTCACCGCAAGCGGGGTGGGTGAGCAGCGTGGCTTGCCGCATGACCGTGCCTGGAGGCCTATGGCGGCGGAGGGACGCCGAGGCCTAAGCTGCAACTTCCGCGCATCTTCAAGGGGACGTCATGCACGAGGCGACGATGGGCTGGCTCGGCCGCGCAGCGGCAATCGCAATCCTGTTCGGCGCGGCGGCACACGCGTCGCCTGCACCCCTGCTGCTGCAGTCACCGACACTCTCGGCGGATCGCATCGCCTTTGCGTACGGTGGGGAAATCTGGACGGTGCCGCGCGCTGGTGGCGACGCCACGCTGCTGGTGGGTGGTCAGGGTACGGCCAGCGCACCGGTGTTTTCGCCCGATGGCCGCAGCATTGCCTACACGGCCAACGTCAACGGCAACGACGACGTATTCGTGGTGCCGGCCAGCGGCGGCCAGCCGACCCGCCTGACCTGGCATCCGGACCGCGATGCGGCGGTGGGCTGGACCCCGGATGGCAAGGGCGTGCTGATCCGCTCGCATCGCGACGCCACCAATGATTCCGACCAGCTCTACGTGATGCCCTTGTCCGGCGGCCCGCCGACCGCACTGCCGTTGCCGATGGCCGAGCAGGGCGCGTTCTCGCCGGATGGCTCGCACATCGCCTACAACCCGATCTTCCAGTGGGAGCCGGACTGGCGCGACTATCGCGGCGGCCAGACCACCCGGATCTGGATCGCGCGGCTGTCCGACTCCAGCATCGTCAAGCTGCCGCACGCGAACGCCAACGACAGCGACCCGATGTGGATGGGCGACACGGTCTATTTCCTGTCCGACCGCGACGGCCCGGCCACGCTGTATGCGTATGCGGTCGGCAGCGGCAAGCTGACCCGGCTGATCGACAACCACGGCTTCCCGATCGACGGCGCCGCGGCGGCCGATGGCGCCATCGTCTACAGCCAGATGGGCGTGCTGCACCTGTACGACGTGGTCAGCGGGCGCGACCAGCGCGTGCCCGTGCGTGTCGACGGGCCGCTGCCGCAGACGGTGCCGCACTTCGAGAAAGTGGCCAAGCAGATCCAGCATGCCGGCATCTCGCCGACCGGCGCCCGCGCCGTATTCGAAGCACATGGCGAGATCCTCACCGTACCCGCCGACAAGGGCGACATCCGCGACATCACCAATACCTCCGATGCCGCCGAACGGGACCCGGCATGGTCGCCGGACGGCAAGTCGATCGCCTATTTCTCGGACGCCGGCGGCGAATACGCGCTCACCATCCGCAGCCAGGACGGCCTGGGCCAGCCGCGCCGGATCAGCCTGGGCCAGCCGCCGTCGTTCTTCTACGGTCCGGTATGGTCGCCGGACGGCAAACGCATTGCGTACAGCGACAAGCGGCTGAACCTCTGGGTCGTCGATCTCGATCACCCGACGCCGGTGAAGGTGGACACCGATCGCTTCGACACACCGTTGCACGAGTTCGACGCCAGCTGGTCACCGGACGGCCGCTGGCTGACCTATACCAAGCAGCTGCCGAACCATCTGCGCGCGGTGTTCGTGTACGCGCTGGCCACGCACCGGGCCACCCAGGTCACCGATGGCATGAGCGACTGCCTGTATCCGGTGTTCGACCGCAACGGCAAGTACCTGTATTACACCGCCAGCACCGACGAGGGCCTCAGCCCGGGCTGGCTGGACATGACCAGCGAGGCGCACCCGGTCACCCGCAGTGTCTACGTGGCGGTGCTGCGCAGGGATCTGCCGTCGCCGCTGCAACCGCAAAGCGACGAGGACAAGGGCCCGGTCGCGGAAGACAGCCACAAGAACAAGGGCAAGCCGCCAGCGCCGGACAAATCGGCGGTCGACATCGACTTCGACGGCCTGGCCCAGCGCACCCTGGCGCTGCCGATCGAGGCGGCCAACTATGTCGGCATGGTCGCCGGCAAGAGTGGTGTGCTGTATCTGCTGCAGGCGCCGCAGGTGCCGGGCGAGGAGGATGCCAGCACCCTGCAGCGCTTCGAACTGGACCAGCGCAAGACCGACAAGCTGGCCGAGGACGTCAAGCAGTTCGCGCTGTCCGATGACGGCAACAAGCTGCTCTACCAGAGCGGCGATGACTGGTTCATTGCCGGCGCCGACAAGCCGCTCAAGAAGGGCGAGGGCAAGCTCAAGACCGGCGAGATGGAAGTGCACGTGGTGCCGCGCCAGGAATGGGCGCAGATGTACGACGAGGTGTGGCGGATCGAACGCGACTTCTTCTACGACCCGCATCATCACGGGCTGGATCTGGCCGCCGCCGAACGGCGCTTTCGCCCCTACCTTGCCGGCGTCGGCAGCCGCGAGGATCTCAACGTGCTGTTCCGGCGCATGCTGGCCTACATGTCGGTCGGGCACATGTTCGTGCGTGGCGGCGCCATGCCCGAGATCGCGAAAATCGACGTGGGCCTGCTTGGCGCCGACTATGTCGTGGACCACGACCGCTATCGCTTCAGTCATGTGTACAGCGGCGAGAACTGGAATCCCGAGCTGCATGCGCCGCTGACCCAGCCCGGCGTCAACGTGCAGGCGGGCGAATACCTGCTCGCGGTCGATGGACAGCCGCTGCATGCCGGCGACAATCTCTATGGCTTCTTCCAGCAGACCGTCGGCAAGCAGGTGGTGTTGCGGGTCGGCCCGCATGCCGACGGCAGTGCCGCGCGCAATGCCATCGTGGTGCCGGTCAAGAGCGAATTCGGCCTGCGTCATCTCGACTGGATCGAACACAACCGCAGGGAGGTCGATCGCCTCAGCGGTGGCCAGCTGGCCTATGTGTATCTGCCGGACACCGCCGAGGGCGGCTTCCGCAACTTCAACCGCTACTACTTCGCGCAGACCGACAAGCACGGCGCGCTGATCGACGAGCGCTACAACCACGGCGGCCAGCTCGCCGACTACATCGTCGACGCGCTGCAGCGCAAGCCGATGAGCCGGCTGATGACCCGCGAGGGCGAAACCTATACCGAGCCGACGCAGGCGATCTATGGCCCCAAGGCAATGCTGATCAACCAGTTCTCGGGCTCCGGCGGCGACGCCCTGCCGTGGTACTTCAAGCGCAGCGAGGTCGGGCCGTTGATCGGCGAGCGCACCTGGGGCGGCCTGGTCGGCATCGGCGGTTACCCGACGTTGCTGGACGGCGGCAGAGTCACCGCGCCACGCTGGGCAATCTTCGGCTTGCACGGCCAGTGGGAAGTGGAGAACCACGGCATCGCGCCGGATATCGAGGTCTGGCAGGACCCGGCGCTGATCCGCCAGGGCCATGACCCGCAGCTGGAGAAGGCGGTCGAGGTGCTGATGCAGCAGCTCAGGGCGCACCCGGCGCCGAGCTATCCCGACCCGGCCTATCCGGACTATCACCCGACGATGCCGCCGGTGGACACGGGTGGCGGCTGACACGGCTCCGCGCCGGCGTCGGGCGGCGCGGGACCAAATGACATGACCAAATTGGTGCAAGCGCCTTGATGATTTGCTTGTACATGGCGCAAAAATACCGAACCTGTTGCGCCGCGATGATGCAGGTGCTTGTTCTTGAATGATTTGGTTGTGTGGCACAGGTATTGCTGTTTCACAGGTATTGCTCTTTGAAGCCGTGTCGTTCTCCGTACTGCGCCATCCCTTGCCGAGGTTCTCCATGACTGCCCAGAAAGTGCTCGACCTGATCCAGGAACACGAGGTCGAGTTTGTCGACCTTCGCTTCGCCGACATGCTCGGCGTGCATCACCACGTCACCTTCCCCGCGCACCAGATCGACGAGTCGACGTTCGAGGACGGCAAGATGTTCGACGGCTCCTCGATCACCGGCTGGAAGGGCATCAACGAGTCCGACATGGTGCTGCTGCCCGATCCGGATACGGCGTATCTCGATCCGTTCAGCGCCCATGTGCAGCTGATCCTGCATTGCGACGTGCTGGAACCGTCGACCATGCAGGCCTACGGCCGCGACCCGCGCTCGATCGCCAAGCGCGGCGAGGCGTTCCTGAAATCCACCGGCATCGCCGACACCGCGTTCTTCGGGCCGGAGCCGGAGTTCTTCATCTTCGATTCGGTGCGCTGGCAGAACGACCCGGGCCGCGTGTTCTACGAGATCGGCTCCGAGGAGGCGGCGTGGTCGTCGCGCTACAAGTACGACGGCAACAACACCGGCCATCGCCCGGGCGTGAAGGGCGGCTACTTCCCGGTCAGCCCGGTCGATTCGCTGGGCGACCTGCGCGCCGACATGTGCAAGGTGCTGGAATCGCTGGGCCAGACCGTCGAGGTGCACCACCACGAAGTGGCCAATGCCGGCCAGTGCGAGATCGGCGTCAAGTTCAACACCCTGGTGAAGAAGGCCGACGAGCTGATCACCATGAAGTACGTGGTGAAGAACGTGGCGCACCAGAACGACAAGACCGTCACCTTCATGCCCAAGCCGCTGGTCGGC
>DATNGL010000173.1:0-6946 GCA_035605895.1 Rhodanobacter sp.
TTGGTGAAGAAGGTGTCGGTGAGTACGGTTTGTGACATATGCGGAATGGGTAACCTTGCCTGACGGCGGCGTGATGCGCTGCACCCGCTCCAGCGGCCGGGGATCGGCGCGAAACGGTGCAGGACGGGTGCGCGATGCGCAGCGAAGCGGCTCAATGTCAGGGTCAACAAGGTCGCGCCGCGGCGTGCGACGCCGTATTTGCCGGCGGTCTGACGGGCAGCTGTGCAAGCCGCCCTTGAATCGTGCCCGGAGTTGCGCTGGAATGAACGACAAGCCGCCCTGGCCTGCCTTCTTCCCGCCCAACCCATGCTTCATGGGCGCCTGAGTGTAGCTGATGACGCCGATCCTTGTATTGCGGCGACGGCCACCCCATTGTGTGTTCCCCGCAGTTCCTGCGTCCCCAGCCACGGAGATTTCCCGGTGAGCGACCTGATTACCCATGTGAACGACGACGCCTTCGAGCAGGAAGTGCTGAAGTCCGAAACCCCCGTCCTGCTGGATTTCTGGGCCGAATGGTGCGGCCCGTGCAAGGCCATCGCGCCGATGCTGGACGAGCTGGCCCAGCAATACGAGGGCAAGCTGCGCGTGGTCAAGGTCAACATCGACCAGAACCAGCAGACTCCGCGAGCCTATGGCGTGCGCGGCATTCCGACCCTGATGGTGTTCAAGAACGGCAAGGTCGAGGCGACCCAGATCGGTGCCGTCAGCAAGGGCCAGCTGACCCAGATGATCGACAAGGCCATCTTGGTGCCGTCAGCAAGCGCCAGCTGACCCGCCTGCTCCAAATCCGCTGCTTGAAGCCGGCCCGGCGCTGCCCGGTCGGCTTGCGAGGCTTTACGCCGATACGCAACGAGTGCTAGATTCAGCGCGTCCGTCGGGACAGTCCTGTCCCCTTGCGCCTTCCGCGCGACGCACACCCTCCCTCCTGTAATTCAACGGCGCCCCGCGAGGATTGCCCGTGTCCGACACCGATAACCAGACCCCGCCTGACGCCAAGGGCGCCGATACCAGCCCCGTGACCGAAGGCACGCCCGAGCCGCGCAGCCGTGCGCCGCGCCGCAGCGCCGCAGCGAAGGCTGCAGCGAATGCCGCCACCGAGAAACCGGCCGCCCCGCCGGCACCGGCCGAGCGCCCGGCGCCCACACCGACGGCTCCGGCACCTGCCCCGACGGAGGCTTCGGCACCGGTCAGGGAGCAACCGGCCGCCCCACCGGCAACCCAGGGCACCAACCAACCCGCGGATGCGGGCCCGGGTGGCGAACCCTCGTCCGGCTCCACGCCGAACGCCAATCCGAACCAGGCCGGCAACCCGAACCAGGGACAGGGTCCGAACCAGGGGCAAAACGGTGGTCGCGAAGCCCGTGAAGGGCGTGGCCGCCGCCGCCGCAACGAGCGCGGCGAGCGCAACAACAACCAGCCGCGCCCGCAGGGCGAGCGCCACCCGCGCCCCAACCCGAACGGCCTGCCGGTGGACGACGACAACGCCGATCCGGGCAGCAACGACCGGGTCATCAACCTCACCGAGCTCAAGCGCAAGAACGCGATCCAGTTGCTGGATTTCGCCGAATCGCTGGGCCTGCACGAAGGCATCGCCCGCGCCCGCAAGCAGGACGTGATCTTCAACGTGCTCAAGGCGCACGCCCGCTCCGGCGGCGGCATCTGGGCCGAGGGCGTGCTGGAGATCCTGCAGGACGGCTTCGGCTTCATGCGTTCGGCCGACGAGTCCTACCTGGCCGGCCCCGACGACATCTACGTGTCGCCCAGCCAGATCCGCCGCTTCAACCTGCGCACCGGCGACTACATCACCGGCCGCGTGCGGCATCCGAAGGAAGGCGAGCGCTATTTCGCCATGCTGCGGGTGGAGACGATCAACGGCGACCCGCCGGAAGCATCCAAGAACAAGATGCTGTTCGAGAACCTCACCCCACTGTTCCCGCGCAAGGCGTTCAAGCTCGAGCGCGGCAACGGTTCCAGCGAGGACATCACCGGCCGCATCCTCGACCTGATCGCCCCGATCGGCAAGGGCCAGCGCGGCCTGATCGTCTCCCAGCCGAAGTCCGGCAAGACGATGATGCTGCAGAACATCGCCCAGGCGATCCAGTACAACCACCCCGAAGCGCACCTGATCATCCTGCTGGTCGACGAGCGACCGGAGGAAGTCACCGAAATCGCCCGCACCGTGCGCGCCGAAGTCATCTCCTCCACCTTCGACGAACCGGCCGTGCGCCACGTGCAGGTCGCCGAGATGGTGATCGAGCGTGCCAAGCGCCTGGTCGAGCACAAGAAGGACGTGATCATCCTGCTCGACTCGATCACCCGCCTGGCGCGCGCCTACAACACGGTGGTACCCAGCTCCGGCAAGGTGCTCACCGGCGGCGTCGACGCCAACGCGCTGCAGCGCCCGAAACGTTTCTTCGGCGCCGCGCGCAACGTCGAGGAAGGCGGCAGCCTGACCATCATCGCCACCGCGCTGACCGAAACCGGCAGCAAGATGGACGAGGTGATCTACGAAGAGTTCAAGGGCACCGGCAACATGGAAGTGCATTTGAGCCGGCGCATCTCCGAGAAGCGCGTCTACCCGGCGATCGACATCAACCGCTCCGGCACCCGCCGCGAGGACCTGCTGATCGACCCGGACATGCTGGCCAAGATCTGGATCCTGCGCAAACTGCTGCACCCGATGGACGAGTTGTCGGCGATGGAGTTCATGCTCGACAAGATGAAGAACACCAAGTCCAACGACGAGTTCTTCAATTCGATGAAGCGCTGACGGGACGGAAGATCGGTAAGGGAAAGTTGTCCGTCTCTGCCACCACCCCAGGCCGATCCGGCCTTCGCAGACTACACAGTAAGGCCGGCAGATGCCGGCCTTACTGCTTGCAAGCACTTGCGAAAACTTCGCTGCTAACCTGCAATGACGGTTAATTCAGGGAGCCCATACGCATGCTGTTACGCGTGGCCATGCTATCGCTTGGACTGCTGCTTTCGGATGCCATCACGGCCGCGGAGAAACCTCGTCCCCCGTTGTCCCTGATTTGTCCTGTTCAAACCAACTGGACGCGCTTGCTCGCGGCAGATGGCGCTTTCGACGGGCCATCCGCGATCAACACGTTGATCAACAACGTGATCAACGGCAAGTTGCCGCAAGTGCGTCAGCAACTGGACGCCATGAATTTGGCGGACGCCACCCGTTGGCGGCAATCCGCACTCGTCATCGCAGCCTACGCCAGAGAGCCCGCGATGGTCGATGGTCTGCTGGACGATGGCGCCCTGGTGGATGGCCAGGGAAGACTGCCTGGTGTCGACGGCAAATCGCGCGATCGGGTCATCGCGCAAATGAAGAAGGATCCGCAGTGGACTTCCGTCGATCCGGATCTCAGGGCAGGGCTTGAGGGGGGCCCAACATGGGGGGCGACACTATTGTTCGATAGCCGGATCGAAGGACCGTTGGCAACCATTGCCGCGCAATGCGGCGACCTGGCAACACTCGATGTTGCGCTGAACCACCACGCCAACCTGAAGACACGCACACCACACAGCAACGATGTCATGGTCATGGCCGTACAGGCCGGCAATCCGGTCATCGTCAAACGCCTCCTTGATCACGGCGCCGACCCAACAAGCGCACCGACCGGTTCCGCCGACGGACTGGCCGCAGCCATCGTCGAGGGCAACAGCGCCATGGTGACGCTCATGCTCGACCACGGTGCCGACCCTTGTGCCGAAGATCGGAGTCGGCAGCGGAGTCTTGCCGTCTACCAGGCCAAGCACCCCGGTCAAAAGAGGCCGCTGGTCAGCGCTGCGGAAATCGCTCGTCGCAAAAACCTGCCCGATGATCTGGTCGCCCGCCTGGCCTGCCCCGGTTTCGACACCGCGAGTGTCACGAGCCACTGAAAGTCTCGCTACCATGCGTCATCCGGCACGCAACCGGCCACGCCTAGGCACACCTGTACCTTCACGTACAAATATTTGAAGCAGCCCCCTTTTCGTTGCCACGCAACACCCCCATAGTCTGGCGATCCCCCAGCAAGGCCTCGCCCGTGTCCATACCCAGTGCCGTCAAGAGCACCCCGATCGCGGGCCGCCAGCAACTTGCCGATTACCTCGCCGCCGGCGAGAAGCCGCGCGAAGCGTGGCGCATCGGCACCGAGCACGAGAAGTTCGGCTTCCGCACCGACGACCTGCGCCCGCCCACGTTCGAGGGCGAGCGCGGCATCAAGCTGCTGCTGGAAACGCTGGCCACCCGCTACGGCTGGGACGTGGCGCGTGAGGGCGAGAATCCGGTGGCGCTGTCGCGCGAAGGCGCGTCGATCACGCTGGAGCCGGCCGGCCAGCTGGAATTGTCCGGGGCGATGCTGGAGACCATCCACCAGACCTGCTGCGAGGTGAACTCGCATCTGATGGACGTGCGCTCGGTCGCCGACGAGCTCGGCCTGGGCTTTCTCGGCATGGGCTTCCAGCCGAAATGGCGCCGCGACGAGATGCCGTGGATGCCGAAGGGCCGCTACAAGATCATGCGCGAATACATGCCCAAGGTCGGCTCGCTCGGGCTGGACATGATGACGCGCACCTGCACGGTGCAGGTGAACCTGGATTTTTCCTCCGAAGCGGACATGGTGAAAAAGTTCCGCACCAGCCTGGCGCTGCAGCCGATCGCCACCGCGCTGTTTGCCGATTCGCCGTTCACCGAAGGACGTCCAAACGGCTATCTGTCGTACCGCTCGCATATCTGGACCGATACCGATCCGCAGCGCACCGGCATGCTCGACTTCGTGTTCGCCGATGGTTTCGGCTATGAACGCTATGTCGACTACATCCTCGACGTGCCGATGTATTTCAGCCTGCAGAACGGCCAGTACCTCGACCTGGCCGGACAGGATTTCAAGCAGTTCATGGTCGGCGAGCTGGCCGCGCTGCCCGGCACGCGCGCCACCATGAAGGACTTCGCCGACCACCTCACCACCGCCTTCCCCGAAGTGCGCCTGAAGCAGTACCTGGAAATGCGCGGCGCCGACGGCGGCCCGTGGAACCGGTTGTGCGCCCTGCCCGCGTTCTGGGTCGGCCTGCTGTACGACCAGGAAGCGCTGGACGCCGCCTGGGACCTGGTCAAGGACTTCTCGCCGGTCGAACGCCACGCGCTGCGCGACGGCGTGCCGAAGCACGCGCTGAAGCTGCCGTTCCGCAACGGCACGGTGCACGATCTGGCCGAGGAAGCATTGAAGATCGCCGGCCACGGCCTCAAGCGCCGCGCGAAACTCAACAAGAACGGTGCCGACGAAAGCATCTTCCTCGAACCGATGATCGAGATCGTGCAGGCCAACCAGACCCCGGCCGAACGCAAGCTGGAGCTGTTCCACGGTGCCTGGAACGGCAGCGTCGATCCGGTGTTCCGCGAGTTCGCCTATTGAGTGCCTGAAGGCGCGAGCCGCCCGCCTTGCTCCTCGCCCTGCGCGCAGGGGAAGGCTTGGAGGGTCGCTCCATCCGGCAGGGAAGATCAAGAGCATCCCTGCCGACATCCACCACCCCGGCCCAGGAGACCCCACCATGCCCCTCGTCCGCATCGCCCTCCGCCGCGGCAAGTCGCCCGCCCATCTCGCCGCCCTGCGCAACGGCATCTACGAAGCCATGCGCGAAACCTTCAACGTGCCCGAGAACGATCGCTTCATCCTGATCGGCCAGCACGACGCCGACGAATTCGACTGCGACCCGAACTATCTCGGCATCGCCCGCAGCGACGATCTGGTGATCGTGCAGATCACCTGCAACAGCGGCCGCACGCTGGAACAGAAGCAGGCACTGTACCGGCGCATCGCCGGAAATCTTTCCGCCGACCCGGGCCTGCGTCCTGAAGACGTGTTCATCAATCTGGTCGAGACGGCGAAGGAAAACTGGTCGTTCGGGAACGGGGTCGCGCAGTACGCGTGAGGATCACCGAGGCTGGCGAGGCATGACGGCCTGCGGCCCCGGCAGAGCTGCGGAGCATCCTGGTCCACGCCCGGCACGCAGCCGCTGCACACTTGCGGAAGACCGAGCGATGACATCCGGCCACCCTCACCTCATACGCACCGTTCACTGCTGCCAGGTGCTGTCAGCAGTAGCCACGACAAGAAGGCCCGCACGGTGGGTTTCGTCCGGGCGTACGGGCATCATGGGCTGACTGTTCCCTCGCCGCGGCCGCCCCCATGTCACCACGTTCCACCGTCGCCCCGGTTGCGCTCGCGGTCGGCATGTTGCTGATCAGCATGGTCTCCTACCAATGCGGCGCATCACTGGCCAAGCATTTGTTCCCGCAGGTCGGCGCGCAGGGCGCCACCGCCTATCGGCTGGGCATCAGCGCGCTGATCCTGTTGCTGTGGCGGCGACCCTGGCGGCGCTCGGGCAGCCGGCGCGACTGGCGCGCGCTATGGGGCTATGGCCTCTCGATGGGCGCGATGAACCTGGTGTTCTACATGTCGCTGCGCACGATCCCGCTGGGCATCGCGGTGGCACTGGAATTCACCGGGCCGCTGGCGCTGGCGCTGTTCGGCTCGCGCCGCCTGCTCGACTTCGTCTGGATCGCGCTGGTGGTGGCCGGACTGGCCCTGTTGCTGCCGCTGCGCGGCTCGATGCAGGCGCTCGATCCGGTGGGCGTGATGTACGCGCTGGCCGCTGGCGCGGGCTGGGCCTTGTACATCGTGCTGGGCAAGAAGGCCGGAGCGGCCTACGGCGCGGACGCCGTGACGCTGGGCACGTCGATCGGCGCGTTGCTGGCGATCCCATTCGGCATCGCGCATGCCGGCAGCGCGTTGCTGTCGCCCACGCTGTTGCCGTATGCGCTGGGCGTGGCGGTGCTCAGCTCGGCGCTGCCGTATTCGCTGGAGATGGTCGCGCTGACCCGGTTGCCGGCACGCACGTTCAGCACCCTGTTGAGCCTGGAGCCGGCCATTGCGGCGCTGGCCGGCGTGGC
>DATNGL010000174.1:0-11459 GCA_035605895.1 Rhodanobacter sp.
CAGCCGGCTCAGGCAGTCGCCGATCACGGCATTGCGCCCGTGGCCCACATGCAGCGGTCCGGTCGGGTTGGCCGAGACGAACTCCACGCCCACGGTCTTGCCGGCGCCGCTCGTATTGCGTCCGTAGGCATCGCCCTGGTCCAGGATGCGGCGTACTTCACCGTGATACGCGTCGGCGGCGAGGAAGAAGTTGATGAAGCCGGGGCCGGCGATCTCGACCCGCTCCACCAGCGTGTTGGCCGGCAGCGCCGCCACCAGCTTTTCGGCCAGCTCGCGCGGTCTGGCCCGGGCAGGCTTGGCCAGCAGCATCGCCACGTTGCAGGCGAAATCGCCGTGCTCGCGGCTGCGCGCGCGCTCGATCACGAAGTCGGGCACGGCCAGGTCGGCGGGCAGGGTGGCGTTGTTTTGCAGGGCATGGATGGCCCGCAGCACCAGTTCGCGCAGCTGTACTTTCACGGGTGAAGTCGATTTCGTGATGGAACCCACAATCCTAACAGACCGCCCTGTGTCCACGCTGCGTTGGCGACGCGGGCGGGCGCAGGGGTCGGGACCGCGGCGGGTTGCGGCGAATTCTGGTGCACCGCGGCGAGCCGTCTTGTGGATAACTCTGTGGGGAAAATCAGCGGCGGCTGTCGGGCGGCGGCTGCCAGTCTGGGGTCCAAGGAGGTTCGCAAGAAATTGTAGTTATTAATCAATAATTTATTGCTCGAACTTAGTGTTGGACAGGCGATCAAGGCGGCAAGTGCCGATAGTCGCGCTTTGTGCATAAGTTCCGGCTACTTGGCCGCGATTTTTTATGCGACGCAAGGGATTCCCGTCTCTGCATGCCACCCCATACCGCGTCGCGACATGGGCCGCGTAGTGCGGGATGGCAATCTTTCCGACCTCGGCGGAATGGCTGTCGAGCACCCCGCGGGCGGGCGCCGATGGTCCGCACCTTCGGGCGTTCAGAGCAGGCCGCGTGAGGCCATGGATACCGGTTCGCCGCTGCCGATCACCAGGTGGTCGAGCACGCGCACGCCGACCAGTTGCAAGGCGTCGCGCAGCTCGTGGGTGATCGCCCGGTCCGCGGCGCTGGGTTCGGCCACGCCGGAGGGGTGGTTGTGCGCGAAGATCACCGCGCAGGCATTGTGCTGCAGGCAGGCGCGCACCACCTCGCGCGGATGCACGTTGGCGCCGTCCACGGTGCCGCGAAACAGCTCCTCGAACGCCAGTACGCGATGTCGGTTGTCCAGGTACAGACAGCCGAACACCTCGTACGGCAGATGACGCAGGCGCGCCCGCAGGTAGTCGCCGCTGTCGCGGGGATTGCCCAGGCTGGGTTTTTCCTTGAGCTGTTCGGCCAGGCTGCGTCGCGCCAGTTCCAGCGCGGCGGCGATGCGCGCGTGCTTGGCTGGGCCCAGCCCGCCGGCGCGGATCTGCTGCTCGGGCCGGCCCAGCAGCGCGGCCAGCCCACCGGCATTGGCAAGCAGTTCGCGGCCCAGCGCAATCGCGTCCTTGCCACGACTGCCGCTGCCCAGCAGCACGGCCAGCAGCTCGGCATCGGACAGCGCGCCGCTGCCCCGGGCCAGCAGTTTTTCGCGGGGACGTTCGCCTTCGGGCCAGTCGCGGATGCTCATGCCTTTAAGCGTGGCGAAGCAGGCCGCACGCGGGCAGCGGTGGCGCGGAATGAATCCGGTAAGCTAAGGCTCTGCCCGACTGTCAGGCCCGCCTTACATGAGTCTCGCCCAACGCCGCATCCTGCTGGGAGTGTCCGGTGGCATCGCCGCCTACAAGAGTTGCGAACTGGTTCGCCGCCTGCGCGAGCAGGGCGCCGAGGTGCGCGTGGTGATGACGGAAGGCGCCACCCATTTCGTCAGTCCCACCACCTTCCAGGCGCTCTCCGGCCAGCCCGTGCGGGTGAGCCTGTGGGATGCGCAGGCCGAGGCGGCGATGGGGCACATCGAACTGGCGCGCTGGGCCGAACGCATCCTCGTCGCGCCGGCCAGCGCCGACCTGCTGGCGCGGCTGGCGCACGGCCTTGCCGACGACCTGCTGACCACGTTGTGCCTGGCCAGTGCCGCGCCGCTGTACCTGGCGCCGGCGATGAATCAGCAGATGTGGGCGCATCCGGCGGTGCAGGCGAATGTCGATCTGCTGCGCCAGCGTGGCGCGCACCTGCTCGGCCCCGCCGCCGGTGAACAGGCCTGTGGCGACGTCGGCAGCGGCCGCATGCTGGAGGCGCTGCAGTTGCGCGACGCCCTGCGCGATTCGTTCGCCGACGGTAGCGGTGCGCTGGCAGGGTTGAAGGTGGTGGTGAGCGCCGGTCCCACCTACGAAGACATCGATCCGGTGCGCTTCATCGGCAACCGCAGTTCCGGCCGGATGGGGTTCGCGGTCGCCGAGGCCGCCGCCCGGGCCGGCGCCACGGTGAGCCTGGTCGCCGGTCCGGTGAGCCTGGCCACGCCGCCCGGCGTGACCCGACGCGTCGATGTGCGCAGCGCGGCACAGATGCATGCGGCGGTGCTGGCCGCCGCCGGACAGGCGGACATCTATATCGGCGCCGCGGCGGTGGGTGACTATCGTCCGGTGGAAGTGTCCGCCCTGAAATTGAAGAAGCGCGCGGGCACCCCGCTGTCGCTGCAACTGGACGAGAATCCGGACATCCTGGCCAGCCTGTCGGGGCAATCCGCGCATCCGTTCCTGGTCGGGTTCGCCGCGGAGACGCATGATGTGGCCAGCTATGCGCAGGGCAAGCTGCGCAACAAGGGACTGGACATGATCGCGGCGAACCAGGTGGGGGAAGGGCTCGGCTTCGAGGCCGCCGACAATGCATTGACGCTTTATTGGGAGGGCGGCGAGCTGGTGCTGCCCCGTGCCGGCAAGAGCGAACTGGCTCGCCAGTTGATCGCGCAGGTCGCCGCGCGTTACCGGGCCACGCGCCGATGAGCGATCGGCAGCGGCTCGGCCTCCAGCTCAAGATTCTCGACCCGCGCCTGGGCACCAGCATCCCGCTGCCGCAGGCGGCCACCGCCGGCAGCGCCGGCATGGATTTGCGCGCGGCGCTGGAGCACCCGCTGACCCTCGCGCCCGGCGAAAGCGCGCTGGTTCCCAGCGGCATCGCGATCCATATCGGCGACCCCGGCTGGTGCGCGCTGATCGTGCCGCGCTCGGGCCTGGGCCACAAGCACGGGCTGGTGATGGGCAACCTGGTCGGGGTGATCGATGCCGATTACCAGGGCCCATTGATGATTTCGTGCTGGAATCGCGGCAGCCAGTCGTACACCATCGAGGTCGGCGACCGCATCGCCCAGTTGCTGCTGGTGCCGGTGGCGCAGACGCGACTGGACATCGTCAGCGAGTTTGCGCCAAGTGAACGGGGCAGCGGCGGTTTCGGCTCCACCGGTATCCGATAGGATTGGGTATTCCAACGCAACAGGATCGGGCCCGGGCGGATCGGGCCGATCCGCAGGTTCAGCCGCGGGGGCGGGACATGGCATCCAAAAAAGAGAAGCAGCCACGACCGCAGTTGCAGATCGACTGGTCGGCGACCTTGCCGCTGGCCGGCGGCACTCTGCTCCTGTTGCTGGGCCTGTTCTGCGCCTGGCAAACCTGGTTGATTGCCGACAAGGGCCATGCCATCGAGCGCGTGCAGGCGGCGCAGGTGCAGGCGGTGAAGGCCGTGGCGGACGAGGTGGCGCGGCAGCGCCGCGTGGTCGAGAAGGCCCTGGTCATGGTCGATCCGGCGACCGTGATGAACGATCCCGCGCAATCGGCGGCCATGCTGCGCCTGCGATTGCCCGGCGCCCGGCAGCTGGAGCTCTACAGCGGCGACCTGAAGGAAGTCCTGCGCGCCAACTATCGCGAGTTCGGCTATGCCAAGGCGGCCCAGCTGATGGCCGCGCAGACTGCCGAAGGGATGCCGCCGGCGCAGAGCGTCTATTACGGCAACGGGGATCGCCGGCTGAGCATGGTGATTCCGTTGGGGCCGGCCGAACAGGCCCAGGCCTGGGTGTGGGTCGAGTTGCCGTTCGCGCCCGTCGAGCAGCGCTTCGATGCGATCTCGCCGGCCGGCGGCCGCCTGGACCTGCGCCAGGGCGACGATCCTGGAAGCGTGCAATTGTTTTCCAATGGCAGTGCTTCGGCACAGACCGCGGCCAGCGGCATGGCGGTACCCGGCACGGCATTCAGCGTGGGTGCCGGGCTGCCGGATGCGTTCATCGTGTTGCCGGATTCGTGGCTGTTGAGCGGCTTGCTGAGCTTGCTGGGGCTGGCCGGTGCCGGCTACCTGTTGTGGCTGCGGCGACGCGGGCGAAACCCGGCGCTGGCGGGTTTCGATGATCAGGCAACGGCGTCCGACGAAAACACCCCCCGCGCGCCGCCTGCACGTGCACCCGTGACCGCGCCGGCGGCGGCTCCTGCCCCCGCGCCGGCACCCGTCGCCGTGAACGTGGACCCGAGCATTTTCCGGGCATACGACGTGCGCGGGGTGGTCGGCAAGACCCTGGACAAGAACGTCGCGCGGATGCTCGGGCGCGCGATCGGCACCGTGATGGGCGAGAAGGGCCTGCGCGAAATCGTGGTCGGCCGCGACGGGCGCGCGTCCGGTCCCGAGCTGGCCGGCGCGCTCGCCGATGGTCTGCGCGAAGCCGGTGTCGACGTGATCGACCTGGGCGCGGTACCCACCCCGGTGGTCTATTTCGCCGCGTACCGCTTCAACACCGGTTGCGGCGTGGCGGTGACCGGCAGCCACAATCCCCCGGACTACAACGGCTTCAAGATCGTGGTCGCGGGCGAGACCCTGGCCGAGGGCGCGATCCAGGACCTGTACCAGCGCATCGCCAGTGGCGCAATGAGCAGCGACGGACACGGCAGCCTGCGCCAGGTCGACGTGGCGCCGGACTACATCGAGAAAATCGTTTCGGACGTGCTGGCGGAGCGCTCGCTGAAGGTGGTGGTCGACGCCGGCAACGGCATTCCCGGCGCCATCGCGCCGCAGGTGCTCGAAGGTGTCGGCTGCGAGGTGGTGCCGCTGTACTGCGATGTCGACGGCAATTTCCCGAACCACCATCCCGACCCGTCCGACCCGGCCAACCTGGAGGACCTGATCCACGCGGTGAGGCAGACCGATGCGGATCTGGGCATCGCGTTCGATGGCGACGGCGACCGCCTCGGCGTGGTCTCCCGCTCGGGCGAGATCATCTACCCCGACCGCCTGCTGATGCTGTTCGCGCGCGATGTGCTGTCGCGCCAGCCCGGCGGCATCGTCATCTACGACGTGAAGTGCACCAGTCACCTGAAGGGGCAGATCCTCGACGCCGGCGGCAGCCCGCTGATGTGGCGCACCGGGCATTCGCTGATCAAGGCGAAGATGCGCGAGACGTCCGCCGAACTGGCCGGCGAGATGAGCGGCCATTTCTTCTTCAAGGAGCGCTGGTACGGTTTTGACGACGGCATCTACGCCGCCGCCAGGTTGCTGGAGATACTCGCTGGCGACCTGCACGGGCGCAGCCCGGAAGAGATCTTCGCCACGCTGCCGAAGAGCATTTCCACGCCCGAGCTGAAGATCGAACTGGCCGAGGGCGAGCATTACCGGTTCATGGACCAGTTGCGCGAGCGCGCCACGTTCGAGGACGCCTCGGTGATCACCATCGATGGCTTGCGGGTGGATTGGCCGGACGGCTGGGGCCTGGTGCGTGCGTCCAATACCACGCCGGTGCTGGTGTTGCGCTTCGAAGCCGACAACGAGGCAGCGCTGAAGCGGATCCAGCAGATCTTCCGCCAGCAGTTGCTGGCCGTGAATCCCACCCTGAAACTGCCCTTCTGAAAGCAGCAGGCCCCGACATGATCGGGGCCGCTGCCAACCGAGGCTGCGTGGGCGACCCTATTGCTGGCCCTTTTCCTGTTCCGCCTTCAGCTCGCGGTAACGCGCCAGCTGCTTGACCTGCTGCTGCACCGTTTGCGCGCGAAGGGCCTGCTGGCGTTGCAGCGTGTTGCGCTGCCCGGTGACGACGTTGCGCTGGGTGGCGATGCTGTCGGTGATGAACTTCGGTACAGGCTTCTTGCCGTTTTCGATCTCGGCGGCGCGGGCGAGCAGGTCGGTCAGCGCCTTCTCCTGGCTGCGCAGGTTGATCTGGGTGGTGTGGATCTGCTGGTCGATGGTGTCCAGTGTCTGCTGCAGCGAGATCTTGTACGACTCCTCATCCGGGTAGGCGTTCAGCATCTGCTCTTCGGTGTTGGCCACTTCCTGCGCCGCCCTCTGCTTCGCGGCCTGCGCCTCGGCCACCTTGGCGGCGGCGGCGCGCTCCTCGGCGTTGAGCTCGCGCGGTACGTGGCGCACCACCATGCCGCGATCATTGACCAGGTCGTAACCGTACTTCATCGCCTCCGCGGTCAGGCTGTCGCTGTAATGCATCAGACCCTGGCCGTCGTACCACTTGTAACGGATGCTGCCGGTGTTCTGGGCAGACGCTGCCACGCTCGCGCCCAGCGCGAGGGCAGCCAGAATGAGCAGTGATTTGCGCATGGATTCTCCCTTGTCGCTTGAAGTATAGCCGCGTCCATCACGCTGCCTAGCGGCGCGTGGCGCCGATGTGATCGGGTTCGCTTGAGTCTATCCGGCGTGGTCTGGACTCAGCGCTGAACCCCGTAGCGGGCGCGGTAGGCCAGCAGGCGGGCGTGTTCGGCGGCCAGTTGCGGCTGTTCGCCGGCGTAGTCGAGCACGTCGTCCAGGCAGGTGATCGCGATCACCGGGATGCCGTGCTCGGCGGCCACTTCCTGTGCGGCGGAACGTTCGCCCTGGCCGCGCTCCTGCCGGTCCAGTGCGATCAGCACGCCGGCCGGTTCGGCACCATGGGCGCGGATCAGGGCCAGCGATTCGCGTACCGCGGTGCCCGCCGTCATCACGTCGTCGACGATCAGCACGCGCCCGGCGAGCGGTGCGCCGACCAGCATGCCGCCTTCGCCGTGATCCTTCGCCTCCTTGCGGTTGTAGGCCCACGGGAGATCGCGCCGATGGTGATCGGCCAGTGCGATGGCGGTGGCCGCGGCCAGCGCGATGCCCTTGTAGGCGGGGCCGAACAGCATGTCCACCTCGACTGCCGCATCGACCACGGCGGCGGCATACGCGCGGCCGAGCTGGGCCAGCGCGGCGCCCGAATCGATGCGCCCCATGTTGAAGAAGTACGGGCTCTGCCGGCCGGATTTCAGGGTGAACTCGCCGAAGCGCAGTACCTCCCGCCGCAGGGTCAGGTCGATGAAGTCGCGTTGGTAGTCGTGCACGGATTCGTCTCGCAGGCAGTCGATGATCGAGGCAGGCGACGGATGGCAGTCGTCGCGTCGCGCGATGGTCGTCATGGTACACGCGCTGTTGCCGACCCCCGGGGTTGTTATGATCGCCCATCAGCCGATCCGGAGGAGCCATGCGCATCATCAGCCTCAACGCCAACGGCATCCGTTCGGCGGCCAGCAAGGGCGTGTTCGACTGGCTGCGTGCGCAGCGCGCCGATGTGGTATGCCTGCAGGAGACCAAGGCGCAGGAGGATCAGTTGACCGATCCGATGTTCCGCCCCGATGGGCACCACTGCTTCTACCGCGACGCGAGCAGCAAGAAAGGCTACAGCGGCGTGGCCATCTATGCGCGACGCGAGCCGGATCGGGTGCTGACCGAGCTGGGCTGGGACGAGTTCGACAACGAAGGCCGCTACGTCGAGGCGCGTTTCGGCAAGCTCTCGGTGGTATCGCTGTATTTTCCGTCGGGCTCGTCCGGCGACGAGCGCCAGCAGTTCAAGTTCAAGGCGATGGAGTGGATCACGCCGATCTTCGACCAGTGGCTGAAAAGTGGCCGCGACTACGTGATCTGCGGCGACTGGAACATCGTGCACACGAAGAACGATATCAGGAACTGGTCGTCCAACCAGAAGAACTCCGGCTGCCTGCCCGAGGAGCGCGCATGGCTGGACCTGCTGTTCCACCAGCGCGGCTGGGTCGACAGCTTCCGCGCCCTGAAGCCGGACGCGGTCGAATACACCTGGTGGTCGAACCGTGGCCAGGCACGCGCCAACAACGTGGGGTGGCGCATCGATTACCAGGTGGTCACGCCATCGCTGCGCGAGCGCCTCAAGACCTGCTCGATCTACCGCGATGAGCGCTTCTCCGACCATGCCCCGTATACCGTCGACTATGCTGACTGAGCCGGTGGTACGCCGCCCGGCCAGGCCATCGGTGTGGCGGGCGTTCACGCAACCGGCAGCGTGGACGATGTGCTTCCTGGGCTTTTCCTCCGGCCTGCCGTTCCTGCTGGTGGCCGGAACGCTGGCGTACTGGCTGAAGGAAAACGGCATCGAGCTGACCGACATCACGATGATCGCCAGCGCGGGAATGACCTACGCCTTCAAATTCATCTGGGCTCCGCTGCTCGACCACGGGCGGATTCCCGGCTTCGCCCGGCTCGGCCAGCGCCGCGGCTGGCTGCTGTTTGCGCAGCTGGGCGTGGTGGCAGGTCTGTTGGCGATGGCGCTGTTGACGCCGGCACAGCTGGTGCCGTTTGTCGTCGCGACGCTGGCGGTCGCGTTCTTCGGCGCCACCCAGGACATTGCGGTGGATGCGTATCGCATCGAGATCGCACCGATCGAGGACCAGGGTGCGCTTGTGGCCACCTATTCGCTGGGCTACCGGATCGGCCTGCTGGTGGCCGGTGCGGTCGCGCTGATCCTGGCCGACCACGTGTCGTGGCGCGTGGTCTATGCAGCGATGGCTCTGGTGATGCTGCTGCCGATCGCCACCACGCTGGTGGCACGCGAGCCGGAGGTGCTGCGCGTGCGGCCTGCGCGCTGGCGCGATGCGATGCGCGAGAGCGTGATCGACCCGTTCGCCGATTTTTTCCGTCGCTACGGCTGGGCACTGGCGGGCGTGACCCTGCTGTTCCTGCTGCTGTTCAAGATGCCCGAGCAGGCCACCATCGGCGGCATCATGAGCCCGTTCTACCGGGACATGGCCTTTTCCAAGACCGAAATCGGCACGATCACCAAGATCTACGGCATCTGGATCGGCATCGTCGGCGTGTTCGTCGGCGGTGCAGCCGTGGCGCGCTGGGGTGCGTGGCGCCCATTGGGTGCGACCATCGTGCTGTGTGGCTGCAGCAACCTCTTGTACCTGTTGCTGATCACCCATCCGGGCAACCTGCTCATGCTTACCCTGGTGATCTCGGGCGAGAATTTCACCTTGGGCATGCTCGGGCCGCCGACGGTGGCGTTTCTGTCGTCGCTGGTCAATCGCCAGCACACCGCCACGCAATATGCGCTGCTGAGTTCGCTGGTCAACCTGCCGGGCAAGCTGCTTGGTTTCTTTGCCGGTGGTATTGCCACGGCCGCGGGATATGGCGGTTATTTCGTTCTCACCGTGCTGGCCGTGATACCCGCGATGCTGCTGTTTGCCTGCCTGTGGCCGCGCTTTCGCCGCTTCGAACGCGAACGGGAGGCCATCGAAGCGGCAGGCTGATTCATCGTGTCGCGGTCGCTCACGGGGCAGAGCCGGCATGGCGATGGTCACAATGGAACTGCCAAGTCAGCCACGGAATCCGGCTCGTCGCGCGCGGTTCAGGCAAGGGTATGCAACCATTGGCCAAACAGGGCATGTGCTACACGGAGAGACGCTTGTGCCGGACATGATCGTTCATCACGTCGATGGCCTGCTGGCCGAGCGCATCGCGACGCTGGCCAAGCTGCGCCAGTGTCCGGTCAACGACGTGCTGCTGGATGCGCTGCGCAATGGCCTGGGCATGTCGGTGGCGCAACAGTACAGCGAAAGCCTGCGCAACCCGAATGCACTGACGATACTTGAAGGGCACTGGGAGGCGGCCGAACGCGGCGTGTTCCAGGAAGCGCTGCAGGCCTTGGCCAGGACCCGTCCGACGCAGCTCGCGCCGGAAAGCATCCGCTACGACGAACCTGATCGCGGCGCCGAGTAGATCGCGCCGAGCACGCGCGGTCCGCGGGCGCCGGTCACCGCCGGCAGATTGCCCGGCAGGTTGAGCAGGCGCTGCCGCGCCAGCCAGGCGAATGCGGTGGCCTCGAGAAAATCCGGATCGATGCCGAGTTCCGCCGTACTGCGCAACGTGCGCGGAGCCAACAGTTCGGCGAGACGTCGCATCAGCGCGGCGTTGTGCACGCCACCGCCGCAAGCGAGCACATCGTCGGCTGCGGCGGCGTATTGCTCGATGGCGGCGCCGATGCTGCGGGCCGAGAGTTCAAGCAAGGTGGCCTGCACGTCGGCAGGTTTCAGCAAGTCCACCGTGGCCTGAGTAGCCAGCCAGTGCAGGTGGAAATGTTCGCGCCCGGTGCTCTTGGGGGGCGGCAGCGAGAAATAGTGGTCGGCCAGCATCGCGTCGAGCAGCCCTTGCTGGACCTGGCCACTGGCGGCGAAGGCACCGTCGCGATCGAACGGCTCGCCCAGATGGCGCTGGCACCATGCGTCGAGCAGGCCGTTGGCTGGCCCGGTGTCGAAGCCACGCACGCTGCCGTCCGCGGCGAGCATGGTGATATTGGCGATCCCGCCGAGGTTGAGCACCACCCGCGCACGGCCCGGCGTGGCCAGCAACATGGCATGCAGTGCAGGAAGCAGCGGCGCGCCCTGGCCGCCGGCGGCGACGTCGGCGCGACGAAAGTCCGCCACTACCTCAATGCGGCAGCGCTCGGCGATCACGCTGGGGTCGCCCACCTGCAGGGTGAACGGGTAGTCGCCGCCAGGCCGGTGGCGCAAGGTCTGCCCATGCGAGCCGATCGCGCGCACCGCGGTCGCCGGTGTGCGGCTTTCTTCAAGCAGCTGCAGTGCCGCGTCGGCGAACTGGTGGCCGATCTCGACATCGAGCCGGCCCCACGCGTCCAGGTTCAGCGCCGCTGCGCCTTGCGCCAGCGCCAGCATGCGTTTGCGCAAGGCGACCGGCCAGCGATGGGCATGCCGGGCAAGCGTCTGCGGCATGCCGTCGTGGAAGTGGACCAGCACCGCATCGATGCTGTCGACGCTGGTACCGGAAATCAGTCCGAGGTAGAGCGCCGTGGCGTCGTCAGTCACGCTGGATGGGTGCTCAGTTGTCGTGGTTGGCGGGAGCGTTCGCGCGGGCCAGCTTGATCCGGTTGTCGAGTTCGGTCAGGCGGGCCAGCTGCGGCTTGACCACCTGCGATTCGAACCTGGCCAACTGCGCGGCGGGCAGCGGTTCGGGTTTCGGCAAGGTCACCGTCTGCGGATTGCGCTGCACGCCGTTGACGCGGAATTCGTAATGCAGATGGGGGCCGGTGGCCAGGCCGGTCATGCCGACGTAGCCGATCACTTCGCCCTGGCGTACATGTTCGCCGACGTGCTGGCCCTTGACGAAGCGCGACATGTGGCCGTACGCGGTGCTGATCGTCTTGCTGTGCTGGATCACCACGAAGTTGCCGTAGCCGTTCTCCCAGCCGTGGTACTTGATCACGCCATCGCCGGCG
>DATNGL010000175.1:0-23209 GCA_035605895.1 Rhodanobacter sp.
TCAAGCAAATTCCAAGCCATGGCCGACAGTGCGCCGGAGCTTTATCCCCATTTCGGCCACATCCCTTGCGCCAGGCCAAATCGATTTCTTCGTCAAGAATACTGCGAATGTCAATTCCATTGGCTGACGGCGTGTTTTCAACCGTGGAGCTGACCTCCGAGGTCAAAAAACTGACACTCTGCGTCAAGCAAGCGGAATCTGCCGCCCAACTGGACTGGAGACGCCACTGAACTCCGCAGCGTACATGCCGCCAATGCTGTCATTTCGGGTCGGGAATCACGCACTTGCCGCGCAGCCGTGGTGCCGCGAAAGCTTAGACCAGCATGGCGAGAACGTTCCTTGACATCTGTCGCAAGATGCGCGGCGGACAAATCCGGAAAGTCCGGCGAGGCGGACTACCTGAACCAGCCCGTCGCGCGTCGCAGCAACCGGGTGCGGCCATGTGCCCCGCATGAGGGCGATTTTCCCCAATCTCTCACATTGGCTCGTGGCCTTCGGCCCGAAGCTCGCCGCACATGGGCTGTGCGTGTTCGGCAACCCCGATGGGAACCTCGTGCCCGCGCTGCTCGCCGGCATGGTCGAGGTGACGATGCTCCCAAGGTCCGCAGTTCACGCTCGATATTTCCCGAGGCTCCGCCAGAAAGTTCAACCTAAACCATAGGTGGATTGCCCGCGCTCGTGTCAACGGCCCTCTCCGCGACCAGTTCCCGCGTGTCGGTAACGGACCCGACGCTGTCGGTGTGCATGGGCAGGCGGGTGGCATGCTCCAGTCGACGCCGGAAACGGAGGAACGACCGCTCGATCAAAAAGTACGAAAGCAGCGCGGCGACAACGGCGAAGGCGATATTCTGGGGAAACGCGTTTATCCATTGATTCGAGTCGCGGTCGAGGAACAACTGCTGCCATAGATAAAGCGAGTAGCTCAGTACGCCGATGAACGCGACCGGCTTCCAGTTCAGGAAGCGCCCAGCCAGGGTTCGATCGTGTCGCGTCGACGATTCGATCAGCAGCGCGACGCACACGTTCAAGAGCGGCGAACAGACGAGCAATACCAGCGCATGATTGGAAAAGCGGGTGATCATCAGGATCACGGGCACCGTCACCAATAACCAGGGACTGGCCGTCAGACGCGCATACCAACCCTGCGCAAGCAGCCAAGGCCGCAAAAGTGCGAGCGCACACCCCGTGGCCAGGTAATCGCACATCGCCGGAAAGACGATCATGCCGTACAACGGTGAGTGTGGATGGCCGCGGTGTATCCATGAGATGCCGGCGCGTACGAGCGGAGCTGCAAAAATCGCGACGATCGCGACGACCAGCGCGCGACGCTCGCGCAGGGCCAGCAAGACCAGCGGCCATAACAGATAGAACTGTTCCTCAATTGAAAGGGACCACAAATGCCCGACTTGCCAAGAACGATGAGCGTCGTAGTTGATCGTATAGGTCAGTGCAAATGCGAAATCACGGCCGTTCAGGGAAATCCAGCCCAGCAGGCTGGCCAGAAAAACGACGAGGATAAGAGCATAGAACGCAGGAAATATTCTCAGGACCCGGCGGAAGTAGAACTGTTTCAGCGAAATCGAGCCGGTTTTCTCGCGCTCACTCATGAGCAGCGAGGTAATCAGGAATCCGGAGATCACAAAAAAAACCAACACGCCCAAGTGAGCTACGTCACCAAGAGAACGAGCGTAATCGACCGTGCTGACGGGGAAGCGGTGCGTGCCACAGAGATGCCCGTAAGCCACCAGCAGGATCGAAATGGCGCGGAAACCGTCAAGCGAAGGGATTCTATTGGGGCTGTGGGCCATGATGGACGGAAGCTCCTGGTGGGAACGAACGAATACGGGACCCTGTCGTTGCATGTCGCAAGCGGATCAAGACAATTCTCGACTCGCTCTGGAGGGTCGATGAAACGAGAATCCAGCTGTCAGGTTCCATTTGATTTCATTGGTCGGCGAACATGGCGCCGGTCGTTCTTGGCAAAGCCATGAAACTGCAAATTCGGCGGACTTGGTCAGCCTTGTGCGACGGGCTGTTCCGCCAGCAGGCAACTCTTCACGACGCTTGCAGCAATTTGCGATACACCGCAAGCGTGCGCTCAATCACAATGCGCTCGTCAAAATGCGCGACTGCCTTTGCGCGCGCAGCAGCTCCCAATCGGGCCGCCAGTTCGGGCGAATCAATCAGGCGCGTAATCGCATGGGCCAGCGCCCCCGCATCACGCGGCGGGATAAGCAGACCATCCACCTCGTTTGTCACGACCTCGCGACAACCCGGCATGTCGGTGGTGACAAGCGGCAACGCGCACGCGGCTGCCTCGATCAGCGACTTCGGCAGGCCCTCGCCGTAATAAGTGGGCAGCGCCAGGATGTCGACGGACCGAAACAGCTCGCTCGTGTCGTCGACGTGCCCCAGCCACTCGATCGCTCCTTCGTCCACCCACTGGCGCAAAGTGGATTCCGGCACCGCGGCGGGATTACCAGGATCGGGCATGCCCGCGAGGAGAAAGCGAATGGTTCTGCCAGCCGACCGCAACAGGCGCGATGCTTCGACATATTCGGCCACCCCCTTGTCCCACAACAGGCGCGCAGCCAGCAGCACGCAGGGCTGAGACCTGCGCGCCGGGTTTCCTTCCGGGGGTGGCGTGAAGCGCGTGCAGTCCACTCCGGACCCTGGAATCAGGTCGATGCGATCGAGCTCGATCAGGCCGGATTGCTCAAACATCTCCTGGTCGTCGGGATTCTGCAGGATAAGCCGTGTGCGCCTGCCGCGAAGCGCCAGGCGCAACATCACGCGTACCACGGGCCGCAGCCATCGTGCCTTGTGATCGTTACTGGCAAAGACGTACCCCAGTCCGGCCACTGCGTTGACGCGCGCCGGCACCCGCGCCAGCTGCGCCGCAAGCGACCCGTACACCGCGCACTTGATGGTGAAACCATGAACCAGCGCCGGATGCTCGCG
The DNA here is from genome assembly GCA_035605895.1 of Rhodanobacter sp. Classification (GTDB taxonomy): domain Bacteria; phylum Pseudomonadota; class Gammaproteobacteria; order Xanthomonadales; family Rhodanobacteraceae; genus Rhodanobacter. Next base: position 2,962 of record DATNGL010000175.1, read on the forward strand.
GCGGAACAGTGCCACCAGGCCCAACAGGACCTGCAACTCACTGACGAGGTTGAGGCTGCGACGATCCATCCGCGAGAGCGGCCGCCAATCCAGGCCCAGGCTGCGCAACCGCGCACCGTATTCGCCAGGCGGCGAGATCAACAACATTTCGTACCCGAACGACTGCGCCGCGAGCGCCAGTGAGCGGCGAAAATTGTAGAGGTACCAGTCGGAGTTGGCGAAGAAGATGACTTTCACTGTCGGCATCGCACAGGTCAAGGAGTCGCAGCGGGCTGCTGCGAGGAATTACCCGCCACGCAGGATGCACGCACCGCATGAATCGCGGCGACATATTCCGAAAAATTGGCGGTGACCGGGCCCGTGCCGTAGTCGCCCGCCGTTTGCCATGCACTTCCGTACCCGTAGATCCAGACATAGCGTCTAGCGGCGCCAAACGCGGTTTGCAATTGCCGGGCGAATTCCGCCGGGCTGCCACGAGCGGACTTGTCGGCATAGGAATGTCCCAGCGGCCAGAGTCCGGGCGACACGCTCAGGTCGGTCCGCCCATCCTGACCGGCACGCATGAATGACGCGTAGTTCTCCTGCGTCTGCTGGACTGACGCGACGATATTGGACCCGTCGTACGTATCTTCGGTTGCAATCACCACGTGCGACCAGTTGACCGAGAGCAGGCCGCGCAGAAACGGCACGGAGAGCGCATACCCCCCATGCCAGAAATGCCTGGCCGGAGCGGGTGGCTGATCCAACTGTGAGAGCACCTGGCTCAACGGTGCATGCGGGTAGGCCTGATGCAAACCATCCTTGATCACGACCAGCGTCATGCCTGGATACGCGGCCAGCATCGCCCGGGCGATCGCTGCTCCCTGGGCCTGCACCGTGTTGGCCATATCACCACTGTCGACCCACGTCGGCTTGTATGGCTCCAGGTCCAACGCCATGCCCGCGAAGCCTGCATGGCGTGCGAGTGCTGCAGCGTGGGCAAAATGCTCGACGATTTCTCCGCGCTGTTGAGGGTCGTTCCAGTCGACCGGGTGGTAAAGCGCGACCTTGATGAAGTTGTCAGTGACTCCGTACTTCGCGTAAACAGCCTGAAATCGACTCAAGTGCTGCCAAAGCTTGCTGTCGGGGTCGTCACCCACGTCGTCCTGCCAGGACGGCATCACGCGGTTGACGAAGAATCCCTGCACGCCAACCGTATTGCCCCAATAGTCCGCTTGTCCGGCATTGGTCTGGGTCTGAAAATTGGTTCCATCGAACATCAGCAATTTCGGGCACCGAGCGGCCGCTGGCATCATCGCCATGACCAGCAGGGCGAAAGCGACGAACCGGATCTTCCATCCTCGCGACGATGATGCGCATTGTGTGGCCATGACTTGGTACCTTGCAGATCGACCCCTGATTGATGTCGTTTCAGCGACCTTTCGAACGCAGCAGAAAAACCATCTCCTGCGACAGCGCCGGGGCGATCCAGACGCGGCTGAGTACCTCGAATTCGGGTGACAGCTCCGCGCAGGCCTGCTCGACGCTGCAAAAACACAGCGCATCCCTGCTGCCGCCGAACACGGCAGCCCTGACCCCGCGCCGGGCCCTGTGGAATCCATTTTCGATCCCGAACGAGACGATGGTGTAGGGAGCCACCCGGGCAAACTCGCCGAGCATCCGTTTGCGCAGCACTGAGGGCACGCGATGCATGAGCCGCAGGCACACCACCACATCGAAGGAGTCGTCGTGGAAATTCGCAAGGTCGGTGGCATCCTCGACCCGGAACGTGGCACCCTCGCAACCGGCCCGCGCGTACTCCTCTTCAGCCAGTTTCAGCATGCTGGCGGAAATGTCCGACGCCACCACGCGCGTCCCCAGGGCTGCAAAAATGGCGGCCAACTTTCCTGTTCCGGCAGGAAGATCCAACGCCGTCCGATGCGGCACGCGGGCCAACAAGTTTTCTATCGCCTGACGTTCCCGCCGCGCCACCACGCGCGAGGGAAGATTGTGCCACCCCTTCGGCGACATGAACATGGCGTGGTAGCGCTGCGCCGTGTCGTCGTCCTGATAAAATTTCCGGGTTTTACGCTCATAGTCAAAATTCATTATTTGCGGCCCAGTGGTTGAGTTGCATGAAATAGGCAGACAGATAAGGCCGGCCGAGAACTCGTTTCGCTCCACTCATGTTGCGCAGTGCCTTTTGGGCAAAATATCTGCGCATGGCGATCGTTTCACGCAGGAAATAATTGAGCAGGGTTCTGTCCAGCGAGCGGCCGGAGGCGGTCTCGTAAGTCGACAGAAGGTCACTGACGGAGAAATCCTGCCACAGCCTGACTGACCCACCCTGGCCCCAGTTGATCATCAGCAGGGAAATGACAAATCGCGCAAGATCGTCCTCCGGCATGCCGAGAAACACATGTTGCGGATCAAAAAAGAACCAGCCGTCACGGTGGCGATCGAAGCGAAAATTGCGCACTTCGAAACCGCTGATGAAGAGCGTACGTTCGCGCTCGCCGATGCGTCTTGTCACCTCCACATCGGGTGTCAGGTATCCGCTATGCAGATAATCCTTGACTGGATAATCCGGCATGTCCCGCCTGGCGCCATGCAGCTGCGCCAGCAGCACCATCGCATCGCGCAAGCCCCCCGCATGCTGCCGTGCATCGGCTTCGTCACGCATCTGCTGCAGCATCGGACGCATGTCCGGACCCGAGAGCTGCGGGTAGACGACACAGGCATGGTCGAGCTGCACCGGCGTGCATACACGGCCGCTCAGGCGACCCAGAAACAACGTGTCGGCATATTCACGGCCGGCCTTCTCCATGCACAACGGGTCCAGCCAGTCGCGTGCCGGGTCGTCGCTCCGGCGAAATATCTTGTAAAACCGGCCCGCGGAAGACGCCACCCACGATTCCTTTCGTGCCGTGAAGGCAAGCCCGTCAATCCATCCAGCAGCTCCGGCCATCGGCGCATGCTCCAATGCTGATTTCAGCCCGATCATGCCGTCAGCTCGCTGCTTGTCCATGTGCACCAGGCGAGCCGCGTGATCCACGATGAAATGCGTATTCGTTGCAACCCGATCCGAGGATGCCCCTGAGGGGATGCCTGCTTCTCTTGACAAATTCGCGATCAACCGCAAATCCCATCCGGCCAAGCAATGCATGGCATTCATCCGGGGTAACTGATTGGTAGGGGTAGCCACCGAGCCAGTCATGCACGTCGTTGTAATAATCCATGCCCCGGTTTCCGTAGTCCCTTACATAGGCATCGAAATCCCTGCCCTGCATTTTCAAAGCGGCCTTGAACAGAAACACATGCATTCGTCTCGCCCGCTGCTGGGATGTTGAAGGCGCTTTCGAATACCACCGCTTGATGTGACGCCACATGCCGCAGTAAGGCGTTTTCCGGTACAAGGCAAGGTAGAGCTCTCCATCCGGCCTGACCAGGGCAGCGGCGGTTTCGATGGCTCGGACCATGTCGCCCGTGTGGTGAAGCACCCCCCAGGAATAGACAATGTCGAACGTCCCAAATACGGCCGGCGTCATCTCGAACACGCTGCACACCTCGAAATCCGCGGACAGACCGGGCGCAAACCGGGCGAACACCTGCCTTGCCGCCTTCACCGAGTCGGGATCGATATCGACGCCTGCGACACGACTTGCGCCGAGCCGCGACGCGGCCAGCGCGGACAGTCCGGACCCACAGCCGATGTCCAGGAAAGTCATGTCATCGAGGCGCTGCCGGCCGCTCAGGCGACGCAGGTCGTCAGTGGCCCGGGAGATCTTTTCCTCATCAATCTTCCGGGCGTAGTCCAGCCAGTTCTCGCCGAAAGCGAAATGTGATTGCTGATCAAGCAAATTGTCCTGTTTCATCGAATGTTGACTCCTTCGACTGATCCACGAGACCCTGTTTTTCCTCATCACTTGATGAATCGAAATCCTGGTTGCCGTTTTCCGCACTACCTTTCCGCACGGCGTGGCTCCGGCGGCTGGACCCCGGCTGAAACGTCCAGGGGGCACGCCGCGAATACGGCGTCGCATGACCGTGCGCTGTCATGCCCAGCTTGCTCAAGCCAGGCCTGAAACATCAACACGTCCCACAGCCGCCCTCCTTCATTGACCCGCCCCGCGACATGGTCGGCGAACAGCGCGCGCACGTATTCGGGTTCGAAATAGCCCTCCTCGCGCAGCCGACGCGGATCCAGCAGGGATTCCGCCCAATCACGCAGTGGCCCGCGCAGCCACGCGCCCATCGGAACGCCGAAACCTTTCTTGGGGCGATCGATCAGCTGACGCGGCACGTGCCGGTAAAGCACCTGGCGCAGCAGCCATTTGCCCTCTCTGCCCCGCACTTTCTGATGCATGGGCACACGCCACGCGAATTCGACGACCCGATGATCCAGCAACGGCACGCGCGCCTCGAGGCTCACGGCCATGCTGGCGCGATCGACCTTGGTAAGAATGTCGCCCGGGAGATAAGTGACCAGGTCGCTGTACATCATCCGCTCGAAGACTTCCCTCACCTCCGGCCCCAGCCCGGGATCGCTCAGCTCGGTTGGCGGCTCTTTGGCATGGAGTACCGCCATGGCGGGGTCGCGCAAATGCGACATCAACAACCGGTAGCGCTGCTCCTGCGGCCCAGCCTCGAGCATGCCGGCGAGCACGCCGATCTTCGAGCGAGGTCGTTTCAGCCTCATCCGGGCGGGCACGCAGCGGTTGGCGCCCGCCAACAACGACTCGTAAAAGCTGGCCCGCTGCGAAAGCGAGCGCGCCGCATATCGCTGCATGCGTGCCGGCATCCAATCCAGACAGCGCTCGATGTCGCGCGCCTTGAAATAGCGCTCGTAGCCGCCGAACAATTCATCGCCACCGTCGCCGGAGAGGCTTACCGTCACCTGGCTGCGCGCGAGCCGGGACAGCAGGAACGTCGGTATCTGCGATGCATCGGAAAACGGTTCATCGAACATCGCCGGAAGCCTCGGCACCACACTCAGGGCATCCTGCGCGGTCACGTACAACTCGTGATGCTCGGTCCCCAGATGCCTGGCCACGGCGCGGGCGTGGACTGCCTCGTCGTAGCCCTTTTCCCGAAAGCCGATGGAGAATGTCTTGACCGGTCTCGCAGCCTGCGCCTGCATCAGCGCGACCACCAGCGAGGAATCCACTCCGCCGGAGAGGAACGCCCCCAGCGGCACATCGGCTTCCATCCGGAGCGCGACCGCATCACGCAAGAGTCTTTCAAGCTCGTCGGTGGCATCGGCATCGGAGAGACGCATGCGATCGGCTACGCCGGCTTCTGCGACATCGCGGGCAGACCAGTAGATTAGCGCCTTGGCCGCGAGGGCCGCTGCATCGGCACGGGATGCCGCCATGTCGCTGGTGACGGTCAGAGAGGTACCCGGCTGCAGTTTGCGAATGCCCTGATAAATGGCATACGGTGCGGCAATGTAATTGTGCCGCAGCAGCAGGCACAGGGCATCGCGATCGACTGGATTGGCGAACCCGGGACACTGCCGGAGCGCCTTCAGTTCGGAGCCGAATACGAACAGCGAACCAATCCAGCCGTAGTACAGGGGCTTGATCCCCAGACGGTCCCGGACCAGCGAGAGCGAGCGCTCCCGGCGATCCCAAAGGGCGAACGCGAACATCCCGACGAAGCGCTTGACTGCCTGCTCGAGCCCCCAGTGCTCTATTGCTGCCAGCATGACTTCCGTATCCGAGTGCCCGCGGAACGTCGCGCCCAGCGGGACCAACTCGCGCCGCAGGCTCCGATGGTTGTACACCTCGCCATTGAACACGATCACGTAACGCCCGCTGGCGGAGCTCATCGGCTGGTGCCCTTCCGGCGACAGATCGATCACCGACAACCGCCGGTGCCCCAACGCCACGCCAGCCGCGACATCCTGGAAGTGGCCATCGTCATCCGGGCCGCGATAGTTCAACGCGTCCGTCATGCGGCGCACGACGGCGCGCCCGTCCTCGGCTGTCAAACCGTGGGAGACATCCCAGATTCCTGCAATTCCGCACATGCTCAACGCTCCCGCACGATCGACGAGTACAGCTCGGCGTAACGGCGAGCCCGGAGGCTGCCGGTGTAGTTACTGACGATGCGATGTCGCGCGCGTGCACCCAGACTGCGCCGATCTCGTGGAGTCATTGCGGCAATCGCGCTCCATCCCTCGCTGAGTGCGGCAGGATCGCGCGGAGGCACCACCACGCCCGTGTCGGCCACGATGATGGGCACATCGCCGACATCGGTGGCCACACAAGGGACACCGCAGGCCATGGCCTCGGCCACCGCGTTGGGAAACGCCTCGCCGCGTGAAGCCAGCGTGGCGATGTCGAATGCCGCGTTGATTTCAGGTATGTCCGTGCGCCGGCCCAACAGGCGCACGTGACCTTGCAGTTGCAAGGTATCGATCAAGCTGGCCAGCTCCGCATTGTCGGCGGTCGCGCCGTCGCCGACCAGCACGAACACGCTGCCAGGATGGCTATTCCGGAACTGCTGCGCCGCGTACAGAAAATTGCCATGATCCTTCGTCGGATGCACGCGCGCGACCATGCCGATCACGATGCAATCGTCAGGCACATCCAGCTCCCGGCGTATGCGCGCACGCGCCTCGGGGTCCGGCCTCAGGACATTCGTGTCGTAACCGTTCGGAATGACCACCGTGCGTGCCTTGCAGAAGCCGTAGTCCTCATGCTGTGAGGCGCTCAGCTGCGAGGCATACAGCACGCAATCAGGTTGCGTCGAAAACATGGCATTAAGTCGGATGACAACCCTTGTCATGCGCTTGTCGGTAGCCAGATCGCTCAGGGAGTGATGCACACTCCACATATGCGGTACGCATTGACCCCACAGCGCCAGTGAAGTCATCAGGTGGGCGTGGTACATCCAGGCGTGGGCAATATCCGCTGACTCACTCCTGAAAATGCGCCGGAGCCGCAACACGTCCCCCGGTCCGGCCCGGCTTGGTCGAATGCGCAAATGATGCACTACGGCAGATTCGGCAACCCGTTCGCTGAGCGCGCTCTCGCTTCCCAGCGACACCACGACATGATCAAATTTCGGTGGCCGCAACGCTTCGAGCAACCGGCACAAGGCAATCTCGGCTCCACCCGAGCCCAGTCCCGTAATGACATGACAGATCCTCATCCGGACACCCCGGCCTGGACCAGATCAGCCCGCTGCGTCTCGACAATTTCGCGCCGCTGCAATGCCTGCCGCGCAAGCATGAACGTCACCGCGATGATGATGACCGGACTCTCCAGCAGGTTGTGCGAAAAGAAACTGGCGATGATGATCTGCAGCACCAGCATGCGTTGCAGGCCCGACGTTGCGCGCCACAGCAGTGCCATCAACACCAGATAGAATGCAAGTCCGAAGATTCCGCCTTCGACAAGGAAGCGCAGATACATGTCATGCGGACCGACGGGGAAAGCCCATTCATAGACATAGCCGCTGCCGCGCCCGAATACCGGGGTCTGTGAGGCTTCCCGCAACGAATACCAGATCAGGTCGGTGCGGGTGGCAGCGGAATTGCCCGACAGCGAAGAATCGCCGACGCCCATGCGCGCCAGCGTATTGGGGTCGAGATAGCGGGCGAACCGGGTATCGGCCAGCAACGTTCCCAGTTCGCCGGAGAACAACGCCAGCAGAACTCCGATGCCCACCACGGTGGACACCGTCATTACGGCAAGCTTCCACTTCGCGTTGTGCGCACGACCCCGCCAGCCCAACCAGACTACGGTCATCCCCCACATGATCCATGCCGATCGCGAGAAGGTGACCAGCACGCCCACGCCGCATGTCAACACAAACAGCCAGCGCAGCCGTGCCGGCACACTGTCGATGCCGCAAAGCATTACCAGTGCCAGGGCGTATCCAGCCACATTGGGGTTGATATAGAGCCCGGCGGCCCGGCCTGGCACCATGGAAAAGCGGGGACGGATGAAATCGAGCAGATCCATGCCCGTGTTGAACAAAGCCAGCAGCAGGAAGACCGCGGCGAGCATGCGCAACCGTTGCGGATGCACCATCAGCGTCGAGAACGCCATGCCCAGCACCACCATCTCCGCCAGCGAAATCAGGGCCTGCAGCGCAACCTTGCTTTGCGATGACTCCAGGAAGATCAGCACGCCGTAGAGGACATAGAGCAGCAGCCAGATGGAAAATTGACGGGTACCGCGAGACTGCAGCATGGTCAGGGAACGCACCGAAGCACCTTGAGCGACGGCATAGAAGACGGCAAAGGCGATCACCGCAACATAGGAATAGAGCGGCTTTATCCCACGCGCCAAAAACAGGAAGTCGCTCGCATTGCTGCCAAACCACAGGACGAACGCCGCCAGCAGCACATCGATCGGCGAGCGCGGCAGCCATCGGGCATTCATGACGCCAACCCATCCAGCGGACAGTCGCGGTGGCGCACGTTCTCAAGCACCCGGGCCGAGCTGCTGACCAGTCTCGCCGTACTGAAGTGATCAACGACCCGCGCCCTTGCGGCGAGTGCCATCGCGCGGGAATCGCTTTCAATCCGTCGCCGCATCTGCGCGATACCGTCGCGCAGTGCTTGAGGATCACGCGGCGGCACGACAATGCCGGTATCGGCCACCAGGTGGGCAGAATCGCCCACTCGCGTGACCACGCAGGGACGGCCACACGCCATCGCCTCGGCCACGACGTTGGGGAAGCCTTCACCGAACGACGAGGATACGACGATGTCCATGGCACTATAAGCCGCGACCATGTCCTCGCACGATCCGGCCCACACCATTCGGCCCGCCAACCCGAGCCCGCGCGCCTTCGTCGTCAGCTCACCGGCGTATCCCGAGCCACCCTCGCCGACACAGACAAAACGCCACGGCGCATGCTCAGCGACAAGCAGTGCAGCGGCTTGCAGAAACGTGGGATGGTCCTTCATCGGATCAAGCCTTCCGATCAGTCCCACCAGCACGTCGCGATCGGATGCACCCCACTCGCGCCGCATCCGCTGGCGGGCAGTCTCGTCGAAACGGAAATGATCGGTATCGATGCCGTTGGCGATCACCACGAGTCTGTCCGCCGGATAACCATGCGCACCGTGCAGCGTGGAACCGGCCTGTGAGTTGAAGATGATCCGATCCGCACCACGGGCCATCCTGCAGCTCAGCGCGAAAGTGAGCCGTGACATCCAGTCATAGCGCGTTCGATCGATGAAGGACGAGCGAACGCCCCAGACCACGTGCGAACCCGGACAGGCCGCGCGCGCCATCAGCGACAGCAAATTTCCGACAGTGAGGTAGCCATGAACGATGTCTGGCTCGAACTGGCGGAGCGCGCGCCACAGGCGCCACAGGAAACCGATGACGTCCCAGCGGCCGCGCTTGCGCAAATCGATGACGGGGACGTCACGGCGTTCAAGCTCGCGCTGGAATGCGCCGCCCGCATAGAAGCAGGCCACCGCGACTTCCCAGCCGGATTGACGCAACCCGGCCGCCAGCGCCACCAGTTGCCGTTCGGCGCCACCACGTCGCAGCGAACGGATCAGGAACAGCACGCGCGGTTTGCGCGCAACCTCGGGCGGCGACGACTCGCGCGCGCGCCCATGCATGCCGGTCCGTGGCGCATCCGTGGTCAGTCGGCCACGCTCGCCGAGTCCTGTCGACGGCAGCAGGGTCGCCACGAGCGCATCCCAACGGGCCAGAACGGATCGCAGCGAATGGGTTTCCCGCACCTCGACGGCGCGCGCTCCGATCCGCTGGCGCAGCGTCTTGTCGTTCATCAGCATCTGCAGCGCCTCGGCAAGTGCGGGTGCGTCTGCCACCGGCACCAGCCAGCCATTGCTGCCTGAATCGATGATCTCGCGTGGCCCGGTCTCGCAGTCCGAGCTGATGCAACAAAGCCCCAGCGACATGGCCTCCAGCAACGCATTGGGCATGCCTTCGTAGCGGGAGGACAGAACGAAGATGTCCGCCTCACGCATCGATGCCGGAAGGTCGTCATCGAAACCGGCCAGTTGTACGCGTCCGTCCAGTCCGTGGCGCGCGATCTGCTCGGTCAGCGCCGCGCGCGCCGAACCCTCGCCGGCAATGCGCAAACGCCAGCCTGGCTGCTCAGCGGCGATCATGGCGAATGCATCGATCAGGATGTCGAAACCCTTCTCGACCCCCAGACGCCCCGCAGCCAGGACCAGCTGGCCGCGCCCGTACGGCGCAACACGCGCGGCAGCAGGTGGCATATCCGGGACGGGGTTTGGAATCACCACGACCGGGCGGCTCAACCTCGCTTCCAGATCGACCGCGCCGCGGCGCGTCTGCGCCACGACCGCGGCAGCGCGACGGTAGAGCGTTCGGTAAACCAGCCGCCACATCCCGCGTGGTGGTTGCGCACCGACAAACGACCGCTCCGAGACGATGACCGGCACGCGCCATCCACGCACGGCAAGCACGACGAGCAGGTTGACCGTGGTGGTGAAGCTGATGATGGCATCGGGCTGCGCCGCCCGCAGCGCACGGCGCAGCGACCGCAACCGCACCGCGTTGTTGCGCAGCGCCGTGAAGACATGCGGCGAGCGGCCCGCAACGTCCAGCGCGACGCGGTTCACCGCCGCATGCAGCGGGTATTTGTCGCCGCGGCGGTCAGCCAGCGTGACCAACGTCACGGCGACGCCTTCGGCGGCCCACGCGTTGGCCAGGGTTGCCATCACGCGCTCTGCGCCCCCTCCACCCAGCGACGAGATCACCAAGGTCAGCCTGATCACGACACGTTCGCTCCTCTGGCCGTGCCGAAGATCGATGGTTCGATGCCGAGACGCGAGCGGACGATCCACCATGCGAGGCCTCGCCAGGCAAGCAACGACACCACCGCACCGATGGCTGCGCCAGTCGCTCCCAGCGTCGGCACAAACAGCCATGCCACGATAGCGTTGGCGGCCACGCCCACCAGCACCAGCACCGTGGCCAGCTTCTGGTATCTGGTCATGGACAACATGAAGCCGACTTCGCCCAGCGCCATGGTGGCGCAATACCCCCACAACAGGACCATCAATGGGACATAGGCCGAGTCGAATCCCCGGCCAAACAGCGCCAGCAGCCAGCGGCCCGTCACCGTGAAGAACACGCTCACGGCGAAGGCACCGGCAAATGCGAAGCGTGCGGCTTGCTTGGCGACCAACTGCAGACCGCCCAGGTCATGCGCGTCGTAGCGATCGGCGATCATCGGCGCGAGCACTACATTGACCGCCCCCTGGGCAAACAGCGCAAACCCCGCCATGCGCACCGCGGCGTAATACGGCCCCACATCGCCCGTGCCCATCAGCGCTCCCAGGATGAGCACGTCAAAGCGGGCCCCGGCAACCATGACGATCGACAACACGGACATCTGCAAGCCGACGGTCAGCCACCGTCGGATCTCGTATTTTGGCGGCACCTGCCGCCCCTGCTCGGGCCATTTGTGCACCAGGTGCCAGGCCGAGCCGGCAAGCGCCAGCGCCGCTGACGCCAGCGTGGCCATCGCCGCCCATGGTGCGTCGGCGTCATGTACCGTCAACGCCAGCGCGCCCATCAACACGATGAGCAGCAGCGGGCGCCCCAGGGTCTGGTAAAGCCCGCTTACGACCGGTCGCTTGAATGCCTTGTGCAGCGCGCCACTTTGCTGCAGCTGGGTGAGTATCGGGAGCATCGCGAAGCCGACGTAGAACGTGTTGCGCCAGCTGGCACTGTGTTCCGCACCAATCATGTACACCACCGCGCAGCCGGCGATGGCGATGCAGCAGCTGATGGCAAATACCATGGCTCCCACACCGCGCCGCAAACCGCGCACCTTGCCCCAGGCGCCCTCGCGGATATAGGACGGCAACAGGCGAATCAGGCTGATGTCCTGACCGGCCTGCGCCACCACGGCAAGCACGCTGATCCAGCTGAACATCAGTGCATACACGCCATATTCCTGCCGCCCGATGACCCGCGCCATCACCAGGTTGGCGACAAAGCCCAGCCCCGTCCCGCAAACGGACACCACGAACGCTCCCGATGCGCCACGTGTCAGAAGCTGCAGGCTGGATGCATGCAGGGAATGCAGTGAGGCAGGTGCCCGTGGTGGTAGCGAATCGTCTATGGCTTCCACGTCGCAGGACTCCTTCGAGTACTCAAGATTCGAACGCTCGGGACAACAGCGCATCGAGCGCGAGCGCGGTCTCGTTCTCACCCGCCCAGTTCGACATCATTCCCGCGCCGTGCGGTTGCCGTCCTGCATCGCGCAGGGCATGAACACAGTAAAAAGCGATCAGGCGCCGGTTCGCTTCGGCTGGCGAACGTCCCAATTCGTGGACAAGCCGGTGCCCGAGAGTGGTCGCCAGGGAAGCAGGCCGAATGCCGCCAAGCCTCGCCACGGCATCGAGATAACAGATCAGGTCGTAATCGGCCGGGTACGCATCACCCGCATATTCCCAGTCGAAGACGTACAGACGGCCGCGTTGCCGGAATGAATTGACCGGAGTGAAATCGCCGTGTGCCAGACCTCGCGACGAAAAGAGCTGCGGCCCGGTCGACAGGATCTTCATCGCGCGATCGAAGCGCTGTCGCCACGGCTGCGCCAGACGGTCCCCGAGACGCTCGACCTGTGCGACCCAGTCGGCCAGCAGGGACGCCCCGCTTCTGGCCCCGCCCGACGCCGTTCGAGCGGCCAACTCCGCGAGGAAGGTCAGATGCAACGCGTCGAGATCGGTCAAGCAGCTGGCACCTGTCGCCCTGACCGTATCGGTTACGAGAATCGCGGTGCCACTGCGTACTTCATTGAGCAAAACGCGCGGGACCCGCGCCGATTTCAGATCGATTGCACCGAGAAACTGCAACATCTCCGCTTCGCGCTCAAGCAACGCATGCACGGCGGGATTGAGCGACACTTTCGCGTAGGCCCTGATTTGACCGGCGTCGTCCATCAGTTGCGCACTCAATTTGCGGTGCGGGCCGGGAGTACCCGTCAGGAACGCACAGTGGCGGGCACCGCAGCCCAGCATGCGCGCAAAGTCGCCAGCCCCGGAAATGTGCACCTTGCGCGGCAGCAAAAATCTGGTCAGACCGAAGCGGGCTCCGACCATGGCCAGGCCCTTGACCATGCGCGGAGCGAAACGCACCGGCTGGACCAGAGCCAGCGAACCCGCGCTGACGGCCCGCGGATGCGCTGGCAGCAGAAAAAACCTCGAGCCGGTTCGGCCAGACAGCACCCCGAACGGCGCGGACCCCGAATGCGGCCGCAACTGCACTCGCAGGCCGATCGCCTCCATCTCCAGCACAGCTGCATGGAAATGGGGGTCGGAAACGAAACGCTGCCGGCTGCGCGACCTCGGCCCGTTCATGACCTGCTCGCATGGCACGAGCTCAGCGAGGCCCGCGGTCTTGGCATTGATCACAGGACAAGGCCGTACCCGAGGGCAGCGTACGTGGAAAAGCCGCCACTGCGCCTCTCCATGCCGTTGAATACCACGCCCTTGATGCTTACCCCGGCCTGCTTGAAGCGCTGCATGGCCAATTCGACTTCCCGCGACTGATTGAGCCCATAACGCACCACCAGCAGGCTGGTGCCCACGTGATGCCCGATGATTGCGGCGTCGGTGACGGCCAGAATGGGCGGACTGTCGATGACGATGAGGTCGTAGGCCGGCGAAAGCCGCCTCAGCAAGGCACCGAAGTACGGACGCATCAGCAGTTCCGACGGATTGGAAGGCTTGCCGCCGCTCGGGATGAGATCCAGACCTTCCAGGCCTTCGACGGAACAGATGGCGTCGGCGACCTCGAGTTCGCCAGCAAGCAGGTCGGACAGGCCATATTCCGCGCGGACTCCAAGCACTCTGTGCAAGTCGCCGTCGCGCATGTTGGCGTCGATCAGCAACACCCGCAGCCCGGCCTGTGCGTTGACCGCCGCGAGATTGGCCGCCACGAAGGTCTTCCCTGTCTGGGCGCTGGAGCCGCAGACCATCAAGCGGTTGTCGGATGCCCCCAACTGGGTGAATCGCAGGCTCGTACGCAAACTGCGCATGGCCTCGGCCGCCACGTCGTCGGGGGCGGCAATAGCCAGCAACGCGGAATGACGTTTCCCGAGAAGGCGCGGGCGGTTCTGCGACAGCTCGATCTGGCGCTCGCTCAATGGAATTGCGGAATAAACCTGCACTCCAAGCTGCTCGATCTCGGCCGGGTCCTCCAGGCCGCGTCGAAACATCTCCTGCAGAAAAACGCGCGCCACGGCAAGGAAGGCCCCCACAAAGGCGCAGCCGAGCAGGGTCAGAAGCTTTCTTGGTTTCGCCGGCCTGGTGATGTCGACGCCGGGCATATCCACGATGCGTGCGGTACCCACCGTACCGGCCTGCGCGAGCTCAAGCTGCTGCGCCTCGTTGAGCAGGCCGGTATAAGTATTGTTCAGCACCTGGACGTTTCCGTTGAGACTCAACAACTGGCGTTGCGTGTCAGGAAACGTGGTCATCTGCTTTTCGATCGCAGCTCGCCGCGCTTGCAGTTGCCCTATCTGTTGCGTGATCGCCGCATAGGCGGGGTGCTCGGGCGTGTAAAGGCGCTCCACCTGGACCTTCTGCGTATTGAGCTGGTCGATGTTGCTGTTGATTGACGCGAGCTCGCTCAGCAGATTCTGTGTCTGCATGGGCACGTCCACCGAGTGCGCCTTGAGCTGAAAGGCGGTCAGCGCAGATTGCGCGGCTGCCAGCTTCCGTTTCACCTCCGGCAATTGCTGTTGCACGAACTTCAGGCTGTTGGACGCTTGTGCGGAATTGCGTCCCACATTCTGCGCAAGGAACGCGTTGACTATCTGGTCGAGCACGTTGACCGCCATCTGCGGGTCCGCACTGTCGAAGCTCAAGGAAATGATGTTGGAGTCCGGCACAGGCTGGCTGGTCAAGATCGCTTTCTGCATTCGCTCGATGGTGGTCATTTCAGCGTTGCGCACCACGTGGAAGCGCATGCCTGCATTCGCGCGCAGGGTCTTGACCAGCATCGTCACACCCGACCCGGTGGCGACCTGCCCCACGCGGCCTCGCAACAGCAGCAGGCCCGGGGCGAATGGAATGTCACTGTCCTCCGTCAGCACATATGCACCGCCCTTACCCGCCGTCAATGTGAGCTCCTGCCCGAGCAGGCCGTTTGGAACATCAAGCTGGGCCACTCCAAGCTGCGAACCGCCCCATCCGTAACTGCTCAGTCCGAACCAGGGTGCACTGACCTCCGTCGACCCTCCGGAATCATGGATGCGGGCAGCCAGACTCCCGACAAGCGGGACGCGGTATGGGCTTGTCTCGACATTGAGGTGCAGATGCCGCACTGCATTTCCAACGACCGATTGCGAGGTAAGTATTGCTTTCGCATCGGCGGCGGCAGGATTCGACGTGCCACCCTGCTGCGCCGCGAGGGTCAGCCCGGGCAAGCTGGGCGCCTGCTCGACCTGCACCATCGCCTTGGCCTCGTACTGCGGCGTCGCCGCCAGAATGTAGGCAAGGCCGATTACAAGAAACCCCAGGGTCATCTTGATGATCGGCCATTTGTTGTCCATCAGCATGCCCAGCAAGGCACGCGGATCGATTTCATCGTCAGGCTGAACCTGAATCCTGGGACCACCGATGGCTTTCATTGGATACTCTCCAAAGGGAAGCTGAACACGCGAATGGCTGCAGTGGGTCCTTGGCTTCCAAAGATTGGGCGGTTGAAGGCAATCGAACGGCAGCGTCGACAGCCGGTTTACGATCGAGGCCCTGTCATGAATTCAGGCAACCTCGGCTTGACGTGCACAAAGTGCACCGGCGAAAACGTGCGTACCCGGCTGGCGGCTGGACAAGCGGCGCATCGGGTTTTTCGCCTTCAGCGACACCATTCACCTCTCGTCGTCGATGCATCGGGTACGTGTTGCGCATTTGCAATCCATCATCACGTGGAAGGCCCGGCATGCAAGCGCGCAAATATCCTTGCCGGATAATCCATTCGTATCTTCGCACTATGCAATCGGCGGAACTCCATGGGGCATCCGCCACTGCACCCATTATCTCAATTGAGATTCATGTAATGCTCCGCGACCGGCAAGAAGCAAAAATGCGACAAGGTCGCTGCGGCATTATAAAATTCTGTCCATTCCAGAGCTGCTTTCGTCGATGGCTGGTAACGACTTGGCTCAACCATGGATCGCATATTGGCCCATGCGGCTTTTCAAGCACGAAGTGGTGCAAGCAGTTGCGCTTCGAGCGATTTATCGCAATATCTTGCGGATCGACTGATGGCCGCGTGATGCCTCCTACGTCTTGCCAAAGGTGCATTTGCGCTCGGCATCATGAAATTGTCAAGACCGAACGAGAAGTTCAAGGGGTTAAATTTTCATGAAAGTCTTCACCAATCGAACACCATAATGAATATTAATTAAATTGTGCGACCTCTGGCTCGCTAAAACCATCATCGACTGAACACAATCATGAATATGCATTAAATTGCGCAACCTCCGGTTCACTGGACAAAAGCACCTAAAGGGTGGATTAGTAAACGGGCTCGGTATCGAATTTTTATCTTTTGAGCTGACCCCAACCGTGATCGAGGAGTTGTCGACATGGCCAGAGATCTGATTTCCGCGATCCCGATATTGCGATACCACGCCGCAAGGTTTTCTTGCATCATCGGAAGGCAACCCCGTCGTCGCACCTTGCCCGGGGAAACCAGGTCCCGGGCGTCCGGTGGCGGCTATCCTGCGGCAATACGTGATGTACGGGGCAAGCACCGGGATGCCGGGGCCGCCGCAGGCGATCGACGCGCGGAACACCTCGCGATTGGCCGGCGTCGCCGAGCAAAGCGGTTCATGAGGTCGCCGATCGGGTGGATTCGCAGCGTGATCTGCCTTTTCTTGATGGCCTCGCTCAGCAGCTGTGTCTGGGCACCCGGCCAGTCAATGACAAAGAGCTCGCCCGGCGGCAGTAGCGAAAACGGTTATGTGAAGCTCGTCTCGATCACGCCGGCGATGCTCGAAACGCAGGAGCAACGTGCCGAGGCCGTTTCGACATTCACGATTCCGACGGCATTGCTGGACTATCGCCCCGAGCCCTATCGGATCGGCCCCGGCGACTCGCTCTACATCACGGTATGGGACCACCCCGAGCTGACTTCACCCGCGGGCGAGCAACAGCAGACCGCCGCCAACGGGCGTTTGGTCCGACCTGACGGAACCCTGTACTTCCCCTATGTCGGCGTGCTGAAAGTCGCCGGCATGACCATTGAACAGGCTCGACAGAGCATCGCTTCGGGACTTGCGAAGTTCATCAAGAATCCGCTGGTGGACGTCAGCATCGAGAACTATGCCAGTCAACGCGTGTTGATGGAGGGGGCTTTCGTGAAATCGGGCCCGCAGCCGCTTACCGGCGTGCCGTTGACGCTGGGTGAGGCCATAGGCGTGGCCGGGGTAAACAGCCGGGATGCCGACCTCTCCGATGTGGTGCTATCGCGGCAAGGCCAGGTTTACCATCTCGATCTGAATTCGCTTCACAGTGGCGGCACAGGCGCGCAGACAATTTATTTGCAGGCAGGCGACCGCGTATACCTTCCCTACAACTTCAACCAGGAAGTCTACGTGATGGGCGAGGTGCTTCGCCCGCAAGCGCTTCGTTTCACGACTTCGCATCTTACGTTGACCCAGGCGCTGGGCCAGGCGGGCGGTCTGAACGAGATCACTTCCAAAGGCATGGTGTACGTGGTACGCGGCGCCCTCAACAAACAAGGCACCACTCAGGAACCCACCGTTTACGAGTTGGATGCCAAGTCACCCTCCGCATTTGCGCTGGCCGACAATTTCATGGTCAGACCCGGTGACGTGGTGTTCGCCAGCGCCGCCGGGATCACCCGCTGGAACCGCTTCATGAGCCAGCTGCTGCCTCTTACCAGCGCCTTGAGCGCGACCGCTACAAGCCAGTACTACTTGAACAACAGCAAGTAGCCACGCTGTTGCGGGGCGGTGACGTTTATTGAGATCGGTCGAGCGCCTCGCAAAAGCAGCTGGTCTTTGCAGAGTATTCAGTTATCGAAGCCATTCGCATCGAGGTCTGGATCGACTTCATCAATGTCAACGAACGGCGCGGCCATGGTTTCAACGTCCGAGGGCGTCGAACCTGCCCGCGACGTACCAAATTTGCAGGATTGTTATGACGTTCGACCCGCGGATATTCGACTCCTGCGCGCTGGCCACAAGCGTATCGGCTGTCTCCCTCCTGCTCCTGCTGCCGCTGAGTCGACAGCTGGGTCTGGTTGATTACCCTGACCAATTCCGCAAGAGGCACACCTTCAACACGCCGCTCGTCGGCGGCCTTGCCATCGCCATCGGCATGCTGGCCGGGTGGTGGTATGCGGGTGCGTTCAGCAAGTTCGAAGACGCCGTTATCTGCACCGCGTTGATGCTGGTCGTGGTAGGCGTCGCCGACGATTTGTTCAACCTCAAGGTCTCGGTGCGGGTAATCGCCCAGCTTGCCGCCATTGCCATCGTCGTGATCAGTTCGGGCGTCTATATCCATTCGCTGGGCAACCTGCACGGTCACGAACTGACGCTGGGGTGGCTGGGGGTTCCGTTTACGGTGGTCGCGGTCATCGGCCTGTTGAATGCCTTCAACCTCATCGACGGCATGGACGGACTGGCCGGATGCCTGACACTGGTCGCTGCCGGCGGCATCGAATTTCTCAGCAATCGCAATGGATCGACCATGCAACTCGCGTCGGTTGCAGTAATCGCCGCTGCCGTGCTCCCCTACCTCGCCGCCAACCTGGGCCTGTTTGGCCCCAGGGGCAAGGTATTTCTGGGCGACGCAGGCAGCATCATGCTGGGATACTTGCTGGCCTGGTCGTTGATTGGCATGAGCCAGAGCTCGCCACGGCAGATTTCACCCGGACTCGTGCTTTGGTGTGTCGCGCTGCCGATATTTGACACACTGACCGTGATGTTCCGACGCATGCACCGCGGAGAGTCTCCGTTTACGGCGGACCGTGGCCACATCCACCATCTGTTGATGGATGCAGGCCTGAAGCCACGCGATGCGTTGCTCTGCCTGGTGGCGTTCGCCGCCGTTCTGCCAATGCTTGGGTACGTGATTCACCAGTCCGCAGGTGCCATGGCAAACGCGCTGGCCTTCGCCGCGTTATTGGTGATGTACGCGGCCTTTACAGCACATCTGAGTCGCCGACGGGAAAAGAGCCAGCGGCTATCGCAGGCCGTCTCCGAAATGCTCATCGCCGCGCATGCACCTGCTCGCAATCCGGCGCGAATTCGACAACGGTTCGGTCAGCACGGACCGCTCGTTGCAAAAAGCCGGATTCAACGCGAGACCGACCTGCCAACATGAAGGTCGCCCCTTCGCGCGGAAGCTCGGGAGCATCAACCAGGCGGTTCACGTCTCCGGGCGTGCGACGCCGTTCCTGGCATATGCGGACTCGGCCTCCGACGCTGGCTGCGCATCGACCGGGCGTGACGCGGGCCAGAACCCGCGTTCGCGCTCGCATTCCGACTCGGCCAAAGCGCGACCTTGCCACCACGGCTTGGAGCATTGCTCCCGAAAAATGACCGACTCCGCAAAAGGTCCTTGAAATCCCGACCCGGACTCGATCCGCGAACGCCGTCTGGCACCGTCACCGTCAATCGCTTGGCCTGCGCCGGTGGACCGTGCCAGACTCGCTCCCCACTCTTGCGTACTTGCCGGTCCGGCGAGGCGCCCACCGTGTTGTTGCCTGTTCCCAACTCCGATCGCATGAGCCACGAAGATTTATCCCAGCACACCCCGTTCATGCGCCAGTACCTTGCGGCCAAGGCCGCGCATCCGGACGTGCTGCTGTTCTTCCGCATGGGCGATTTCTACGAGCTGTTCTACGACGACGCGCGCAAGGCGGCACGGCTGCTCGACATCACGCTGACCCAGCGCGGGCAGTCGGCCGGCGCACCGATTCCGATGGCGGGCGTGCCGTATCACGCGGCCGAAAATTATCTGGCGCGGCTGGTGCGCCTCGGCGAATCGGTGGCGATCTGCGAACAGATGAGCGATCCGGCGCTGGCCAAGGGCATCGTCGAACGCAAGGTGGTGCGCATCGTCACGCCCGGCACGGTAACCGACGCCGCCTTGCTGGAGGAGCGCCGCGACAATCTGCTGCTGGCGATCGCCGCCGGTGCAGGTGGCGCCTATGGGCTGGCCTGGGTGGATCTGTCCAGCGGCCGCTTCCTGCTCAGCGAAGTACCGAATGCCGAGGCGCTGGCCGCCGAACTGGCGCGGCTGCAGCCG